>NZ_JADCKW010000019.1:0-88486 GCF_014982155.1 Enterobacter cloacae complex sp. P16RS2 | reverse complement strand
TTCAGGTGTTAGTGTCCTTAGGATGTGGGGGTTCGAGTCCCCCCCCTCGCACCAATTATCTTACATCCCTTCTGAAGTTCCTCTTGTTTTCCCTGTTATTTCAAACTCATCAGTATCACCAGAATTCCACTGACCAGTGCTACGCATGATGGCAGTAAAACAAAGTGGCGCAGCTGCTTATGCCAGATCATGCCTGACGTGACTAACAGTCCTGACACAATGATCGCTTTCCAGGTATCAAGGGAGAGATCGGCAAACATCAACCCGCCGAGAATGGCTCCCGGTAGCAATACCCCCCAACCACTGCCAAGCGCCCTGTTCAACATGATCTGCCCTCTCACAACGATAATGATAACTAATATCATATGACACACATTATCATTTGTCAGCTGAATGAATCAAAATCCATCGACCTTTACCTTTCCCGTAATGACAGGAATTGCCTAAGGTGATAAATTGCACACCTGTTAACAACATCTAAAGATTTTCTGATAATTACTCTTTGAGTTATTTGCATGTTTTATTGCGAAACGGCACCTACTTATTTGTTTTAATTAAATTTTAATAAAAACGCACGACTATGACATCACAATCCTGGCGGTCTTTGGTTCACAGAAAATATCAATTGTCGTTACGTTTATTTTTATTTCTGAACGCAACCTCGGCAGTGTTCTCGGTAACAAATCCGCTCAATTCTGTACGCCTGTTATCTGCCCCACTTATTGCTATTTTCTCCATCAGCACCGGCCTGTTCGTCTGGCACTGGAGAAAGCGCGCGCGGAAGATAAATATTCCCGTTGTTTCAGGGATCTTCGGTATTTTGTGGGCATGGCAAATTGTGTCTAAATTCGCCTTAATTACCCACGACCACGCGACGTATTTGTTAATCGCTCTATTAACGGTACTTTTTATCGGAACGCTGGCATTCGCCAGTAATATCAAAGCATTTACGCTGCACTCATTGCCCACCTTTATTGCCTGTCTGTGGTTAAGCGATCACGATATATGGCTGAGAATGACCTATTCTTTCGCACTTCCTGTGGTGGCAATTGCTATTCATAACATTTTGCAAACGCGTAACGATCGTTTTGCTCAGGAATTGCTCTCACGCCTGTTGGAAGAGCGAGAAACCCTTACCGATCTCAGCATGATGGACCCGCTTACCGGCCTCTATAATCGTCGTGGTCTGCAAAGCCGTCTGGAGAACCTGCCGACGGTAGAAAATGGCGAGCACTTTGTTCTGCTGATGGATATCGACCACTTTAAAGCCTATAACGATCATTATGGCCATATGATGGGCGACCAGGCGCTGAAGCGCGTCTCTGCGGCAATCCGCGACGCCGTGCGTTCTCGCGATATTGTGGCGCGTTTTGGCGGAGAAGAGTTTATGGTGCTGCTGACCAATATTTCACTCGAACATGCCCGCCAGACGGCAGAGCGGATCCGTCAGAAAGTCTACGATTTGAAAATCCCACATCTGTTTAACGAGAGTGTCGCGACAAACGTCACCATCAGCATTGGTATTGCCATTTTCGAGGATGAAGACGTGGAAGGCGCGCTGGAAAAAGCGGACAAAGCCCTCTACGAAGCAAAGCATATGGGGCGCAATAACATTCTGTTGAGTGAAGAGCTGCAGACGGCGTAAACATCACGGCGGTGTCACCCGGACAAAAGTCTTGCCATTGGTATGAGCAATAGTTAGGATTGGCAATCATTATCATTTAGATTTCTATCTATACTATGGCTACGCATACCGCACACATCGTCGAACCCCTCCTCTGGCGAGCGCCCCTCACCAGCGGGAATGCTTCGCTTGCGGATGCCATACGGGATAAAATTGCGGAGACGCGTGCCCACCTGCTGGACTTTATCCGGCTTGATGAAGCGCACCCGAACCACGCCATGACGCTCTCAGAGTGGCGTCAACCGACAAAAATGCAGTCGCTTCTGGCCACCTATTCGGACCATATCTATCGCAATCAGCCCACTCTTACGCGGGAAAATAAACCACTGCTCTCTCTTTGGGCGCAGTGGTATATCGGGCTGATGGTGCCTCCCCTCATGCTGGCGCTGTTAACCCAGAAGAGCATGCTGGAACTCTCGCCGGATAATTTCCACGTCGAGTTTCACGAAACCGGGCGTGCGGCCTGTTTCTGGATTGATCTGCACGAAGACCAGAACGCGGAACGCCTGACGGCTCAGGAGCGCATGGAGCAGCTTATCATCCAGGCCCTGATCCCGGTGGTGGAAGCGCTTGAAGCGACGGGAGAAATTAACGCGAAGCTTATCTGGAGCAATACGGGCTATTTAATCCACTGGTATTTAACGGAAATGAAGCCTCTGCTTGGTGATGAGAACGTTGATGCCCTGCGTCAGTCCTGTTTCTTTGCAAAACAGCTTTCCGATGGTCGCGACAACCCGTTATTCCGTACTGTCGTGCTCCGTGATGGGCTTCTGGTTCGCCGCACCTGCTGCCAGCGCTACCGTCTGCCAGATGTTAAGCAGTGCGGGGACTGCACGCTGAAGTAGTCTTCCCCGGCCTGATGCCCTCACCCACAGGGAGAGGGAACAAACACTAAAAACGGCAACCTGAGTTGCCGTTTTGCTTTTACCTAAGCCACCTGCTGATTGTCCTCTTCCGCGTTACGCTGTGCCTCTTCCGCTTCCTGCTCCAGCAGCTGTTTCTCGTACACTTTGAAGAACGGGAAGTAGATGATTGCCGATACGCAGGCCAGAACCACAACCAGAATAGCCGCGCGGAAATCCCAGCCCAGAGCCCACGCTGCGCCTATTGGCGCCGGTGCCGTCCAGGGGACCACTGAGATGACGCGGCCAATCAGGTCAAACGTCATCGCCGCCCAGGCCAGCACTGCATTTACCATCGGTGCCAGCAGAAACGGAATAAAGAACACCGGGTTCATCACAATTGGCGTACCGAAAATGACGGGTTCGTTGATGTTAAAGAAGCTGGGTACCACGCTCAAACGCCCGATAGAGCGTAAATGCGCTGAACGGCTACGCAGATAGCAAATCACCAGCCCCATCGTGGCGCCCGACCCGCCAATCACGATAAAGAACGTCCAGAACGCCTCCATAAAAATATGTGGCAGAGGCTGGCTGGCGGCCAGCGCGGTCTGGTTAGCGCCCAGGTTAGTCAGCCAGAACATCTGCAGCATCCCGGAGACGATGGCGGCGCCGTGGATCCCGGCAAACCACAGCAGATGGCCAATCAACACGGCCAGCAGGATCGCAGGCAGGGAATCCGCTGCGGAAACCAAAGGTTTAAAGACCGACATAATGGCCTGCGGGATCAGCATGCCGAACTGAGACTGAATGAGCAGGCTCAGAGGATAAAGCGTCAACACCACTACCAGCACCGGGATGAGCAGATCAAAAGAGTTTTTGATCATCGGAGGAACCTGGTCTGGCAGGCGAATACCGATGTTATGCGCCTTGAGGAAACGCATCATCTCAACGCAGTAGATCGCCACCAGAATCGCGGTAAAAATGCCCGTCCCACCCAGGCTGTCGACTGGCAGCGTGCCTTTGGTTTTCGGTGCCGCGACCAGTAGAAACGCCATCAGCGACAGCATGGCACACATAAACGGGTCTAACTGGTGCGATTTGACATAGTGTTTGCCAAGGTTGTAGGCAATGGCCGCACAAATATAAATGGACATAATGCCCATCGTCATATCAAACGGCGTCAGGATCTGGCCTTCAAACTGCTTCGCCATATCCAGCCATGCTCGGGCGAAACCCCAGGTAGTATCCGGCGAAAACGGCGGGTATGCGAACACTAACAAAAATGAACCCACAATCATAAATGGCATCGCGGAGATAAACCCATCACGGATAGCCATGACATGACGCTGGGAAGAGATCCGCCCGGCAATCGGGCTCACGTAATTTTCAACAAAACGGAATATCAGGTTAAACGCAGCATGGTTGGCAGACATGGCAGATCTCCTGTCAGACGTTTGTTACGGGCACATTTGCGCCGCACGTTGTTCCATAAATCACCTTCACAACCTTGCTGGCTTGTGGACCAGGGGTACTGCTCAGACGGAATGGTTTCATAATTTGCTCTTATTATTGGATACAGGGGACGTTACGTACTCAGTATTAATCGACGCATCACGCTCTGCAACCGGTTACTGTAACCGGTTTCCGTGATTGTGAAGAGGATCCAGAAATCAGCCGTTCGGGATATTTGTTACTGAAGAGATATTTACAGAGCATAAATTCTTATGACAGATTACGCAGGATATTTGTCAGGAGGAAACAATGAGTTTGCAGTCTGTACAGCAGTTTTTTGCCGACAATGCGCCGGATATAGACGTCATTGAACTTAGCCAGAGTACCGCTACCGTTGCGTTGGCTGCTGCCGCCCATCGTGTTGAACCGGGACAAATCGCCAAAACCTTGTCATTAAAGGTGAAAAATGAGGTGATTCTGGTGGTAGCGAAAGGCGATGCGCGCCTGGATAACAAAAAGCTGAAAGACACATTTGGTGCAAAAGCGCGCATGCTCAGCAGTGATGAAGTGGTGACCATCACCGGTCATCCCGTTGGCGGCGTATGCCCGTTCGGCCTGGAAAACCCGCTCGCGGTTTACTGCGACATCTCGTTAAAGCAGTACGCCGAAGTCCTGCCCGCCGCAGGCGCAATTCATAGTGCCGTTCGTATCTCACCTGACAGAATGGCAGAGCTGACGTCCGCAAAATGGGTTGATGTTTGCATCTGATTGATGCGCCAGATCCTTTCTGGCGCGCAACAGGCAGGTTATAAAAAGGTCGGCTTGCTGAGTGCCGAACTTCGCGGTTCTCTTGCAGAAAGGTGGGTAATAATATCCGCCGCATCGAGTAGCCCTACGTCAGAGTTTACCCCCAACTTCACCATCGCATTAAACTTATGCGCCCGGATGGTCTTAATATTGCGTTCAAGCTGTGCCGCGATTTGAGGAATGGAATAGCCGCAAGACATATAACGCAATATTGCCCGTTCCGTTGGGCTTAACATTCTGCTTTGACTCCGGTACCAGTGATTCATCATATTGTCATTGATGCGCAGGGTTTCACTCAGCAATACCATGAGTTCATTCTGCAGGCGCTCAAGCGTCAGCGATTTGCTGACCACACCGTGAAGGCGTGACGGGGAAAGATGACTAATTAATCTTGCTTCCATCTCATCAGCGACCAGGATAATGCGCTGGATATGGCCATGCGTAAACGCAAAATCCCGCAGGTGCGCCAGGCAGCGACGACGCTCTTCTCGCGCATCGGAATATGAATAGATCAGCGAGAAAAAATTGATGTGCTGAAGTGCTTTCTTAAAGCTGTCAAACTCACTAAACAGATGCAGCTGATAATGATTCAGGCCGGGCATCGCAAAAAGATGCTTTAGCCCAACAGCACTCATCGTGCAATTTTCGACGATGGCGATATGTCTTGTTGAATCGGTTTTTTCCATTCCTCGAACTCTCCATAGGCTGACATCAAACTCAGCTCTCGCATTCCCTGTGTACTGTTTATCCAGGCGTACATATCGGCATTACTGCGTAATGACAGCCGTCGCATCGCACTGTTTTTCTGCGCACTGATAGTTTTATTGCTCTTCTTGAGCAATGTGGCGATTTGGTTAATCCCCCATCCTTTACCTAACAGCCGCAATACTTTGCGTTCGGAGTGCGTGAGCGCGATAACCTGTTCTTCTTCTTCCCCCGGACTTTGAGGTTCCGGGGTTAGCAACGCCTGGCTTACCCGCTCTGCGCGTTCGCTACCTGCCCGAATAGCGTTAACCAGCCCTTCAATGGGTTCAATATCAGAAAGCAACGTACTTTCCGGGCGCACAAGTAACTCAACGGCAATAGGGTTAAGCGGACGCGAAACTAAAAAGATCCAGTGAATGTTCCGGTATTGATTCAATAAACTGAAATACTCTTCGAGCGCGCCCCGAGGATTCCAGTATTCGCCTGAAATATCGGCAATGATGACGTCAGCGCGGCGTAGCTGGAGCAGTGTTAACTCCTGCAATGAGCTGCAATAGGTCAATTCAAAATCGGGGAAATGGCGAGTCATCACGCCCCCTAACCCGTTTTGCATGACCGGTATCCGGCTAATGATAACGCTATGCTTACCGTGCAAAGACAACATAGACCCTCCGTGTCCATTCTTCATGTGATGAGTAACGTTAAAATGCATCAACGTATGAGTATTTTTCGTCCCTGAGTGTAAAGCAGGTTAATGCAAGCAGAAGATAAGATGTATTCTTAGTTTAAGAAATGCCTAAACAGCAGTAATATCTCACAAAGCGAAATTAAATTTAATTGCAGTGTCATTAAAATAACTACAATATAAAATTAGAATAACTAAATATAAATAACTTATATTTTAATATTAATAATTCACCAAAATGATGAATTAATCCCAACCCCTTCCGCACTTAAGGGCAGCAACTGTTTGCATAAACCTTGATCTGGCCCACAGCAAGTGGCACTGCACTTTGTGCTAAAAATAATCGCTATGGGCCAACCGGCAACTTTCCACCTTCTTCAGGACAATACATGCAGGCAGATCGGTCAACGCAGCGTGCTATCACGCGGCAATGTATTCAGTGCGGTCTTTTTCTGCTCCAGCACGGCGCGGAAAGCGCATTGGTTGAGGAGCTTTCCACCCGGCTGGGACTGGCGCTGGGTATGGATAGCGTTGAAAGCGCTATTTCATCCAACGCCATCGTGCTGACCACGATCAAAGACGGTCAGTGCCTGACCTCCACCCGCAAAAACCATGACCGCGGCATTAACATGCACGTCGTGACCGAAGTGCAGCACATCGTCATCCTTGCTGAACATAAGCTTCTCGATCTTCGGGAGATTGAAAAACGGTTCAACCAAATTAAGCCATTACGTTATCCGCGCTGGCTTGTCGTGGTGATGGTAGGGCTGTCTTGCGCCTGCTTTTGTAAGCTCAATAAAGGCGGCTGGGACGGCGCGATCGTCACCTTTTTCGCCAGCAGTATCGCCATGTACGTTCGCCAGCTGCTGACGCACAGACAGCTGCATCCGCAAATTAACTTCTGCATTACCGCATTTGTCGCCACCACGGTTTCCGGCCTGCTGCTGCGCCTGCCGCAGTTTGCCACTACCCCGACGATTGCCATGGCTGCCAGCGTGCTTCTGCTTGTTCCGGGCTTTCCGTTGATCAACGCCGTTGCCGACATGTTTAAAGGACACATCAATACCGGTCTGGCACGCTGGGCTATTGCCAGCCTGCTGACGCTGGCGACCTGCATCGGCGTAGTGATGGCCATGACGCTCTGGGGGTTACGCGGATGGGCGTGATAGATTTTCTGCTGGCGCTGGCACAGGACATGCTTCTGGCCGCCATTCCTGCCGTCGGCTTTGCGATGGTGTTTAACGTTCCGCAACGCGCTCTGCGGTGGTGTGCGCTGCTGGGCGCGATTGGCCATGGCTCGCGAATGGTGATGATGACCGCAGGATTTAACATCGAATGGTCGACATTTATGGCCTCCATGCTGGTTGGCAGTATCGGCATCCAGTGGTCGCGCTGGTATCTGGCGCATCCCAAGGTGTTCACCGTCGCCGCCGTGATCCCAATGTTCCCGGGCATATCTGCGTATACGGCAATGATATCCGCGGTGAAAATCAGCCATTTTGGCTACACCGAGCCGCAGATGATTCTCCTCCTGAGCAACTTTCTTAAGGCCTCGTCCATCGTCGGCGCGCTCTCCATCGGCCTGTCGATCCCCGGGCTGTGGCTGTACCGCAAACGCCCACGCGTTTGATATTTGTGTTATTTCGCTGCCATGGAGATAATCCTTCTGGTCCGTTTGGTGAAAATAAGGAAAGGATGTGGCTAACCCTGGCAGCGAACACCCCGAGCACAGCGAAGAATCCAGCCTGAAAGAGAAAATTTTTCAGAGCGCCATCGCGCTTTTTGCCGAGTATGGATTGAACGGTGCCCGCATGGAGCAGATCGCGGAAAAAGCGGGCACCACCAAACGCATGGTGGTTTACCATTTTAAGAATAAAGAGAATCTCTATCTCCTGGTTCTGGAACATGTTTACACCCAGATTCGCGCCAGTGAAAAAGCGCTAAGCCTGGCGGGAATGCCCCCCGTCGAAGCGCTGGTGAACCTGGTTGAAGCCACCTTTGACTATCACGCCGACCACCCGGACTACATCCGGATTATCTGCATGGAAAACATGCAGCGGGGCCGCTTCATGCAGCAGTCGAGCTATCTTCGCCAGGTCAACCGTAGCGCGCTCGACCTGCTGGAGGGCATCCTGCACCGGGGCAAAGAAAAACAGCTCTTCAGCCAGACGGTTGACGCCCGCGATCTTCACCGCCTGATAAGCAGCTTCAGCTTTCACTACGTTGCCAACAGTTACACCTTCACGCTCCTGTTTGAAGACGGGGCGGACGAACAGGCTCAGCGCCAGCACTACCGCAAAATGGCCGTTCAGGTGGCGCTCCGCTACACCTGCCCATAAAATTGCTTGCAATTAAATCGCACACTACTTATATTCATCTCATGAACGCGAAAACGAACGACGCAACCGCTGCGCTCAAGCTGGATAACCAGCTTTGCTTTGCCCTCTATTCGGCAAATCTGGCGCTTAACAAGCTGTACCGGCAACTACTGGCACCGCTGAACCTGACTTACCCGCAATATCTGGTAATGCTGGTGCTGTGGGAGCAGGATGACGTCACGGTGTCGGACATCGGCGAACGCCTGTTTCTGGACTCTGCGACCCTTACACCGCTGTTAAAACGGCTGGAAAGCGGTGGGTTAATCAACCGTCACCGTTCGCGCAAAGACGAACGTCAGGTCGCCGTCACCCTGAGTGAAGCGGGACGTGAACTGCAGCAGCAGGCATTGGGTATTCCCTATGCGGTGGGCTGCGCGGCGCAGTGTGATACCGACACTTTGCTGGCGCTCAAACAGCAGCTCGAACTTTTGCGACAACAGCTACACCGCGCGTAAAGCTATACTTTACGCGTGATTATTACCCGTATATATCGCACGCTATTTAATAGCACACATTAAAGCAAGATGAGGAACCTGCCATGTCTTTAGAAAAAGTTGTTTATACCGCCAAAGCAAAAGCAACCGGTGGCCGTGACGGTCGCGCGACCTCTTCCGATGGCGTACTGGACGTAAAACTGGGCGTGCCAAAAGAGATGGGCGGCATGGGCGGAGAAGTAACGAACCCTGAGCAGCTGTTTGCTGCGGGCTACTCTGCCTGCTTCCTGGGCGCGATGAAGTTCGTGGCCGCACGCGACAAATTCACCCTGCCAAAAGATGCCTTTATTGAAGGCGAAGTGGGTATTGGACCGCTGCCAACCGGTTTTGGTATCGAGGCAAAACTGAACATCCACGTTGAGGGAATGGATCCTGCGGAAGCTAAAAAGCTGGTCGATGCGGCGCACATTGTTTGCCCGTACTCTAACGCGACCCGCGGCAACATCGACGTGACCCTGAATATCATCGCGTGATAAATGCCTGATGGTGCTGCGCTTATCAGGTCTATGACTGTAGCCCCGGTAAGCGCAGCGCCACCGGGGAAATCCCCTCCTTCCCTTTCCTCTCTCTGTGCTACCATAAGCCCATATCACGCCCGTAGTAATCAGTAGAGTAAGCGTTATGTCCTCCAGAATTCTGACCACCAGCATTGCTGGCATTGATGCCTTTATGCGCGACCCACGCGGTGTGTTGACCCATGCCGAAGGCGGCACGGTTGCGGTTTTTGCCGACAACGCGCCGGCGTTCTACGCAATCACGCCGGAACGCCTGGCGCAGCTTCTGGAGATTGAAGCGCAGCTGTCACGCCCGGCGAGCGATATCACGCTGGACAACCAGTTCTTTGATGAACCGGTTAACGTCCCCGTGACCGTTCCGATGGGAAAATTTGCCCTGTACGCGGGCTGGCAGCCGGATGAGGATTTTCAGCGGCAGGCCGCGCTGTGGGGCATCGCGTTAACACAACCGGCCACCGCGGAAGAGCTCGCCGCGTTTACCGCCTGGTGGCAGGCGGAAGGGAAAGTCTTCACCCATATTCAATGGCAGCAAAAGCTCGCGCGTCATCTTCAAATTACCCGCGCCGGCAACAACGGCCAGCCCAAACGCGATATCAACGCGTTTTCCGAACCGGATAAACAGATCCCCAGCGGATTCCGAGGTGCGAAATGAAGAACGTCGGCGACCTGATGAAACGTCTGCAAAAAATGATGCCTGCCAACGTGAAGCCCGCCTTTACCACGGGTGAAGAGCTGCTGGCGTGGCAAAAAGAGCAAGGTGAGATCCGCGCCGCCGCGCTCGCCCGGGAAAACCGGGCGATGAAAATGCAGCGCACCTTTAACCGCTCCGGTATACGTCCCCTGCACCAGAACTGCTCTTTTGATAACTATAAAATCGAAACCAGCGGGCAGATGAACGCCCTTGCCGCCGCCCGTCAGTACGTGGATGAATTTGACGGCAATATCGCCAGCTTTATCTTTAGCGGAAAGCCGGGCACCGGAAAAAACCACCTTGCAGCCGCTATCTGCAACGAGCTGCTTCTGCGGGGTAAATCGGTTCTCATCATCACCGTGGCCGATATCATGTCCGCGATGAAAGATACCTTCAGCAACCGCGAAACCAGCGAAGAACAGCTGCTTAACGATCTGAGCAATGTCGATTTACTGGTCATCGACGAGATTGGCGTTCAGACAGAATCCCGCTATGAAAAGGTGATCATTAACCAGATTGTCGATCGCCGCTCCTCGTCCAAACGCCCCACCGGCATGCTGACAAACCACAACATCGACGAGATGACCCGCTTGCTGGGGGAACGCGTCATGGATCGTATGAAGCTGGGTAACAGCCTGTATGTCATCTTCGACTGGGAAAGTTACCGCAGCCGCGTTACCGGCAAAGAGTATTAAGACAGTTCCAGGAATCGCCGCCAGGGCATAGGTATATACTGGAACCCCTTCGGCCCAAAACGGACCTTTTTGAGAGAGCCATGATGAAAAAACAGATTCTAATCAGCACCTTTTTAGGCGCCCTGCTGGTGACCGGCGCAGCGCAAGCGGCGTCCTGGCAGGAGTCCCTGTCAAGCGCGGCAAATGAGCTGACCAAAGAGAGCAGCAGCTCTCAGGGTGGACTCTCCGCCTCTTCCCTCACCAGCCTGCTGGGCAGCAGCTCTCAGAGCCTCAGCGCGGGCACGATGAACAACGCGGCGGGGATTCTGGAATATTGCGCGAAGCAAAAGCTGGCCTCCGTGACCGACGCGCAAAACGTGAAAAACCAGGTGCTGGGTAAACTGGGTCTGGATACTCAGGAGCAGAAAGCGGACACCAACTATATGGACGGCATTCAGGGCCTGCTTAACGCGCAAAACGGGCAGCAGCTAAACCTGAGCACCCTCGGCAACTCTTCTCTGGCAAAACAGGTGAAAACCAAAGCCTGCGATCTGGTGCTGAAACAAGGCGTTAATTTCATCTCCTGATCCACCCCTTTTTCTGCCACAACACGCCGCGTTTAATGCGATAGTCTTGCAACGCGGCGCTAAACGAGCGTTTTTCCTGGTTGCCACCGTCTCAGCGTCCGTTTGTCAGGATGCGACCTTCTTCATAAAAACGATTTTCTAAACCAAATCCTAACAACAGCACACTTTCGTGACACTAAAATTGCAGCTTAACGACATCGCAATTACATTGTATGACCCAAAAAATAAACAGTTAGCCAGCGAAGCACCTGGCGTCATGAGGATATGCTGTTGTCAGAATTCATGTCTCTTATCCTTTTTCTGGCTTCTGTCGGCGTTTACGCCTGGAAAGCCGGCCGTCACACCTGGTGGTTTATCGCCACGCTGGTAGTACTCGGCATTTTTATTATTTTAAACATTACCTTATACGCCAGCGACTATTTTACCGGTGAGGGTATTAACGATGCGGTGCTCTACACGCTGACGAACAGCCTGACGGGCGCGGGCGTGGGCAAATACATTCTTCCGGGGCTAGGCCTTATCGTCGCGCTGGTGACGATTTTTGGCGCGCTGGCCTGGGTGCTGCGCCGACGTCGCCATCACCCGCACCATCATGGCTATAGCCTGCTGGCGTTGTTCCTGGCGCTGGCCTCCGTCGACGCCAGCCCGGCGTTCCATCAGATCACCGAGCTGGTGAAATCCCAGTCTCGCGACGGCGATCCGGATTTCGCGGCTTACTACAAAGAACCGTCCAAAACGATCGCCAGCCCGAAGCTCAATCTGGTCTACATCTACGGTGAAAGCCTGGAGCGCACGTACTTTGATAACGATGCCTTCCCCAACCTGACGCCGGACCTGGGCGCGCTGAAAAATGAAGGTCTCGATTTCAGCCACACCATGCAGCTGCCCGGCACGGATTATACGATTGCCGGTATGGTTGCCTCCCAGTGCGGTATCCCGCTGTTCGCGCCTTTTGAAGGTAACGCCTCAGCCTCAATGTCGACGTTCTTCCCACAGAATATTTGCCTCGGCGATATCCTGAAAAACTCCGGCTACGAAAACTATTTTGTGCAGGGGGCAAACCTGCGCTTTGCCGGAAAAGACGTGTTCCTGAAATCCCACGGTTTTGACCACCTGTATGGCTCAGAAGAGTTAAAAACGACGGTTGCCGATCCGAGCTACCGCAACGACTGGGGCTTCTATGACGATACGGTACTCGACGAAACCTGGAAGAAATTCGAGGAGCTTTCCCGCGCGGGCAAGCGTTTCTCCCTCTTTGCGCTGACGGTGGATACCCACCATCCGGACGGGTTCGTCTCGCGCAGCTGCAAACGCAAAAGCTACGACGTGGACGGCAAAAACAACACGTCCTTCAGCGCCGTCACCTGCAGTCAGGAGCACATTGCCGCGCTGGTCGAGAAAATCAAAGCCTCGCCCTGGTTTAAAAACACCGTCATCGTCGTTTCGTCTGACCATCTGGCGATGAAAAACAGCGCCTGGGATCGGCTCAACAAGCAGGACCGCAGCAACCTGTTCTTTGTCCTGCGCGGCGACCAGCCGCAGCAGGAGGTAATTGCCACCAAACGCAACTCCATGGATAACGGCGCAACCGTGCTGGACATTCTGGGCGGCGATAACTTTATTGGCCTGGGCCGCAGTACGCTGTCGGGGCAATCCCTGTCGGAAGTGTTCCTCAACATGAAGGATAAAATCCTCGCCTGGAAGCCAGACATTATCCGCCTGTGGAACTTCCCGAAAGAGATGAAGGTCTTTACCGTCGATCGGGATAAAAACACGATTGCCTTCTCGGGCAGCAGCTTCCGTCTGCCGCTGCTGGTGCGCGTGTCGGCGGGGCGCGTCGAGCCGCTGCCGGAAAGCGAATATTCCGCGCCGCTGCGCTATCAGCTGGCCGATTTTGCTCCGCGCGATAATTTCGTCTGGGTCGACCGGTGCTACAAAATGGGCCAGCTCTGGTCGCAGCCGCTGGCGCTTTCTACCGACTGGTGCGTCTCTCAGGGCCAGCTTGGCGGGGAGCAAACCGTGCAGCACGTGGATAAAGCCCAGTGGAAAGGCAAAACCGCGTTCAACGATACGGTGATTGATACCGCGCGCTATCAGCACAACATCGACATGCTGAAAGTCAGCGATAACGATATTCGCTACAAAGCGGACAGCTTTATCTTTAACGTGGCCGGCGCACCCGAGGAAGTGAAGCAGTTTAGCGGCATCTCGCGTCCTGAGTCCTGGGGACGCTGGTCAAACGCGCAGCTGGGCAACGAGGTGAAAATTGAGTACGCCCACCCGCTGCCGGAACAGTTCGACCTGGTGATCACCGCCAGAGCGTATGGCCCTAACGCTAACAAGCCCGTGCCCGTGCGCGTGGGCGATCGGGAGCAGACGCTGACGCTCGGGAACGACGTGAGCACGCAGACGCTGCATTTTGAGAACCCTTCGCGCAGCAATACCCTGGTGATCGTGCCGCCAGATCCGCAGTCCACGAACGAGGGGAATATCCTTGGGCACTCACCGCGCGAGCTCGGGATCGGCATGGTTGAAATCAAAATCGTCAGCAAAGCGGGTTAATACGCGTCGCGCCCGGCGTACTGTCGGGCGCTTATGAAAATAAATAATCCTATATCAGGTTTATAAATTAGATAAAAACTCTTTATATAAGCCATTTTTATCTATAAATATCCTGCCAAAATACAAATCCATAAAATGTGCGGCTCCTGAAATCTCAACGGAGCGTTACGCACTTTTATCATGCTAACCGGCTATAAGTTCGAATCCATCCGGGCACTGCGCAGTGAAAATGTGATTGCCTGGGAGGTATTGTCTACGGCAAAGCCCCACGTCAATCTTGAAGATTACTTTGGCTCGATGCCCGCGACGCAGCGTAAAGCGCACTTCTTTGCGCAGCTTCGTCACGCCATGTTTTGCAAGGATGGCGACAAGTATTATCTCAATGCGACATCGGATTTACTGCTGGAAACGGACTTCCTCGACAGGCTAAAAGAAGAGACACCCTGCCCGGAGAGACTTGCTATCGAGGTCACCGATCTCCATACGATGGTCCAGCTCGAGGATACGCAAAGCCTGGCACTGCGGAAATGCATCGCGACGCTCCATCAGTGGGGGATAGAAGTGTGGGCAGACGATGTCTGCGAAGACCTTCTTCCCGATCTTCTGACCAGCCAGATCCGCTTCTGCGGCATCAAAATTGACAAACATACCTTCTGGAACGGGCGGATCGAGCAGGCAAAGTTTCTGCATCTCACCCGCCAGTGCAAGCGCGTCGCCAGCAAGGTGCTGATCGAAGGCATCGAAACCGCGGGTGATTTCGCGCTGGCCCGCGCCAGCGCGGCCGATTACGGCCAGGGCTATCTGTGGGGTAGAAAATGACCCCTTTCATTCCGAATGCTGGTTATCAGGTTATCGTTCTGAGCGGGAATACGTTTTTATGGCTTGGCCTCACTTCGATGATCTCGACGGCCGTTACCCCTCGCCCGGAGATGTATTGGATCCATGACGTTAATCCTGAAGGGCTTTTGCACCTGCAGGAACGGCTGCTTAATACACACGCTGGAGAGAACTGGCTGGTATTTACGGATGCCGCGCGGGTCTGCGACGTTCACGCCTGCCTGCGCAACGAGCGGGTCCGAGTGGTCGCGGACAACCTCTCGTTTGCGCAGCTAAGCCACTGTTTTAGCGACACGACATTCGCCATCGAAAACGCCGCCACGCTCTCGCATCAGGAGAGGCGGGTTTGCATGTTGCTCCATAAAGGATTCAGTCCAGTTCGCATCGCAAAAATCATGAATAAGTCCCCTAAAACGATCTACACCCACAAGCGTAACGCGATGAACAAATTTTGTTGTCACAGCCTGGCGGAATTCCATCGAAAACTCTGCCTGCTGGACGCTCAGTCATTCGCTTTGTAATTGCACAGTTACTCACGTCAGGAAATAAGATCATGAAAATTATTCCCACCCTTGTATGTTGTTCCGTTCTCCTGCTTCCTGCTGCTGCGATCGCCGCAGACAGTACCGCAAGCGCGACGATGCACGTATCACTTGAGGTCGTGAAGTCGTGCACCCTTAAAGCCAACGACCTCAACTTCTCGCGTCACGGCTCCGATGAGTCGAGCGAAATCCAGGCCAAAACGCAGGTCGATATTGTCTGTACCAACGGCACGCCTTTCACCCTCACAGCCACCAGCAACGACGGCGAAAACGGTACCTTCTGGCTGAAGCCAGAAAACGGCGAAACGGGCGCGCAGAAGATTGCGTGGAAACTCTTTGCCGACGAAGGCAAACAGACGCAAATCACCGGCACGAATGGCCTGGACGATACCGGCAACGGTGCGGAACAGGAGGAAACGCTGTATGGGGTCATTGACGCCGGGGCGCTGACCACCGCCCAGGCAGGTACCTACAGCGACGATATCACGTTAAAACTGGAGTACTGATCGTGCGTCGCTACCTTCCCTGCTTCATTCTGTGGCTCATGATGCTGGCGCTGCTGTCGCGCTACGCGCTGGCCGCCACGCTTCAGGTGGCCCCGGTAACGCTCGACCTGCAGAGCAATCAGCGGGCAGCGGCGGTCTATCTCACTAACAGTGGGAAAGCGGCCATCCATGCGCAGATTCGGGTGTACGAATGGACGCAAAAAAACGGTAAAGATGCTCTGGTGGCCACCGGGGAGGTGGTCAGCAGCCCGGCGATGACATCACTGGCGCCGGGCCAGCAGCAGCTGGTGCGCATTATCGTCATGCAGCCTGGCGTCCGTGCACAGGAGCAAAGTTACCGGCTGGTCATTGACGAGCTGCCGGACGCCACGTCCCGTGCCGCCAATCCCAACGCGGTGCACTTCCTGCTGCGCTACTCGATTCCGGTGTTTATTGCCGGGAACCAGGACGCGCCCGCCAGCCACGATGCACTGAGCTGCGAGCAGGCAGAAATGCCGGCCACCCTCCGCTGCTTTAACGCCGGAAACCGCCACATCCGCCTGAGCCACCTTGAGGTCCTGACGGCCGATGGGCAGGTTGTAGGCTCGATTAAAGGCCTGGCGGGCTATGTGCTCCCGGGACAAACCACCCTTTTGCCGCTTAAACACGCTTCACGACACGCGCTCAGCACGCTGCGCGTCTATCTCAATGATGACCACCATGCCAGCCAGATACCCCTGCGCCCGCTCGCTTCTCGCGCTCCTGTTTTGGCTACCGCTCATGCTGTCAGCCCGGGCTGAACCCGCCGACACCGTACAATGGCTGGCCATTACCGTGAACCACGCCCCGCGAGGCGAGCTCTGGGCCTGCCGGGTGGTGGATAATGCGCTATGGATAAGCCGCAGCGACATGAAAAAGCTGGGGCTTCACGCCCCGGACGATGGCGCCGGGTGGGTTGAACTAACGTCCCTGCCGGGCCTGAAGGTCAATCTCGACGTGCTGTCCCAGCAGGTGTCGATTACCGCAGAGGCAGAGGCGTTCGAGGGCCAGCAGCATCTGACCGTCTCAAAGCCCACACCGCTTTACCGCTATCCTGATGCACAGCCCGTCAGCGCGTATACGCTCGGATACGCGCTCTACGCCAGCGACGCGCAGGGGAAGCGCCAGCTTAACGCCCAGACCATGCTGACCGCGTCCGGAGGGTTACCCGGAACGTTCAGCAGCAGTTTTTCAAGCCATGCCGGGGAGGAAAACAGCGCCGGTCGACCGACCCACACGCGTCTCGAAACCCGCTGGCAGTGGGATAACACCGACTCGCTGACCACTCTGGCGCTGGGCGATAGCATCACCACCGGCACCCGCTGGAGCCGGCAGGTGCGCTTTGGCGGGCTACACTGGGCGCGTAATTTTGAACTCAATCCCCAGCTCAATACCGAACCGCGCAGCCGCTACAGCGACACCGCCGTACTGCCTTCCACGGTCGATCTGTATATCGACGGTCTTAAGCAAAGCAGCCAGCGCGTCACGCCGGGAGACTTTCAGCTGGATACCCTGCCCTCCTTCACCGGAAGCGGGCAGGCGGAGGTGGTCATTACCGATATCAACGGCCAGCGTCGCGCCGTACAGCTCGATCTCTACGGCGCGCCGGGCATGCTGGCGGAAGGGCTCAGCAGCGGCTCGCTGGACATCGGCTGGATGCGGGAAAACTACGCCCTGCATTCCGACGACTATGCCGCCTCGCCTCTGCTGGACGCGGGCTGGCGCTATGGGGTTAATAATCACCTGACGCTGGCACTGCATACGGAGCAGCAGCGCAGGCTGCGCAACGTGGGTATGGGCACTGACTGGCTGGTCTCTCCCGCCGTAGGGGTGGTCAGCCAGCACGTTGCCGTGAGCGACAGCCCTTACGGCCAGGGCGTTCAGTGGGGCCTCGGCTGGCAGTGGAGCGGCAGAGGAACGGGCATTTCAGCCAGCACCGTCCGTACCGGGGCGGATTTCGCCGACAACGCCCGCATGAGCGGTGCTGCGCCCGTCAGACGCAGCGACAGCGTTTGGGTAAGCCACTCCGTCCCCCACTTCGGCACCGTGGGCGCGGGCTGGGTACAGCAAAACATTCAGGGCAGCACACAGCGCTACCTCAACGCCTCCTGGTCGCTGTCGCTGCCGGCACACATCTCCACCACGCTGAGCTATACCCGCTCGTTTACGGATTCATCGAGTCACGTTCAGCTGCTGTTTTCCGTCCCATTGGGTCGCGAGGACACGCTCTCCGTCCAGGCCAGCCGGGATAAACCGCGCATGGATTACCGCCACCAGCCGGACGATGAGGCCGGCGGCTGGTCATGGGAGCTGGGCCAGGGCTTTGGCGAGCGACGTGAAAGATATGCGGACGTAGGCTATCTGGGCCGGGCGGGCGAATGGCACGTTGGGCTGCAGCAAGGTGCTCACCAGGGCAACCAGTACGCCTCAGCCGAAGGTAGCCTGACGCTGCTGGACGGCAGCCTGCACGCGCTGCGCTACATCCAGCAGGGCATGGCGCTGGTGTCCACGCACGGCATTGGGCACGTACCGGTGATGCTGGAAAACCGCCCGGCCGGTGAAACGGATAAGAACGGTTATCTCCTGCTGACCGACCTGCCGCGTTACCACAACAGCAAAATCAGCATTAACCCGCTCGATTTGCCTGCCGACGTGATCGCACCCGTCACCGACATGCATGCCAGACCGGGCAACAGCAGCGCGGTAAAAGTCGATTTTAACGTCCATCACGCCGTCACGGTTCAGGCCCGGCTGGTCGACAGCCGCCGCAGGCCGCTCCCGCTGGGCAGCGTAGTTTCAACGCCGCAGGGTGCCACCATCGTAGGACGCGACGGCTTTATCTGGCTTGAAGATCCGCCCCTGCCGGGTGAACTGGTGGTGAAGACCGGAGAGGGGGAGTGCCGGGTCACGCTTCCGGCGCCGCGTACCGCGTCATCAATACAGAATATCGGAGAACAACTGTGTCATTAAGAGCGCCATTATTATTGCTGCTCGTCCTGTCCGTGAAGGCGATGGCGGCAGCCTGCTGGATAACCTCCACGCCCGCCATTAACTTTGGCAACGTCGTGGCGGGCAATACAACCTCCGTCAACACCGAGGTCAAATTTAGCTGCCAGGCCGACCAGGTCGACAACGAGGGCAGGATGGAATATATCAACGTCTGCCTGAGCAGCGTTGATGCACCGCCCTTTGAGATGATCTCGCAGGGGGATCAGGAGGGGAAACAGTACACCCTCCTCTTTCGCCTGCTTAACGGCGCAGCGCGCTCTCAGGAGCTGGGGCCTGCCAGCAACGGGAACCTGATCCAGCAGACCCTGGCCGCGAAAAGCAATGCCAACGTCAGCGGTACCTTTCCGCTTATCGCTACCATTCCGGCAGGGCAAAGCCAGCTCCCGGCATACCACTATTACAACTACAACATGAATCTGCGCATCGCCTGGCACAGCGCGGTGCGTCAGGATGCGCTGCAAAACTGCTCGGACGGTTCTGCTGAGGGGGAGCAGGTGCAGGGCGGCACCAGCGCGCAGGCCGAAATCAGCCAGGGCTGCTACATCGAGCGCGTAACTCCGCTTAACTTCGGCACCCTGACCAGCACCGCTACCCTGCGCCCGACGCGATCCACCGCCACCGTCACCACGCGCTGTCCGGCCGGAATCGCGTTCACCCTTGCCATGGGCAAAGGTAACCATGCCAGCGGTAGTCAGCGGCAGCTCTGCAATAGCGAGGGCCAGTGCCTGCGCTACGGGCTCTGGCAGGATGAGGCGGCCACGCAACGCTGGGGGGATCAAAGCAGCGGCGATGCGCTGCAGGTCACCAACCCTGCAGGCGGCACCCAGAACTACACCGTTTACGGCGAAGTCCCGGCACAGCCGCTAACCGGTACCGGGGAATTTGTTGATGACGTGATTATCACGCTGACTTATTAAACCACCCAAAATCCTGTCTGGATCAATGTTATCGGTAACAGTGGCGTTAAAATAGCCAGCAGTGCTGCCCGGAAGGCGTAAGCCTTCTCTTTTTATTCGTTATCTCTGTTTTTATTACAACAACTTATGAAATACCTGCTTGCTGACGCCATCGTCTATAACGACGAGGACGGCTCTGTTTCTCTTATCAATGCGCCGGATGAAGATGCGCAGCTCCTCACCTGTACGGCCAATACCATCCTGAGGCTGCTGGTTCAGCATCATGGGAACGTGGTCGAACGGGAAACCTTTCTTCAGGAAGTCTGGGATCGGCGAGGGCTCCAGGGGTCTAACAACTCCTTAAACCAGTACATCAGCATTCTGCGCAAGATGCTGGCGACTCTGCTTCCCGACGAGCTCTTTATCGTTACCGTACCGAAAACAGGCTTTATGCTCAGCGCAGACGTCACGGTCACCCCGCTTGAGGAGGCCCCACCGACCGCCGAAACGGCGAAACCGGCAAGGCGCGTTCGCCCGGAATGGCTGTTCTGCGGCGCGCTCACGCTGGTCGTCGTTGCGCTATGCCTCTGGATCGCGCTCATCAAGCCAGAAAATTCACAAAGGGAGATCCATCTGCTGACGCATATCGGCACCTGTCCGGTCTACACCTTTACGCCGCTGGCGGACGTGTTCCATGAGAAGGCGATTGGGCTGGCGCAGACTCTTCAGCAGGACGGCCATCTTCCGTGCCTGAAAAATTCGATTTTCTACATGCACATTCAGAGAACGCTTTTCTACGGCCACGAAGGGCGGCTGGTGCTCTCCCAGTGTTCCCTCACGCGGGGTAAAGCCAGCGCCTGTCGTACGCTTTACTATTACGAGTGGTGATATGAGACACAAAAAAGTTTGGCTAATCCTGATCCTCAACCTGCTGCTGCTGGGCGCCGCGCTGGCCTGGTACTTCCACACGCCCCCGCTCTCGGTAGCCTGCGATGGAAACCTGACCTTCTCCGACAGGCGCGACAGCCACGATTTCACTTTTGACGGTGAGATCATTATGCGTTTTCATCCCGACAAAACGGGATACATCACGCTAAACGGCAGCGTGGTGAATGCCCCGCGCAGCTGGGAGGTTTCCCGCCAGGAGATGTTTAAATGGCGTCACGTGGAGGGCGAACTGTATGAAATTGTCATTCAAAAATTGGAGCGTTTTAGCCACGATGCCATGCCGCCCGGGGTCTTTGAAAAGTACGTCGCGGGCCTGACGCTGGGCAATAAAAGGCTCCTGACGATAGAGCGCACGCCGGAAGACGCGCTGGTGATCAGCAATTTTTACTCGCCGGTGCTGATCTGCTCGGAATAATGCCGACGGGTCAGGCTATACTTGCCGCCATGCACATTCATATTCGCCCCACTACCCCTAACGACATTATCGCCCTGCCCGCCATTGAACGCGCGGCGGGCGAGCGCTTTCGTGAAAGCCCGGATCTCGCCTGGCTTGCCGACGGCGAGGTCATTTCCACTGAGCAGCACCTTGAGTATGTCGAACGTGGGCTAAGCTGGCTGGCGCTGGCGAACGACCAGCCCGTCGGGTTTATCCTTGCCGAGGCCCATCCTTCATCACTGTTTATTGTCGAACTCTCGGTTGATCTGGACTGGCAGGGAAAAGGGATCGGCAGGCAGCTCATCGCCTGCGTGGCAGACCATGCCCGTAAAAGAGGGCTGACAGCGTTGACGTTGACGACGTTCAGGGACGTACCGTGGAATGCGCCGTTCTATGCGCGGCTGGGGTTTGAAAAAATGACGACGCTGACGCCTGAACTGCGTCAGAAAAGGGAAGAAGAGGCAGCGCACGGTTTCGCCTTTGAAACGCGCTGCGCCATGCGCCTGCCTCTGTAATATTGCCCGGTGGCGCTGCGCTTACCGGGCCTACAAAACCCTGAACCGTAGGCCGGGTAAGGCGCAGCCGCCACCCGGCACAACGCACCGGGTTAGAACGTTTCCCAGTTATCGCCTGAATCGGCCGTCGCGGTTTTACGCGCCATCACCGGCGTGGAAACCGCTTTAGCCGCAGCGAACTCGCGCGCTTTCATCTGCTCCTGCTGAATGCGGAAGACCGCCACGGCCTGAGTCAGACGGCTCGCCTGCTCTTCAAGGGCGGCCGCCGCTGCGGCAGATTCCTCAACCAGCGAGGCGTTCTGCTGGGTCACGCGATCCATCTCAGCTACCGCCAGACCCACCTGGTCGATACCGCGGCTCTGCTCGTCAGACGCAGAGGCGATTTCACCCATGATGTCCGTTACGCGGGTCACCGCGTTCACAATCTCACCCATGGTTTCACCGGCGCTTTCGACCAGCGTTGAACCCACTTCCACGCGGCCCACGGAGTCTTCAATCAGGCTCTTGATCTCGCGAGCCGCCTGGGCGCTGCGCTGGGCCAGGTTACGTACTTCACCTGCCACCACCGCAAAACCACGACCCTGCTCGCCCGCACGCGCCGCTTCTACCGCCGCGTTCAGTGCCAGAATGTTGGTCTGGAAGGCGATGCCGTCGATCACGCTGATAATGTCGGCAATTTTCTGCGAACTGCCCGCGATATCACGCATGGTCTGCACCACGTTATCCACCACTTTGCCGCCTTTCTGCGCGGTTTCAGAGGCGCTCAGCGCAAGATGGCTCGCCTGACGGGCGTTTTCGGCGTTCTGCTTAACGGTCGCCGTCAGCTGCTCCATGCTGGCAGCGGTCTCTTCCAGGGAAGCGGCCTGCTGTTCAGTACGGGAAGAGAGGTCATTATTGCCCATCGCAATTTCGCTCGCGCCGCTGTAGATCGCGTTCGCGCCGTTACGCACGTCGCCGACGGTACGCACCAGCTCACCCTGCATATGGCGCAGCGAGTCGGCCAGTTCACCCATCTCGTTGGTGCCCTGAACCTCAATGCGCTTCACCAGGTCGCCGCTGGCGATATGGCGAATGTTGTCGATCAGACGATTCAGCGGAGAGATCAGCGTCTGCTTGATGTTGAGCCAGACGGCCACGATCACCACCAGCACGGCAATCAGGACGCCGATCAGCACCCAGATAGCCTGGCTGAAGGAGCTGTTGCTGTCTTCGACCGCCGTCTGGTACAGCTTGTCGTTCTGCTGCAGGTAGCTCACGTACTGCTTCTCAAAACCGTCCTGATAGCTCTGGGTCGGCTGGTCGAAGAAGGCGTTGATTTTGCCGGCCCCCAGAAGCTGAATCAGCTCCGCCAGCGCGCCGTGGTAAATATCATAGTTACGCTTGATCTCCATGGCATCCGCATCGCTTTGACGCGGATCGCGCGGCAGGGCTTCGTAGGCAGCCCAGTTTTTTTCCGCCTGTTTCAGAGACGTAGACGCGATTTGCATCAAATCGTTAACGGTCGCGCCGCTGCCGATATTGCTCTGATCCATCATGTAGCGGATACCCGCACGGTTCAGGGTATTACGGGTTTGCAGCAACGCGACCCAGCTGGCGTTCAGCGTGGATTGTTGCTGGCGAATGGTTTGCAGGACGGTGAAATTCTCTTTGTCATTCTTAAGGGCATTAAAGAAAAGACCACCGGACGTGAGTTGTAAAAGGCCAAATATCGCTAAAACCAGCATTAAGCTGGTGACAATCTTGATACGGTTTAACATGTTTTCTCTTTCCTCAGACAGATACAGAATTTTCGGCCTGGAAAGGGAAAACTTTACGAAAATCATCCTGGAATTTGTGGTTTTTACTCTTCTTCCCGCGCTGCGTTATGCCGGTTTCCGAGTTCAATAAACTCTTCCAGCAGCGCCGTCAGCTGTTTCATCTTCTCCGGCGTGTATTCCGCCTCGATCTGCTGATACGCCTCTTCGACCTGCGCCTGGGCGTGTTCATACAGCGCATTCCCCTCTTTGGTTAGCGACACGTACAGCTTGCGCTGGTCGTTCACCGGCTTTAAGCGCAGCACCAGGCCGTCGCGCTCCATCCGCGTCAGAATGCCGGTCAGGCTCGGGCGCAGGATGCAGGTGCGAAACGCCAGATCGTGAAAATCCATCGACGGATGTTCAGCCAGCACGCGCACAATGCGCCACTGCTGCTCGGTCAGGTTATGGCGCTTCACGATCGGGCGGAAGTACGACATCGCCGCTTCCCGCGCCTGCAGCAGCGCGATGGTTAATGAATCATGCATAGCCTTTCCCCTTAACATCATTAACAAGTAAACAATCACTAAAAGATGTTTTTATAAACAACACGTTTTCCGTCAAAAAGTCTAACAGAAACCCAATAATTTTATTAACTTAATGATTTAAATATAAAAAAATCACAGCATGTAAATTTATTGTTATTCCCATCACAAATCTTTCACTTCTGATTGCGAAATAAACAGCAAAAGCATAAAACCAGATCATTAACATATTAATGAAATCACAACCCGGACCGCCGGGGTGAGGAGTATATGAATGAAAGGTACCGTTTTTGCCGTCGCCCTCAACCATCAAAGCCAGCGTGAAGCCTGGCGTGAGGCCTTTGAAAAAGCGCCCTACAACACGCCGCCGAAAACGGCGGTGTGGTTTATCAAGCCGCATAACACGGTGATTCGTGCGGGCGAGCCGATCCCCTTCCCTCACGGGGAAACGGTGCTGAGCGGTGCGACGGTGGCGCTGGTCGTGGGCAAAACCGCCAGCAAGGTGCGCGCGGAGGACGCCGCGGAGTACATCGCGGGATATGCGCTCGCCAACGAGGTGAGCCTGCCGGAAGAGAGCTTCTACCGCCCGGCCATCAAGGCCAAATGCCGGGACGGATTTTGCCCGCTCGGCGAACTTGTCGCCGTTGGTAACGTGGATAACCTGACCATCATCACCGAGATCAACGGCCGCGAAGCGGATCACTGGAGCACGGCCGATCTTCAGCGTAACGCCGCCGAACTGCTGAGCGCCCTGAGCGAGTTCGCCACCCTTAATCCCGGCGATGCGATCCTGCTCGGCACCCCGCAAAGCCGCGTTGAGATCCGCCCGGGCGATCGCGTGCGTGTTCTGGCAGAAGGCTTTCCGCCGCTGGAAAACCCGGTGGTGGATGAGCGTAGCGTCACTATTGCGCACAGCACGCCGCCGCACGCCACGCTGTTTGCCCTCGGCCTGAACTATGCCGACCACGCCAGCGAGCTGGACTTCAAGCCGCCAACCGAGCCGCTGGTATTTATCAAAGCGCCAAACACCTTCAACGGCGACGGCCAGACGTCGGTGCGCCCGAACAATATCGAATACATGCATTACGAAGCGGAGCTGGTGGTGGTCATCGGTAAAACCGCGCGTAAGGTCAGCGAAGCCGAGGCGATGGACTATGTTGCGGGCTATACGGTCTGCAACGACTACGCCATCCGCGACTACCTGGAAAACTACTACCGCCCGAACCTGCGGGTAAAAAGCCGCGACGGGCTGACGCCCATTTCCCCCCACATCGTGCCGAAAGCGGCCATTCCCGACCCGCATAACCTCGCCCTGCGCACCTTCGTTAACGGCGAGCTGCGCCAGGAAGGCACCACCGCCGATCTCATTTTCAGCATCCCGTACCTGATTGCGTACCTGAGCGATTTTATGACCCTGCAGCCTGGCGACATGATCGCCACCGGCACGCCGAAGGGGCTGTCCGACGTGGTGCCGGGCGATGAGGTGGTGGTGGAAGTGGAGGGCGTGGGACGCCTGGTGAACCGAATTGTCAGCGAGGAGACTACAAAATGAAAAAGATTAACCACTGGATCAACGGTAAAAACGTCGCCGGAAGCGAATACTTCCACACCACCAACCCGGCTTCCGGCGAGGTGCTGGCAGAAGTCGCCTCCGGCGGTGAAGCAGAGGTCCAGCAGGCCGTCGCCGCCGCCAAAGAGGCGTTCCCGAAATGGGCCAACCTGCCGATGAAGGAACGCGCGCGCCTGATGCGTCGTCTGGGCGACCTGATCGACCAGAACGTGCCCGAGATCGCCGCCATGGAAACCGCCGATACCGGCCTGCCGATCCACCAGACCAAAAACGTGCTCATTCCGCGCGCCTCGCACAACTTCGAGTTCTTCGCCGAGGTGTGCCAGCAGATGAACGGCAAAACCTACCCGGTCGACGACAAGATGCTCAACTACACCCTGGTGCAGCCGGTGGGTGTCTGCGCGCTGGTGTCGCCGTGGAACGTGCCGTTTATGACCGCCACCTGGAAGGTCGCGCCGTGCCTGGCACTCGGAAACACCGCGGTGCTGAAGATGTCTGAACTCTCCCCGCTGACCGCCGACCGTCTGGGCGAGCTGGCGCTGGAGGCGGGCATTCCGGCGGGCGTGCTCAACGTGGTGCAGGGCTACGGCGCGACGGCGGGCGACGCGCTGGTGCGCCATCACGACGTGCGCGCCGTCTCCTTCACCGGCGGCACCGCCACCGGGCGCAACATCATGAAAAACGCCGGGCTGAAGAAGTACTCCATGGAGCTGGGCGGCAAATCCCCGGTGCTAATTTTTGAAGACGCTGACATCGAGCGCGCGCTGGACGCCGCTCTGTTCACTATCTTCTCGATCAACGGCGAGCGCTGCACCGCGGGCTCGCGCATCTTCATCCAGCAGAGTATCTATCCGGAATTCGTGAAGCGATTTGCCGAGCGCGCCAACCGCCTGCGCGTAGGCGATCCGACCGATCCGAATACCCAGATTGGCGCGCTCATCAGCCAACAGCACTGGGAGAAGGTTTCCGGCTACATCCGCCTCGGCATTGAAGAAGGCGCAACCCTGCTGGCGGGCGGCCCGGACAAACCGACCGACCTGCCTGCGCACCTGAAGGGCGGCAATTTCCTGCGACCAACCGTGCTGGCGGACGTCGATAACCGCATGCGCGTGGCGCAGGAAGAAATCTTCGGGCCGGTGGCCTGCCTGCTGCCGTTTAAGGACGAAGCGGAAGGGCTGAGCCTGGCCAACGACGTGGAGTACGGCCTGGCGTCATACATCTGGACCCAGGACGTCAGCAAGGTACTGCGCCTGGCGCGGAATATCGAAGCGGGGATGGTGTTCGTCAACGCCCAGAACGTGCGCGACCTGCGTCAGCCGTTTGGCGGCGTGAAGGCCTCCGGCACCGGCCGCGAGGGCGGGGAGTACAGCTTTGAAGTGTTCGCGGAGATGAAGAACGTCTGCATCTCCATGGGCGACCATCCGATTCCAAAGTGGGGGATCTGACCATGGGTAAATTAGCGCTAGCGGCAAAAATCACCCACGTGCCGTCGATGTACCTCTCCGAGCTGCCGGGGAAAAACCACGGCTGCCGCCAGTCGGCCATCGACGGACATAAAGAAATCAGCAAGCGCTGCCGCGAGCTGGGCGTGGACACCATCATCGTGTTCGACACCCACTGGCTGGTGAACAGCGCGTACCACATCAACTGTGCGGACCATTTTGCGGGCGTCTACACCAGCAACGAGCTGCCGCACTTTATCCGCGACATGACCTACGACTACGACGGCAACCCGGAACTCGGCCAGCTGATCGCCGACGAGGCGGTGAAGCTCGGCGTGCGCGCCAAAGCGCACAACATCCCGAGCCTCAAGCTGGAGTACGGCACGCTGGTGCCGATGCGCTACATGAACGCGGATAAACACTTCAAAGTAGTCTCCATCTCGGCGTTTTGCACGGTTCACGACTTCGCCGACAGCCGCAGGCTGGGCGAGGCCATCGTCAGCGCCATTGAGAAATACGACGGCACCGTGGCGGTGCTCGCCAGCGGCTCGCTATCGCACCGCTTTATCGACGACCAGCGCGCGGAGGAAGGGATGAACAGCTACACCCGCGAGTTCGACCGTCAGATAGACGAGCGCGTGGTGAAGCTGTGGCGCGAGGGGCAATTCAAAGAATTCTGCAGCATGCTGCCGGAGTACGCCGACTACTGCTACGGCGAGGGCAACATGCACGACACGGTGATGCTGCTGGGGATGCTCGGCTGGGACCAGTACGACGGTAAGGTGGAGTTCCTCACCGAGCTGTTCGCCAGCTCCGGCACCGGCCAGGTTAACGCCGTTTTCCCGCTGCCCGCGTAAGGAGTCACCATGCCGCACTTTATTGCTGAATGTACCGACAACATCCGCGAGCAGGCGGACCTGCCGGGGCTGTTCGCCAAAGTCAACGAGGCGCTGGCCGCCACGGGGATCTTTCCCATCGGCGGCATCCGCAGCCGCGCCCACTGGCTGGACACCTGGCTGATGGCCGACGGCAGGCACGATTACGCCTTTGTGCATATGACGCTGAAGATTGGCTCCGGGCGCAGCCTGGAGAGCCGGGAAGCCGTGGGGGAGATGCTGTTTGCGCTGATCAAAACGCATTTCGCGGATCTGATGGCGGCTCGCTATCTGGCGCTGTCGTTTGAGCTCGACGAGCTTCACCCGACGCTCAATTACAAACAAAACAACGTGCACACGCTCTTTCGCTGAGGTCTTTTATGCTCGATAAACACACCCATACTCTGATCGCCCATCGTCTGCATCAGGCGGAGCAGTCCCGGGAGCAGATCCGCCAGATCTCTCTCGACTACCCGACGATCACCATCGACGACGCCTACGCCGTCCAGCGCGAATGGGTCAGCCTGAAGATTGCCGAAGGCCGCGTGCTGAAGGGCCACAAGATCGGCCTGACCTCCAAAGCGATGCAGGCCAGCTCGCAGATTAGCGAGCCGGACTATGGCGCGCTGCTGGACGACATGTTTTTCCACGACGGCAGCGACATTCCCGTCGATCGCTTCATCGTCCCGCGCATCGAAGTGGAGCTGGCCTTCGCGCTGGCGAAACCGCTGCGCGGCCCGAACTGCACGATCTTCGACGTCTACAACGCTACGGACTACGTCATCCCCGCTCTGGAGCTGATCGACGCCCGCTGCCACAACGTTGATCCGGAAACCCAGCGCCCGCGCAAGGTGTTCGACACCATCTCCGATAACGCCGCCAACGCGGGGGTGATCCTCGGCGGCCGCCCGATTAAGCCCGACGAACTGGATCTGCGCTGGATCTCCGCCCTGCTCTACCGCAACGGCGTGATCGAAGAGACCGGCGTTGCCGCAGGCGTGCTTAACCACCCGGCGAACGGCGTGGCGTGGCTGGCGAACAAGCTGGCACCGTACGACGTGCAGCTTGAGCCCGGCCAGATTATTCTCGGCGGCTCCTTTACCCGCCCGGTGCCCGCAAGCAGGGGCGACACCTTCCACGTCGACTACGGCAACATGGGCTCCATCAGCTGCCGCTTTGTGTAAGGAGGCAACCATGCAAAACGCATTCAAAGCGGCGCTGCAGGCTGGCCGCCCGCAAATCGGTTTATGGCTGGGGCTCACCAGCAGCTACAGCGCCGAGCTGCTGGCGGGGGCAGGCTTCGACTGGCTGCTGATCGACGGCGAGCACGCGCCGAATAATGTGCAAACCGTCTTAGCCCAGTTACAGGCCATCGCGCCCTATCCCAGCCAGCCGGTAGTGCGCCCGTCGTGGAACGACCCGGTGCAGATCAAACAGCTGCTGGACGTGGGCGCGCAAACCCTGCTGGTGCCGATGGTGCAAAACGCCGACGAAGCGCGGCTGGCAGTACGTGCCACCCGCTACCCGCCCGCGGGCATTCGCGGCGTCGGAAGCGCCCTGGCGCGCGCCTCGCGCTGGAACCGCATCCCGGACTACCTGCAGCAGGCCAACGACGCCATGTGCGTGCTGGTGCAGATTGAAACCCGCGAGGCGCTGAAAAATCTGCCGCAGATCCTGGACGTAGACGGCGTCGACGGCGTGTTTATCGGCCCGGCGGATCTGAGCGCCGACATGGGCTTTGCCGGCAATCCGCAGCACCCGGAGGTGCAGGCCGCCATCGAGCAGGCTATCGCGCAGATCCTCAGCGCGGGCAAAGCGCCCGGCATCCTGATGGCGAACGAGCCGCTGGCGAAACGCTACCTCGAGCTTGGCGCGCTGTTTGTCGCCGTCGGCGTCGACACCACCCTGCTCGCCCGCAGCGCCGAAGCGCTGGCGGCACGTTTTATCGAACAACCGGTTACGTCAGTTAATAACAATAAATCCGTCTACTAAACGTAAGATCTGGAGCGCACCATGACGACCTCTACCCTGCAAACTCATGATAATAAAGCTGTTGAACATCGCGCCATTAACAAGCTGTTCCGACGCCTGATCGTCTTTCTCTTTATCCTGTTTGTCTTTTCGTTTCTCGATCGCATCAACATCGGCTTTGCCGGGCTGACGATGGGCAAAGATCTGGGCCTTACGTCGACCATGTTTGGCCTGGCCGCGGCGCTGGATCGCCGGGATCATGGTGGTGTGGGGCATCGCCTCCACCTGCACCATGTTCGCCACCAGCCCTGAAACGCTCTACGTCCTGCGCATGCTGGTGGGCATTGCGGAAGCGGGCTTCCTGCCGGGGATCCTGGTCTACCTCACCTGGTGGTTCCCGGCCTATCACCGCGCCCGTGCCAACGCGCTGTTTATGATCGCCATGCCGATGACCATGATGCTCGGCTCGATCCTCTCCGGCTATATTCTGGCGATGGACGGGCTGTGGAACCTGAAGGGCTGGCAGTGGCTGTTCCTGCTCGAGGGGCTGCCGTCGGTGGTGCTCGGCGTGGTGACCTGGTTTTACCTCAACGACACGCCTGACCAGGCCACCTGGCTGGATGATGACGAAAAGCAGGCGCTGAAAACGATGATCGCCCGCGAGCAGGAGGTCGCCGTTGCCCAATCCGTCACGCCGCGCTCGACGCTGCGCGAAGTGCTGACCCCGGCGGTGCTGCTCTACACGCTGGCCTACTTCTGCCTGACCAACACGCTCAGCGCCATCAACATCTGGACGCCGCAGATCCTGCAAAGCTTCAACACGGGGAGCAGCAATATCGTCATCGGCCTGCTGGCGGCGATCCCGCAGTTTTGCACCATTCTCGGGATGATCTGGTGGAGCCGACGCTCCGACAGGCTGAAAGAGCGAAAAAAGCACACCATCCTGCCGTACCTGTTCGCCGCGGCGGGATGGATGCTGGCCTCGGCCACCGATCACAGCCTGATCCAGCTGCTTGGCATCATTATGGCCTCAACCGGATCCTTTACCGCCATGGCCATATTCTGGACCACGCCGGATCGGGTGATTAGCCTGCAGTCCCGCGCGGTGGCACTGGCGGTGATCAACGCCATCGGCAACGTCGGATCCGCCGTTAGCCCGCTGCTGATCGGCATTCTGCGTGATGCAACCGGCAGCTTCAGCTCCGGGCTGTGGTTCGTGGCCGGGCTGCTGGTGGTCGGCGCGCTGGTGTTGACGCGCATCCCGATGACGCAGCGCGAAAGCCTTGAGCGCGAGCCGGGCATCGCGGCGCAGAAGATCCACTAGGGAGCCGCCATGTGCCAGAGCCCCATTACCAACATCGACATTAGCAAGGAGTACGACGAAAGTCTGGGCACCGACGACGTGCACTACCAGTCGTTCGCGCGCATGGCGGCCTTTTTTGGCCGCGACATGCAGGCGCACCGTCACGACCAGTATTTTCAGATGCACTTTCTCGATACCGGACAGATTGAGCTCCAGCTCGACGATCACCGCTACTCGGTGCAGGCCCCGCTGTTCGTCCTCACGCCGCCGTCGGTGCCGCACGCGTTTATCACCGAATCCGACAGCGACGGACACGTGCTGACGGTGCGCGAGGATCTCATCTGGCCGCTGCTGGAGGTGCTCTACCCCGGCACGCGGGAGGCGTTTGGCCTGCCGGGGATCTGCCTCTCGCTGGCCGACAGGCCGGACGAGCTGGCGGCGCTGAAGCACTACTGGCAGCTCATTGCCCGGGAATCCACGGAACAGCTGCCGGGGCGCGAACATACTCTGGTCCTGCTGGCGCAGGCGGTGTTTACCCTGCTGCTGCGCAACGCGAAGCTCGACGACCACGCTTCAGGCGGCATGCGCGGCGAGCTGAAGCTGTTCCAGCGCTTTACCCAGCTGATAGATGCCCACTACCACCAGCACTGGACGGTGCCGGAATACGCCAGCGAGCTGCACCTGACCGAATCCCGCCTGACCGATATCTGCCGCCGCTTCGCCAACCGCCCGCCGAAGCGGCTGATCTTCGACCGCCAGCTGCGGGAGGCCAGACGCTTGCTGCTCTTCTCCGACAGCGCGGTCAGCGACATTGCCTGGCAGCTGGGGTTTAAGGACCCGGCCTATTTTGCCCGGTTTTTTAACCGCTTAGTGGGGTGCTCGCCGAGCGCGTATCGGGCGCAGAAAGTACCGGTATCGCCTGTTCCCCTCACCCCGGCCCTCTCCCAAAGGGAGAGAGAGTAACCGTCCCCTCTCCCTTTGGGAGAGGGTTAGGGTGAGAGAAATCACACTCTGCGATCTCTCGCGAAAAGTACCCGCCGTTGTCCCAATCGTCCCTTCACGTTCCGCCCCTCTCAGGCTTCAATTAAACAACAAAAACAAAACATAAATTTAACAACCCTATTCCGATACGAGGTCCCTATGAAGCCTGAAGATTTCCGCGCTGATGCCAAACGTCCGTTAACCGGCGAAGAGTATTTAAAAAGCCTGCAGGACGGCCGTGAGATTTACATCTACGGCGAGCGCGTCAACGACGTCACCACCCATCCGGCGTTTCGCAACGCGGCGGCCTCCATCGCGCAGATGTACGACGCGCTTCACAAGCCGGACATGCAGGATACCCTCTGCTGGGGCACCGACACCGGCAGCGGCGGCTACACCCACAAGTTCTTCCGTGTGGCGAAAAGCGCCGACGACCTGCGCCAGCAGCGCGACGCCATCGCCGAGTGGTCGCGCCTGAGCTACGGCTGGATGGGCCGCACGCCGGACTACAAAGCCGCGTTCGGCTGCGCGCTCGGCGCCAACCCGGCCTTCTATGGCCAGTTCGAACAGAACGCCCGCAGCTGGTACACGCGCATTCAGGAAACCGGCCTGTACTTCAACCACGCCATCGTTAACCCGCCGATCGACCGCCACAAGCCGGCGGACGAGGTGAAAGACGTCTACATCAAGCTGGAGAAAGAGACCGACGCCGGGATCATCGTCAGCGGCGCGAAGGTGGTGGCAACCAACTCGGCGCTGACCCACTACAACATGATCGGCTTCGGCTCCGCACAGGTGATGGGCGAAAACCCGGACTTCGCGCTGATGTTCGTCGCGCCGATGGATGCCGAAGGCGTGAAGCTGATCTCCCGCGCCTCTTACGAGATGGTGGCAGGCGCAACCGGATCCCCGTACGACTACCCGCTCTCCAGCCGCTTCGACGAGAACGACGCGATCCTGGTGATGGATCACGTGCTGATCCCGTGGGAAAACGTGCTGATCTACCGCGATTTCGACCGCTGCCGTCGCTGGACGATGGAAGGCGGCTTTGCGCGGATGTACCCGCTGCAGGCCTGCGTGCGTCTGGCGGTGAAGCTCGACTTCATCACCGCCCTGCTGAAGAAATCCCTGGAGTGCACCGGTACCCTGGAGTTCCGCGGCGTGCAGGCGGATCTCGGCGAAGTGGTTGCCTGGCGCAACATGTTCTGGGCGCTGAGCGACTCCATGTGTTCCGAAGCTACCCCGTGGGTGAACGGCGCGTATCTGCCGGATCACGCCGCGCTGCAAACCTACCGCGTGATGGCGCCGATGGCCTACGCCAAGATCAAGAACATCATCGAGCGTAACGTGACGTCCGGTCTGATCTACCTGCCGTCCAGCGCCCGGGATCTGAACAACCCGCAGATCGACCAGTATCTGGCGAAATACGTGCGCGGCTCCAACGGGATGGATCACGTCGAACGCATCAAGATTTTGAAGCTGATGTGGGACGCCATCGGCAGCGAGTTTGGCGGCCGTCACGAGCTGTACGAAATCAACTACTCCGGCAGCCAGGATGAGATCCGCCTGCAGTGTCTGCGCCAGGCGCAAAGCTCCGGCAACATGGACAAGATGATGGCGATGGTCGACCGCTGCATGTCCGAGTACGACCAGCACGGCTGGACGGTGCCGCACCTGCACAACAACAGCGATATCAACATGCTCGACAAGCTGCTGAAATAGCGCAGCGGGAGGTTGCAATGCATTCAGATGAACAACGCCTGCGTTTTCGCGACGCAATGAGCAGCCTGTCGGCTGCGGTTAATGTGGTCACTACCGAGGGCGAGGCCGGCCGCTGCGGCATTACCGCCACCGCCGTCTGTTCGGTCACGGACACCCCGCCGTCGGTTATGGTGTGCATCAACGCCAACAGCGCCATGAATCCGGTATTTCAGGGCAACGGCAGGCTGTGCGTTAACGTACTGAACCACGAGCAGGAGATCATGGCTCGCCATTTCGCCGGGATGACCGGTATGACGATGGAGGAGCGCTTTGCCCTCTCCTGCTGGCAGAAAGGACCGCTGGCGCAGCCGGTGCTCAAGGGCGCGCTCGCCAGCCTTGAAGGCGAGATTAGCCAGGTGCAAACCATCGGCACGCATCTTGTCTACCTTGTTGAAGTTAAGAACATCATTCTGAGTGACGCGGGACACGGTCTGATCTACTTCAAGCGCCGCTTCCACCCGGTCATGCTGGAGGCGGAAGCCGCCGTGTGATCCCCCCTCGCGCTGGCCTTTTTCTTCGGCCAGCGCCGCTTTCTACAAAAACTCCTAAGGTTTCCGCTAAATCACGCCGTTATATAACCATAAGAGAAATTTTCTGTGACTGAATACTGACACCCTTTGTCAGTGCATCCGCATCATTCAGCGCATACCTAAATATACAGGATGACCTTATGGCTAAAACGACGCGGAGCCGCTCGGCTGAACGTCTGGTCGATATTCTGGTTGAGCTACATTTAAACGGTGTGGTAAACCGCAGTGCGCTAATGGAAAAATTTAAAATTACCGAGCGTACCGTCTACCGGGATTTAAATGCCCTATCTCCTATTGTTGAACATACCGGTAACGGGCTATATCGACTGATCCATTCTGCGCAATCGCCCGGCGGACAAGGCTTACATCACACCCTTGCTAACTTCCTGAATGCTGACAGCTTTTTCCCTGAAAGAAATACGGAATTCTGGCAGAAGCTGGAAACGCGCGTAGATGAAAACCATATTCTTATTCTTGGTAATGAAGCGGAACACACGTTAGAACGCGATATTCGCCGTCATTTAACGAAAGTCGAGAAATCGATTAAAAACCATAATGTTTGCCAGATCGTTTATAAGGGCAAAACCCGCCTGATTAATCCCTATAAACTCATTAACAAAAAAAATATATGGTATTTACAAGCCACCGAAAATAACCGGCTGAAATCCTTCTCATTGAGCCAGATTAGCTGGTTCGATATTCAGAAAACGACCTTCACGCCCGAAGAAAATGTCCTTGAGCTGCTGGAGAAAAGCCTCGACCCCTGGGTCTCTGAAAATACTTTCGCAGTGAAAATATTTATCAAAGATAATATTTCACATTACTTCCTGCGCCGCGATCTTCTGCCGGAACAGGAGCTGGTAGAGGAGCAACAGGGCGGCGTCACGCTGCGCTGTCAGGCGGCGCACGAGAACCAGATCCTGCCGCTGCTGTTCTACTGGCTGCCCCACATTCAGATTCTGGAACCGAACTGGCTGAAGGAAAAACTGATTAGAACCCTGGAGAACTATCTGGCCGTGGAGCGTAATCAGAATAATCAAGTGATCTCAATCACATAATTTCGCCCCCTGGCGGCGAGCCGGAACCGCTCGTCGCCCCCTTTGACCGCTCACCCGGCACTTTCAACCACTCATTCATTTACCGTCCTTTACACGCGCGAGGATCTGGCACGATCGCTCCAGCATTAATCAATACCTCCTCACAACGAACTCTGACCCTTTTTTCTTTACATAAAAAACCAGGTCTTACTATGGATACTAAAAAACTACTGAAGCACGTGCCCTGGGCCTTACTCGGGATCCTCGGCGCTTTCTGTCTGGCGGTTGTCGCATTACGCCGGGGCGAACACGTAAGCGCCCTGTGGATCGTGGTCGCGTCCGTTTCCGTCTATCTTGTTGCTTATCGCTACTACAGCTTGTACATCGCGCAGAAGGTCATGAAGCTCGACCCAACGCGCGCCACCCCGGCGGTCATTAACAATGACGGCCTGAACTACGTGCCAACCAACCGCTACGTGCTGTTTGGTCACCACTTTGCCGCTATCGCCGGCGCAGGTCCGCTGGTCGGCCCGGTGCTGGCCGCGCAGATGGGCTACCTGCCGGGAACCCTGTGGCTGCTCGCCGGCGTGGTGCTGGCGGGTGCGGTGCAGGACTTTATGGTGCTGTTTATCTCTTCTCGCCGTAACGGCGCCTCTCTGGGTGAGATGGTCAAAGAAGAGATGGGCCGCGTGCCGGGGACTATCGCCCTGTTCGGCTGCTTCCTGATTATGATCATCATCCTCGCGGTGCTGGCCCTGATCGTGGTGAAAGCGCTGGCCGAAAGCCCGTGGGGCGTCTTCACCGTCTGCTCAACCGTGCCGATTGCGCTGTTCATGGGTATCTACATGCGCTTCCTGCGTCCGGGACGCGTGGGCGAAGTGTCAGTGATTGGTATCGTGCTGCTGGTGGCCTCCATCTACTTCGGCGGCGTGATTGCGCACGACCCGTACTGGGGCCCGGCGCTGACCTTCAAGGACACCACCATTACCTTCGCGCTGATTGGCTATGCGTTTATCTCCGCGCTGCTGCCGGTCTGGCTGATTCTGGCCCCGCGTGACTACCTGGCGACCTTCCTGAAAATCGGCGTTATCGTCGGTCTGGCGATCGGTATCCTGGTGATTAACCCGGACCTGAAAATGCCTGCGGTCACGCAGTACATCGACGGTACCGGCCCGCTGTGGAAAGGCGCCCTGTTCCCGTTCCTGTTCATCACCATCGCCTGCGGTGCGGTCTCCGGCTTCCACGCCCTGATTGCCTCCGGTACCACGCCTAAGCTACTGGCGAACGAGAAAGACGCGCGTCTGATCGGCTACGGCGCAATGCTGATGGAGTCTTTCGTGGCGATCATGGCGCTGGTTGCCGCGTCCATTATCGAACCGGGTCTCTACTTCGCGATGAACACCCCGCCTGCGGGCCTCGGCATTACCATGCCTAACCTGCACGAGATGGGCGGTGACAACGCGGCGCTGATTATGGCGCAACTGAAGGACGCCAGCGCACATGCGGCAGCGACCGTCAGCTCCTGGGGCTTCGTGATTTCGCCTGAGCAGATTATGCAAACCGCGAAAGACATCGGCGAACCGTCCGTGCTGAACCGCGCCGGTGGCGCGCCGACGCTGGCCGTCGGTATCGCACACGTGTTCCACAAGGTGCTGCCGTGGGCGGACATGGGCTTCTGGTACCACTTCGGTATTCTGTTCGAAGCGCTGTTCATCCTGACCGCGCTGGACGCCGGTACCCGTGCGGGCCGCTTCATGCTGCAGGACCTGCTCGGTAACTTCGTGCCGTTCCTGAAGAAAACCGACTCTCTGGTAGCGGGCATTCTGGGTACTGCGGGCTGCGTCGGCCTGTGGGGCTACCTGCTGTATCAGGGCGTTGTCGACCCGCTCGGCGGCGTGAAGAGCCTGTGGCCGCTGTTCGGTATCTCTAACCAGATGCTCGCAGCCGTTGCTCTGGTGCTGGGTACCGTGGTCCTCGTGAAGATGAAGCGCACCAAATACATCTGGGTAACCGTTGTTCCTGCACTGTGGCTGCTGCTCTGCACCACCTGGGCGCTTGGCCTGAAGCTGTTCAGCGCCAACCCGCAGCTGGAAGGCTTCTTCTTCATGGCTAACCAGTACAAAGAGAAGATTGCCGCAGGCGGCGCGGACCTGACCGCGCAGCAGATTGCCAACATGAACCATATCGTGGTGAACAACTACACCAACGCGGGACTGAGCATTCTGTTCCTGGTGGTGGTGTACAGCATCATCTTCTACGGCATCAAAACCTGGCTGAAAGTGCGCAACGCCGACGGCCGTACGGATAAAGAAACCCCGTACGTGCCGGTGCCGGAAGGCGGCGTGAAGACCTCTTCACACCATTAATCCGCAATCCTCCCCCTCTCCCTTTGGGTGAGGGGAACATAAGCCCAGCGGACTCACATCGCCGGGCTTTTTCTGTCTGGAACCCACAATGTTTGGTAACTTAGGCGAAGCAAAAAAATACCTCGGTCAGGCGGCGAAAATGCTGATTGGCATTCCGGACTATGACAACTACGTTGAGCATATGAAGACCAACCATCCGGATAAGCCGTACATGACCTACACCGAATTCTTCCGCGAGCGCCAGGAAGCGCGCTACGGCGGAAGTGGAGAAGGCGGCGTTCGCTGCTGCTAAAGGAGAGACCATGACCCCGATTGCCGTTACCCTGCTGACCGGTTTCCTCGGCGCCGGTAAAACCACCCTGCTGCGCCACATCCTGAACGAACAGCACGGCTTCAAAATCGCCGTCATCGAAAACGAATTCGGCGAGGTCTCCGTTGACGATCAATTGATCGGCGATCGCGCCACCCAGATCAAAACCCTCACCAACGGCTGCATCTGCTGTACTCGCTCTAACGAGCTGGAAGACGCCCTGCTGGACCTGCTCGACAGCCGCGATCGCGGCGGGATCGACTTTGACCGCCTGGTGATCGAATGCACCGGCATGGCCGACCCCGGCCCGATTATTCAGACCTTTTTCTCTCACGAGATCCTCTGCCAGCGCTACCTGCTGGACGGCGTGATTGCCCTGGTCGACGCGGTTCACGCCGACGATCAGATGAACCAGTTCACCATCGCCCAGTCTCAGGTGGGCTACGCCGACCGCATCCTGCTGACCAAAACCGACGTGGCGGGCGAAAGCGAAAAACTGCGCGAGCGCCTGACGCGCATTAACTCCCGCGCGCCGGTTTACACGGTGACGCACGGCGACATCGATCTGTCTCAGCTGTTCAACACCAACGGCTTTATGCTGGAAGAGAACGTGACCGCAAAACCGCGCTTCCACTTTCTGGGAGATAAGCAAAACGACGTGGCGTCGATTGTGGTGGAGCTGGACTACCCGGTGGACATAGGCGAGGTTTCGCGCGTGATGGAGAACCTGCTGCTCTCGTTTGCCGACAAGCTGCTGCGCTACAAAGGGATGCTGTGGATTGACGGCGAGCCGAACCGCCTGCTGTTTCAGGGTGTACAGCGCCTGTACAGCGCCGACTGGGACAGGCCGTGGGGCGATGAATCGCCGCACAGCGTGATGGTGTTTATTGGCATCCAACTGCCGGAAGAGGAGATTCGGGCAGCGTTTGCAGGGCTGAAGAAATAACCGCTATGCATCCCCTCTGCCCAGTAATTTATTAACCTGAAGCGATGAATATTGCTTCAGAAAAATGAATAAATTACAGCGATGTCCTGGTCCGGCTGTAAATCGCCGAGGCGTTTCCGTAAGGCTGGCGCGAGGCGCAGGGATGCAGGCTCATGCCCGACCCGATAGCCTGAAGGAATAAGCTGAGGGTACCGCGAAGCGGCGATTTACCGCCGGGAGCCCGGGTCGCCAGGGTGGTGGCGATTGAGCCACCCTGGCACGTTCACCGGTCATGCCGTTACAGAGTAGCAAGGAACATGAAGTGAACGGAATGACCTCCAGAGCCGTATGTTCCCCCTCACCCCAGCCCTCTCCCTCAAGGGAGAGGGGGCGTCTGTGCAGGCATTATTTTGTGGGGATACTTATTTCACCGCCTCCGGCAGCGTCACAATCCACAGCTCGCTGTCCGACTCCGGCTTTTTCAGCGGCTTCACGCTGAGCGTGGTTTCCACCGGTTTATCATCCAGCGTCAGCTTGCCTTCCGCGTTCACCCGATAATCCTTGAGCTTCTTGCCCTCGACCGGGTTTTGCATCGCCACCTTCACGCCAAAGTCGTTATCGTTCGCCACCGCAAGCGTTTTGCTGTCGATCAGCGCCAGCCCTTCGGCCTTCTCCTGCTGCCAGCCCAGCGCGCGGAGATCGACCATCTGCGTTTTTGCCGCAAGGGTAATGCCGCGCTGCGCCAGGGTTTTCTCATCATCAAACTCCGGGTACTCGCCCGGCTTGTCGAAGGCGGTCAGGTCGCTCGCCTTGCTGAGATCCACCTTGTAGATAAGGTTACGCATGCCGTCGTTTTTATCGCTTCCCTGCTCAATCAGCAGGATGTGCTGGTCATCGAGCGCCACGATGTCGCCGATTTTGGCGTCGCTGTTTTTGCTGTAGGCCGCGCTGTCGATAGGGTAACCGTACATCGCGGTTTTCCCGGTCGCCGGGTCGAAGCTCACCAGACGCGTAAACAGCGCCTGCTTTTTGCTCTTACCGTCGATATCCAGCGTACTTTGCACGGCGGCGATAATCCGCCCGTCCGGCATCCGGGTCAGGCCCTCAAAGCCCCGGTTCGCCTGGCGCCATTTGATAATGTTTGGCAGGCCGCCCGCGATGGATTTCTCCCCTTCCGCCGCCTGCGGACCGTGGATCGCCAGGATCTTCCCTTTGCTGTCGACGTTAATCAGGAACGGGCCATATTCGTCGCACAGCCAGTAGCCCCCTTTCCCGTCCGGCGTGATGCCTTCCGTGTCCAGGCCGCGGTTGTCACCCTTCAGGGTCTTGAGGGTATCGCTGAACGCCACTTCATTGGTGGAGCCAATCACGCCGCTTTGCAGCGGCAGACCGTTGATCTCGCCTTTATCATCATGCAGCGGGCGGGCATCAACAGCCTCCGCTTTGCCGTTCTGGACGCGGATGGTCATCAGCAGCGGCGCGAAATCTGGCGTGACAAATATTTTGGCTTCGTTTTTACCCATTTTTGGCGCATCGGCGTTTGGACCGCGATCGGTCACGGTCGCAAAGGTCAGGGCGTCGCCCTGCTTGCCCGTAAACAGCAGGCCGGAGCCAATGCCCACGGGGAGTCCGTCCGGAAACGCGCTGGCAAACGCGCCGCTGTAGCTCACGTGGGAGCCTTCAGGGAAGCTGACGACATAGCGCTCAGCAGTGGGTTGCGCCGCCAGGCCAGAGAAAGAGAGCGCACAGCCGATTAGTACAGGAATAATTTTTCTTTTCATATTGTTAGCATCCAGTTAGTGAAGCCAACAACGTAAAGAATAAACGTGTCAGAAAAATGACATGGAAGGGAAACCGGCCTGCGCGATTGAACGTATATTCATCGCTCGAAATGTAAGGCTTTGTTGTTTTGTGTGACAGGCGAAACATTTTTGGAAATTATTAGAAACCCAATTAATTCATCTCAAATCACTATCCCCACCTCGTTCAGTTTATGTTTAGTCAAAAAACTAAACGGTCCCTAAACGCTAAAAACATCCCCTGTTGACACCCCGACAATCAAACATCATTGCAACAACTTCAATAAAAAAGTTAACAATATCAGTATAAAACCGCGATTTATATCACATTTGCAGTCATTAACATCGCTTGTTAAGGTGCGCCCAGATGAATTTAATGACGAGGCAAAAAACATGAAAAAACTGAATATCCTTCTTCTTTCTGCTCTGGCTGCCGTATCGGGTTCCGCACTGGCGATGGGCGGCACCGTTGAGCAGGGTAAAAACTTTACCAACCTCAATCTGGAAATGGGGAAATCCTCATCCGGTGTTTATCTCGAAAGCAACTGGCTCAAAAACACCGATGACGGTACCCAGACCGGGGGCGTGGGCGCAGGCTACAACCTGGGTCTTGGCCCGGTGATGCTGAATGCGGGCGCAAAAGCCATCTACCTCGGCCCGAAAAAAGGCGATAACGGCGTGGCGTTCCCGATTGGCGGCGGCGTAAACGTTGCCCTGACCGACAGCATCCACGTGTACGGTGAAGGCTATGTGGCGCCAGAAGGCCTGAACAACAGCGTGAAAAACTACGTCGAAGCTAACGGCGGCGTAAGCTGGACGCCAATTACGCCAGTGACCCTGAAAGTGGGCTACCGCCACGTGAGCGTGGATGGCAAAGACGGTCGTCCTGGCCACACGCTGATTGACGGCGCATATGTAGGCGGTGGAGTCACCTTCTGATGAAACACCGCATAACCGCGCTTTGCGTTCTGAGCCTCACGCTGATGCTCACCGGCTGCGTCCAGTACAAATGGGTGAAACCGGGCGTCAGCGATGCGGAAATGAATAAAAAGCTCACGGAATGCGAAGCGCAGGCGCTAATCGATCTGCCCCCGGATAACGTCGTGACCGGATCCAGCTCGGAAAAAACGGACAAAAAGAACAAGAAAAAGGATATTTCCACGAGCTACACGGTTGAAGACGCGAATGAATATCGCCGGGATACGTTAGTCGACAGCTGCATGTTCAAAAGCGGCTGGGACAAGATCGAAGTGCAATAATCCCTCAAAAAAACCTGCCGATTGGCAGGTTTTTTTATTATCTCTTACTTACGCACCACCACCAGCTTCTGGTTCACAAACTCTTTGATCCCCAGATCCGACAGCTCGCGTCCGTAGCCGGAGCGCTTCACGCCACCGAACGGCAGCTCCGGTGCGGTATCGGTGAGCCAGTTGATATACACCATCCCGGTCTCAATCCGCGACGCCATTTTCTTCGCGCGCTCGATATTCTGGCTGAATACCGCCCCGCCAAGGCCGTAGTGGGAGTCGTTCGCCAGCGCGACCGCCTCGTCGTCGTTTTTCACCACGTACATCTGCGCCACCGGGCCGAAGAACTCTTCGAAATACGCCGGGTTATCGCGGGAGATATTCGTCAGGATCGTCGGTTCGAAGAAACTCCCGTCGCGCTGCGCCGGTTTGCCGCCATAGTGCAGCGTCGCACCGTTTTTCACCGCCTCGTTAACCTGTTTGGTCAGCGTTTCGAGCGCATCTTTAGACGACAGCGGCCCCAGCGTGGTGCTTTCGTCCAGCGGATCGCCAATCTTCACCTGCTTAAACGCCTCGGTGAATTTGCTCAGGAAGGCATCCGCAATCTTTTCATGCAGGATAAAGCGCTTCGCCGCGGTGCAGACCTGCCCGGCGTTGTTGAGCCGCGCGTTAACGCCAATTTTCACGGCCTTCTCAAGGTCTGCGTCATCCAGCACCACGAACACGTCGTTACCGCCCAGCTCCAGCGTGGATTTCTTGATGTGCTTCGCCGCCTGCGCGGCCACCGCGCTGCCGGCCTTTTCGGAGCCGGTTAATGCAGCGCCCTGCACGCGATCGTCAGCAATGATATTCGCCACCTGCTCGGACGAAATAAACAGGTTGGTCCACGCCCCTTCCGGCGCGCCCGCCTCGCGCACCAGATGGGCAAAGGTTTCGGCGCAGTGCGGCACGATGCTGGCATGCTTGGCGATGACGGGGTTCCCCGCCGCCAGGTTTGGCGCCAGCACGCGCATCAGCTGGTAGTACGGGAAGTTCCACGGCTCAACGGCCATCAGCACGCCAATCGGGTGATGCTCCACCCAGGCTTCCCCGAGCTCAGAGTCGTACTTCACCGAGGCCAGGAACTGCTTCGCGTTGTCGGCGTAGTAGCGCGCGATCTGCGCGCACAGCTTCACCTCGCCGCGGCTCTGTTCGATGAGCTTACCCATCTCCTGGCTGGCGATTTTAGCCAGATCCTCCACGCGCTCGTCGATCAGATCGGCAAGCTTATGCAGCACCGGCAGGCGCTGGCTGATGTCGCCTTTCGCCCAGTCCGAATGATAAAGCGCATCGGCCGCCTTCAGCGCCGCTTCGATATCCGCGTCGGTATGTGAGGGGTATTCTTTGATGAGCTGGTTAGTAGCAGGATTTACTGTCTGATAAGCCATGTCGAATCTCCTTGTTTTACCGCTTAGGGTATTAAGGGTAGTCAACATGACTGGCTATGGACGTAAAGTTGGGTATATCCGGAAGGTTCTTAATGAAGCGCTGCCAGAGGGGTCGCTGACATGGTATAAAAAATCTTCAGAAGGAGCGCCCATGACCGATACCCGACATATCCGCCAGACTTTTCACCGCACCTCAGGCCTTGAGCTGCGCAGCACCTGGCAGAGTACGCAGGCGTACAAACGCCACAGTCACTCTCAGCTCTCCATCGGCGCGATTGTGGAGGGCCAGACCTGCTGCGTGTGTCACGACAGAGAGTACATCCTTAACCCCGGGGACCTCATCGTGATCCCGGCCTGTGCGCCGCACAGCTGTAACCCCGTCGCCGGGCAACCCCGCAGCTACCATATGCTCTACATCGACACCGGGCTTCCGCTGGCGCTACAGGTGATTCGTAGCCCAACCCTGTTTGCCCATTACCTGGACGTTGTCGAGACCCTGTCTCCGGCATCACTGGAGACGCTGCTTTCTGCCCTTCCCCGCGCAGCGTATAACGCTGACGCGCTTAGCGGAACCAGCCAGCAGATTCAGCAGGCGTTACTTTCCGATCTCACCAGCCCGCCCTCCCTCGACGAACTTGCTCAACGCTTCTCGTTGCGCAAGGAGACGCTAATTCGCACCTTCAGGCAGGACACCGGCCTGACGCCGGGCAGCTTTCTCAACATCTCCCGCGTGGAATACGCTAAAGCGCGGCTGCGCGCTGGGGATGATATTGCCGACGTTGGCTACCAGAGCGGCTTTGCCGACCAGAGCCATTTTCATAAGACCTTCGTCAGCTATACCGCCGCCACGCCACGCCAGTACGCCACCGGCCGATCAATATCAGACAATAAATAGGTTCTGCAGCGCCGTACTCTGACCTCGGATTGTTAATTGAGGTCGCTATGGAACTGTTATTCCCTTCCGCTTTTCTCGCCCTGGCGCTGGCGCATTTTGTTGCCCTGCTAAGCCCGGGCCCGGATTTCTTCCTGCTGGTGGGCTACGCCGCGCGCTATCGGCTGCGGGGTAGCGCCGGACTGTGCCTCGGCATCGCCGCGGGTAACGCGCTTTATATTCTTCTGGTGATTATCGGCTGGAGCGCGCTGCGCCAGTTTACGTGGCTGTTTACGCTGATCGAGCTTTGCGGGGCGCTGTACCTGCTGTGGATCGGATCGCATCTGATTCGCAGCCGCCACCAGGCGCTGGCGCTGAATGAAACCCACCAGCGCTTTCCCTCGCTGCAAAAGCAGATCCTGCTGGGGCTCGGTTCGGCGCTGTTAAACCCGAAGAACGCGCTGTTCTATCTGGCGCTGATGACGGCGTTACTGGGGCCGGACGTCACGCTGCTTCAGCAGGCGACCTGCGGCGTCTGGATGGTGATGGTGGTGCTGGTGTGGGATCTGGCGCTGGTGTCCCTGATGGGACTATCGGCGGTGCAACACAAGCTCAGCCGTTCGCTGTGGTGGATTGAGCGCACGGCGGGGGCAGTGCTGATGGGGTTTGGTGGGTGGGTGCTGTGGCGGTTATGCGTTAGTGCTATATGACCCGGCTCCATCATCTGTATTGAAATACACATTCATGACACCCATGAATTATTGCAAATCATAACATTAAGACATTGATTTAGATCGATTTTTTAGTCGATCAATATTTTTAGCCATGATAAAAAGAGGGTTTTAATTCATCATCAAAAATGCCTGAAAAATGGGCAAGGACGCTTTTATGAGTACCCTGAATTTCTCCCAAACGGCAGCCTTTATCTGGTCTGTTGCAGATCTCCTGCGCGGTGATTTTAAGCAATCTCAATATGGCCGCATTATTCTTCCGTTTACCCTGTTGCGCCGCCTGGAATGCGTCCTTGAAGAGACTAAAGAGGCCGTCGTTATTGAGGCTCAAAAGGTCCGTTCTTCGCCCCTGCCTGAAGAAGCGAAAGAAAAGTTAATCCTGCGCGCCACCAGCGGGCTGACGTTCTTTAACGCCTCGCCGCTGGATCTGAGCAAAATGGGTCAAAACGACATCAGGGCCAACCTGGAAAACTACATTCAGTATTTTTCCAGAGATGCGCGGGAAATTTTCGAGCACTTTAAATTCAGCGAATTCATCGGGTTGCTGGATGATGCCAACCTCCTCTATAAAGTGGTGCAGAAGTTTGCCACCACCGATCTCAGCCCGCAGGCCATCTCCAACCATGATATGGGGCTGGTCTTTGAAGAGCTGATCCGCCGTTTCGCCGAAAGCTCGAATGAAACTGCCGGTGAACACTTCACGCCGCGCGATATCGTGCGTCTCACTACCTCGCTGGTGTTTATGGAAGACGACGAGGCTCTCACCAAAGAGGGCGTCATTCGAACCCTTTACGATCCGACGGCGGGTACGGGCGGATTTCTCTCTGCCGGAATGGAGTACGTTCATGAACTCAACCCGAATGCGGTGATGCGCGCGTTCGGGCAAGAGCTGAACCCGGAGTCCTACGCTATCTGTAAGGCCGACATGCTGATAAAAGGTCAGGACGTCAGCCGCATCAAGCTGGGCAACACCCTTTCTAACGATCAGCTTCCCGCCGATCGCTTCGATTACATGCTGTCGAACCCGCCGTTTGGCGTGGACTGGAAGAAGATCGAAGCCGACGTTAACAACGAGCATCGCAAAGGATTTGACGGGCGTTTCGGGCCCGGCCTGCCGCGCGTATCCGACGGCTCGCTGCTGTTCCTGCTGCACCTGATCAGCAAAATGCGTGATGCCGATACCGGCGGGCGCATCGGGATCATTCTCAACGGTTCGCCACTGTTCACGGGCGGCGCGGGCAGCGGCGAAAGCGAGATCCGCCGCTACATCCTTGAAGCCGATCTGCTGGAAGGGATCGTCGCCCTGCCCACCGACATGTTCTACAACACAGGGATCGCCACCTACGTGTGGATCCTGTCGAACAAAAAGGCGGCGGAACGCAAAGGCAAGATCCAGCTGATCGACGCCAGCAAGCTGTGCAGCAAAATGCGTAAGTCACTGGGCGCGAAGCGCAACATGATGAGCGAGGAGGATATTCGGCTCATCACCCGTACCTTTGGCGACTTCGAAGTGGTGGATCTTAAGGACGCCGATGACAAACGCACTTTCGCCTGCAAGATTTTCAACAGCACCGACTTTGGCTTCCGCCGCCTGACCATTGAGCGCCCGCTGCGTCTGACGGCTCAGGTCACGGATGAATCCATTGCCGCGCTGCGCTTTGCCCCGAAACCGCTCAACGCCCCGATGGCGTGTCTGTACGACGCGTTCGGTGCCTTCTGGCAGGACGATAACTACGGCAGTTTTACCGAGTTTGAGGTGGAAGCACGCGCCGTTATCAAGGCCGAATTCCCCGAGCTTAAAGAGAAGCAGATTAAAGATCTGCTCGACGCAACGCTGTGGCGACAACAGCGCGCGCTGATGGTTAAAGCGCAAAAAATACAGACGTCGCTCGACGGGAAAGCTGGTGGGCGCGCTCAGCCGAGCGATGATTTCAATCAGTTCCAGCTGACGCTCAAAGAGGCGTTCAAAACTGCCGCCGTTAAGCTGGATGCCAAAGAGCATAAGCAGTTTATCGAGGCCATTACCCGCAAAAACCCTGACGCGGAGCCGGTCGTCAAAAAGGTGCTCAGGGAAGATGCGCAGCCGCTGTACGGCGCGTTTGCGTACCGCGGACAGGTGGTGGAGTTTGAACAGGATGCCGACCTGCGCGACAACGAGAACGTAGCGCTCGATCCGTCTGTTTCGACCAGCGATTTGATTGAAGGCTACGTGAAGGCGGAGGTGCTCCCGCACGTACCGGACGCGTGGATTAATGCCGATAAGCGCGATGCCCGCGACGGCGAGGTTGGCGTTGTCGGGTATGAGATTCCGTTTAACCGACATTTTTATGTCTATAAGCCACCGCGCCCGCTGGAGGAGATTGACGCGGAGCTGGATGCGCTGAGCGCGGAGATTATGAAGCTGCTGCAGGAGGTACACTCCTGATGGCTAAGTATAAGGCGTATCCGGAATATAGGGATTCTGGGGTTGAGTGGGTAGGGGAAATTCCTTCAACTTGGAATATTGTACACCTAAAGCATATTACAATAATTATCAATGGCTCAACTCCAAGTTCTGATATTGATGCATTTTGGAATGGTGAGATAAACTGGCTTACGCCAACTGATTTAAGTAAGAAAAAAGGGAGGTTCATTTATTCTAGTTTAAGGAAAATAACTAAAAGAGGATTAAACTCATGCGGAGCATCTTTAGTTCCTCCAAATACAGTTATTCTATCAACCAGAGCTCCGATTGGTTCATTAGCATTAAATAAAATATCATCCTGTACTAATCAAGGATGTAAATCTTTAGTTTGCAAAAACGATAATTTAAGTACATTCCTTTACTATTGGCTTACAATATTAAATGAGCAACTTAATAATCTTGGGCGAGGAAGTACTTTTTTAGAATTATCATCAGAAGATCTTGGTCAAGTTAAAATATCTATCCCGAATGAAAAGATAGATAAGACTGTTTGTTTTCTAAACAGTGAAACTGCGAAAATAGATGAGCTTATAGACAAACAACACCAATTTATCAAACTGCTAAAAGAAAAACGTCAGGCAGTGATTAGCCATGCGGTAACCAAAGGCCTAAACCCTGATGCACCGATGAAAGATTCTGGGGTTGATTGGTTAGGTAATATACCAGAACACTGGATGCTGAAAAGAGCAAAATTTATATTCCGTAAAATGCAAAGGCCGATATCAAAGCATGCTGGAATAATTACGGCATTTCGTGACGGACATGTCACACTTCGACAAAACAAAAGAACAGATGGGTTTACTTTCGCAATTAAAGAAATTGGGTATCAAGGGGTTTTAAAAGGGGATCTTGTGATACATGCTATGGATGGCTTTGCTGGTGCAATTGGGGTTAGTGATTCTAATGGAAAGTGCTCTCCTGTTTGCTCTGTTTGTATCCCTCATAAAAAGACACAAGTTTATACTAGCTATTATGGCTATCTCGTACGTCAATTAGCGGTTACTAATTTTATCCAATCGTTGTCTAAAGGAATCAGGGAGCGCTCAACAGAATTTCGTTTTAATGAATTTTCAGAATTACCTCTTCCTATTCCTAATTATGAAGAACAAATATTCATCTTCAAATATATAAAGAGACAGGAAGAAAAGATAGACGTACTGTTACAAAAACAACTCCAACAAATCGATCTCCTAAAAGAACGCCGCACCGCCCTCATCTCCGCCGCCGTCACCGGCAAAATCGATCTCCGCGACTGGACGCCTCCTGCCAGCAGCGCCGAAGCATCCCTCACCGCTGAGGAGGCCACAGCATGATCGCCGACGTCACCAAAGAATCGAACCTGCAGGCCGATATCATTCAGCAGATGTGTCAGAACGGCTGGGTCCCCGGCACGGGCAGCAAATACGATCGCGAACGTGCACTCTATCCGCAGGATGCACTGACGTTTGTCCAAATCACCCAGCCGCAGGAGTGGGAAAAATTCACCCGCATCTATCCCAACGACACCGAGCGTCATTTTCTCGATGCGCTGGTCGCGCAGCTTAAAAAAGCCGATGCCAACGCCACCGATCTCCAGTCCCGAACCTACGGAACCCTGGGGGTGCTGCGCCACGGCATCAAAAGCCATAACGCGCGCTTCAACCTGTGTCAGTTCAAGCCGGACCACAACCTCAACCCGGACACCCTTGCGCGCTATCGGCAAAACATCTGCCGTATCGTCCCGGAACTGGTTTATAGCCCCCACGCGAGCGGCACCGACACGGAGGCGAAAGCCAAACGCTGGCGCATCGATCTGGTGCTGTTTATCAACGGCCTTCCCGTTGCCACTCTCGAACTGAAATCCGAATTCAAGCAGACGGTCAACAGCGCCATCAACCAGTACAAAAAAACGCGCCTGCCAAAAGATCCGGAGACCAACAAACCTGAGCCGCTGCTGACCTTCAAGCGCGGCGCGCTGGTGCATTTCGCGGTCAGCCAGTACGAGGTCTACATGACTACCCGACTTGCCGGTGACGACACGTTCTTTCTGCCGTTCAACAAAGGCACTAAAGAGGGTGGCGCGGGTAACGATATCCCGGAGGATCACCATGAATACGCCACCAGCTATCTGTGGAACGAGGTATTGCTCCCTGACAATCTGCTGAAGATCCTCGCCTGTTTTGTGCATCTGCAAATCGAGGAAAAAGAGGACTGGGACGGTAAAAAGGTCAAAAAAGAGAGCCTGATCTTCCCGCGCTATCACCAGTGGGACGTCGTGAACAAGCTCATTGCCGCAGCAGATGAGGAAGGCACCGGCAACAAATACCTCATCCAGCACAGCGCCGGATCCGGAAAATCGAACTCCATCGCCTGGACGGCACATCAGCTCTCCTGCCTGCATAACGAAAAGGGTGAAAAACGCTTCCACTCGGTGATTGTTGTGACTGACCGCACCGTGCTGGACGATCAGCTCCAGGACACCATCTATCAGTTTGAACATGCGGACGGCGTGGTCGGGCGAATCAACAACCGCGAGGGGGAAGGCTCGAAATCGGAGAAGCTCGCCAGCGCGCTGGAGCATTCGCAGCCCATCATCATCGTCACCATTCAGACTTTCCCTTTCGTACTTAAAGCAATCGAAAACAGCACCTGTCTCAAAGAGCGAACCTACGCGATCATCGCAGATGAAGCTCACTCCTCTCAGAGCGGCTCCACGGCGCGCCAGCTGAAAGAGGTGCTGATGAGCGAAGGAGCCGACGACGATGTGGTCCTCACCTCTGAAGATATCCTCGACGCCACCCTTGCCGCCCGCAGCGGGAGCAGCAATCTTAACTTCTACGCCTTCACCGCGACGCCGAAGGCGAAAACCCTGGAGCTTTTTGGCCGTAGACCCAACCCGCACGAGCCCGCATCCAGAACCAACAAACCTGCGGCGTTCCACGTTTACTCCATGCGTCAGGCCATTGAGGAGGGCTTTATCCTCGACGTGCTGAAAAACTACACCAATTACAAAGTGGCCTATAAGCTGCTGCAAAAAATGGGTGATAAAGACCGGGAAGTGGACAGCAAACGGGCGAAGATCAGGCTCAACCAGTGGGTGACGTTGCACGACCACAATGTCTCGCAAAAGGTAAAAGTCATCGTTGAGCATTACCGCCAGCACGTAATGCATCTGCTCGGCGGACAGGCAAAAGCGATGGTGGTCACCAGCTCTCGCAAAGCTGCCGTGCGCTATAAGCTGGCGTTTGATAAATACATTGCCGACATGGGCTACGGGAAGATCACTGCGATGGTGGCGTTCTCAGGCGAAGTTGAGTTTCAGGAAAATGACATGAACAGCCTTGCGCTATTGCACCAGAAATTTACTGAAATCAATATGAACCCGGCGCTCAAAGGCCGCGATATGCGTAAGGCGTTTGATACCGATGACTATCAGGTGATGCTGGTGGCTAATAAGTTCCAGACCGGCTTTGACCAGCCTAAGCTATGCGCCATGTACGTGGATAAAGCGCTTGGCGGCGTGGAGTGCGTGCAGACGCTGTCGCGGCTGAACCGAACCTATCCAGGTAAAAAGGAATCCGGCACCTTTGTACTCGATTTTTATAATGAACCTGACGATATTCTCGCTGCCTTTCAGCCCTACTATCAAACGGCTGAATTGACCGATGTCAGCGATCCGGGTCTGGTGTTCGATCTGTACGAGAAACTTCGCGCGACGGGGATATTTTTATGGCACGAAGTCGAACAGCTATGCGAGGCTTTTTACAGTAAGAAGAAATCGAATGCGACGCTCAGCAATATTTGCCTGCCCGCAGTAAACCGCTGGGCAATGCGGTATGCCTCCGCGAAAGAGGCGTATATCAGCGCCAAACAGATCTATGAGTTAACAAAAAGGGATTCTCCTAACCCCATCTTGCTCGCAAACGCGGAAAACAGTTTTAAAGCCTGCAAGCAGGAAAAAGATCGTCTGGAGATCTTCAAAAAAGATCTCGGTAGCTTTGTACGCTTTTATGAATTTATGTCCCAGATCGTCTCCTACGATGACAAGTCGCTGGAGAAGTTAAGCCTTTATTGTCGACACCTTCGCCCTTTACTGCGTGAAGAATCAACAGATGAAGATGACGTCGATCTTTCCAATGTTGAAATGAGCCACTATCGGCTTTCAAAGATCCATGAGCAGCATATTAAGCTTCAGGAGGATGCGGCAGAATATAAGCTCAACCCGGTTAATGACATCGGCACCGCAAAAGCAAAAGATAAGAAAGAGGAGTTTATGTCGCAGGTTCTGGCGCAGCTCAACGAGCTGTTTATCACCGAAAACCTGACCGACAAAGATATGCTCAACTATGCCTTTGTGGTTTACGATAAGCTTGCAGAAAACAAACTTGTCATGACCCAACTCGACAACAATACCCGTGAGCAGGCCATGCTGGGCGACTTCACGAAAGCTATTGATGACGCCGTGATAGACAGCAACGAAGCGCACAAGGAGATGATGATGCAGTATTTATCGTCTCCTGACGTTGCCAGAGGGTTTGCTCACCTGATGTATGACATCGCAAAAATGCGCAGGGAATCGATTAATGAGTGATATCCAGCTCTTCCGCTACAGTGCTAGCGGCGTAAAAGAACTTTCCGGTAAAGCAGCAACCATCGAAAAAGAGCTGCAATCCTTGATCGAATCCCGAATGGATACCTTTCTCGGGGTTCGTTTTCTCGACAGTGAATACAGTACCGGTAAGACCCACCGTGGGCGTATTGATTCACTGGGGCTGGACGAAAATAACTGTCCGGTCATTATCGAATATAAACGTCACAGCAACGAAAATGTCATCAACCAGGGGCTGTTTTATCTGGACTGGCTTCTCGATCATAAGGCCGAGTTTAAGTGGCTGGTTATGGAGAAGCTCGGTAAAGAGACGGCAGAGGCCATCGACTGGTCAGGCACGCGCCTGCTCTGTATTGCCGCTGATTTTAATAAGTATGACGAACATGCCGTTCAGCAAATTAACCGCAATATTAGCCTGATTCGTTACAAGCTTTTTTCTGACGATCTGTTGATGTTCGAACTGGTCAATGCCGTGGTTGAAAACGCGTTTTCAGAGGCTGCAACCGATACGCTAACCGCTGCCGCTGGCAAGCGTAACACACGGTCGCATAGCGAACAGATCGCCAGCGCGTCCACCGAATTAGCCACTTTGTTCGAACAGCTTAAAAGCTACGTCCTGTCTCTTGGCGATGAGGTGCAATACAAAGAACTAAAGCTATACGGCGCATTCCGCCGTATGAGAAATTTTGTTTGCGCCGGCGTTTACCCCGTTACAGATCCCCATATCCGTTTGTGGCTGAAACTGGATCCTGAGCATATTCATTTAGAAGAAGGATTTAGCCGGGATGTAACTCATATTGGGCACTGGGGAACGGGCAACGTTGAGCTAGTCGTTCGCAATGAAAATGACCTGATGAAAGCGAAACTGCTGATCGAAAAGGCTTATCAGGAGAATTGATACTAATTTGTTTCAGGGCCGAGAGTGGTAAATTCTGTTCGTCATCATGCTTTCTTGCTCCGGGAAAATTTTTCTCCCGGAGCTGGCTAATCAAGCCCCTAACCGATAATCCCAGTCATCCGAATGAATAACATTACCGTCACGGTAATGCCAGGCAATCTTTTCATAACGAAGCAGAACAAGCTCAAGATGCCCCTGTTTTTCATGATAAGTCTCTTTCACGTCATGCATTAATGAAAACAGCGTGACGACTTTTACCGATTCCAGCGTTATCGTGAAATAGATTTCCTCGTGACCGGCATCATTGATTCTGTAAAGGTCGATAGTTGCTTTCCTGAGCGTACCGCCCGTGCTAAGCGCTTTATAGAGATAAACGCTGGAGGCATCAATTTCCTTTTCAATGAGAAAAGGGCGATGCTGGCGTTTGCTCAACACTCTGCCATTATGCAGGTCAGAATTATAGCTTACGTTATGATAGAGCCCTAAAACCTCAATTTGGTTTTCACGGTCTGTAACTTTCACGCTCCCTTTTATAATATTACCCGCATCGTCAGTTAATGACATATATCCCGGAATGGCCATTTAAATATCCTTATCGAATGGAACAGAGTGTTCAACGGTGGCGATCATAACGGCGAGACATTTTTTACCCTTCGGACTGTTAACCTTAAACATCTCCCTGATTGAATCTACATAAAGCTTATTGCTCTCTGCTTCCGTCTCAGGGAAATTAGCAAAAGCGCAGACTTGTTCAATAGTGAGCAACGGCTTATCGTCTTTTAAGATTGCTAAGACACCTTCAGGGTTATGCGGGATGGCTTCTGAAAGCGCCGCCTTTAAATCTTCAGCCGTACTGGCATCTACTCCGGGTTCTAGGGCACTCGCGACAGCTAACCATTTCTGGTTTCCTTTGCTAATCTCTGGGATAACATGATTCCACCATTCCGACTCATCGCTATCATTAGCATATAATTGTGCAACAACATGCCAGGCACCTTTCTCGTTTATCATCTGCAAAAGTTGCTCTGGAGTGTGACTTTTGGCAAATAAAGCCAACGGGAAGTACAATAAGAGCACAATGATATATTTCATTATCGCACCACCAGAATTGTGTCACCCGAATCATAAATCATATGGCGCTTGTCCTGACCGTTCATAATGATGCAACCAGCTGATGCTGAGCCTGGCGGTTGACCTTTTTTATCCCCATGAATTTGAAAATGATCTCTACCAAAGGTATTGGTCCCCGCTATAGGTTCAAGAATAATAGCCTCTGCACTTTTATGATTATTCCACCCGGCAATAAAATAAATACCTCTGGGAATGGGGCCTCTGTTTCGTTGACCTTCACACTCTGGCTTATCTTTCGATTCACCCGCTCCGCTGTAGCAGTTAGCGACAAACACACCATTATGACTCAATACCCCTGTCGAAACTTTATACTCCCATGTCATCAATACCGTCTCCTTTCATAAATAGTCTTTTATCTTATGGCTAATGAGAGCGTTAAAATGACTACGACGGTCACAAAAAATTACGTCCGAAAATAAATAAGCACAAAAAATATAGAAAAATTAATAATAGATAATTTAGATGTATATATTTTTTATATAGACGCCATTTGTTCACACTGAGAATGAGTCTCCCCCTTACACCAGCTTTGCACTTTTGGTTCACTTGCCTCTATCCTTACCCCATGGAAAAAATAGCTGAACTCAAACGCGCCAAGCTGCTGGCGCTGTCGCTGCTGCTGATTGCCGCCGCAGCCTTTATCACCACCCTGTTCCTGCCGCAGACATTCTGGGTGCGCGGCGTCAAGGCCATTGCCGAGGCGGCGATGGTCGGCGCGCTGGCTGACTGGTTTGCGGTCGTCGCGCTGTTCCGTCGGGTGCCGATTCCTTTTATCTCCCGCCATACGGCGATCATCCCTCGCAATAAAGACCGGATCGGCGACAATCTCGGCCTGTTCGTGCAGGAGAAATTTCTGGATACCCAGTCGCTGGTCGCGTTGATCCGCCGCTATGAGCCCGCGCAAATGATTGGCGCCTGGTTCAGCAAGCCCGACAACGCTCAGCGCGTCGGGCTGCACTTGATGCAGGTGATGAGCGGTTTTCTCGAACTCACGGACGACGGGCGTATTCAGCGCCTGCTCAAACGGGCAGTGCATAAGGCCATCGACAAGGTTGATTTCACCGAAACCAGCGCAGTGATGCTGGAGAGCATGACCAAAAACAACCGCCACCAGGTGCTGCTGGATGCGATCATCAACCGTCTGATTACCCTGATTCAGCGGGAGAGCACGCGGGACTTTATTGCCGATCAGATTGTCCACTGGCTGAAGACCGAGCATCCGCGCAAAGCGATGGTGCTGCCCACCGAGTGGCTGGGCGATCAAAGCGCGGAGATGGTGTCGAACGCGGTGAACACGCTGCTGGACGATATCAGCCACGACCGCACGCACCAGATCCGCCATGCGTTCGACCGCGCCACGCTGAAGCTTATCGACAACCTGAAAAACGATCCGGAAATGGCGGCGAAAGCCGACAACATCAAGCACTACCTGAAAAACGATGAGGCGTTTAACCGCTATCTGGGCGAGATGTGGGCCGACCTGCGCCAGTGGCTGAAAGCGGATATGCAAAGCGAGGATTCGCGGGTGAAGCAGCGCATCGCCAACGCCGGGCTGTGGTTTGGCGAAACGCTGTCTAACGACGCCAGCCTGCGGGCGTCGCTGAACGAGCATCTGGAGCAGGCCGCGCACCGCCTCGCGCCGGATTTTGCCGCCTTCCTGACGCGCCACATCAGCGACACGGTCAAAAGCTGGGACGCCAAAGACATGTCCCGCCAGATTGAGCTGAACATCGGTAAAGATCTGCAGTTCGTCCGTGTCAACGGCACGCTGGTCGGCGGGACGATTGGCCTGATCCTGTTTTTACTCTCGCAGCTGCCTGCCGTGCTGGGACATTAATCTACCTTGGGCGGCGCGATGACGTAGCGCGTCGCTTCGAAGCGATTGAGGATCAGGTGCACCAGGAAGACCATCGTCAGCGTTGCGACCAGCGAAAAGGTGACGGAAGTGATGCGATAGAGATCGCTGAACACCAGGTCAGTGTCCGGGTGCATGTTCTGCCCGAACATAATGCCGATGGTGGTGATGCTGGAAAACCCCACGCCCGCGCCCACCTTTTCCATCACGTGGAGTCGCGCGCCAAACGCCAGCCCGAGGCCGATCAGGGGCATCATCAACAGCATATGGCTGCTGTGATCGTAGAGGATCAGCTGCACCACCAGAATATAGAGGCAGCCCAACACCACGCCGACCACGCGCCAGATAGAGCTCATCACCGAACCGCGATAGTGCATCGGGAACAGGATCAAAATCCCCGCCATCAGCGCCGAAAGCGAATCGCTTAAGTCGCTAATCTGAAACACCACGAATATCAGCGTCGCGACGGTACCGGAGAGCAGCGACTCGTGGCGCACGCGGGCATCGTCTTTCTCAATCAGCGGCGGCGGCCTGCGGGGCTCAACGTCAGGCAGGAGATAGTTCATCAGCGCGCTCAGGCACACCGCCATCACGCTCGCTTCGATGTTGGAAAACAGCAGCGTGTGCCAGCTGGTGGTGGGGTAGCTCATAAAGTTGAGCATCACGCTCTGGCACACCACGCCCATTGAGCCAAACAGGAACAGCGGCCCCTTGCTCATAAAACGAAAACGCATCACGTACAGGGCGAACACCACCAGCGTCATGATGACCGGCCATTGCGACAGATAGCCGATAATGAAGATCATTTCGACGCAGTTTAGCGCGGCGCTGAAGATAAACTGCTTCGCCACGTGGCGGTTAAACACCGGCACCAGCGACAGGAGCATGATCGGATAGACCACGAAAAATACGCCGTAGCTGGTGTTGTAGAAGCTGGAGATGCTGAGCGCAATCATCCCGGCGAAGACGATGCGCAGGGTCTGGCGAAAGTCGTTTGCCGTATAGACGATGTTGCCGTGCGGGGTAAACACCCGCGCCAGGGTGCTAATAGACATAGTGAAGCAGGCTCACCAGGTGGATCTGCATCCCGGAGAAAAAGCGCGCAAACGGCCCCTCGCTGTTATAGAGCTGCACGGTCGCGCGCGCGCCGGTCGGCAGATGCTTCGGCAGCGCCTCGTCCAGCGCAACGTGAATGCGCATGCGCTGGGCGTCACGCACCCAGCGGTTGGAGGTTTCCGGTTCGGACAGCTGGCCGTTCACGGCCTCCTGACCCGCCAGTATCCCCGCGTCGCTGCTGGTCACGTGGGCGCGGAAAACGTGCCCCGGGAAGGCGTCAAACACCACGGCGGCATCGGTGCCCTGATGGGTGTGACGCAGGCTTTTTTCGCGAAAATCGGCCACGATATCGGTCTGGTTGTTCACCAGCGCCAGCGCGGCGGAACCCGAGGAGGCGTAAAAGCCCGGGCTTAACTGCAGGTTACTGACCGTGCCGTCCGCCTGGGCGTAGACCTTCGTCCAGCCGAGGTTAAGCTCTGCCTCATCCAGCGCGTTGCGGTATTTTTGCAGCGTCACGTTGCGATGCTCGTCCCGCTCGCCGCGCTGAATACGCAGGTTATGGATATTGGCCTGGATGGAGCTGACGGACTGCTCGCTGCTCTGCCAGGTGGTGCGAACCTTATCCAGATCCGCCTGCGAGACGTTCTGCAGGGTGCTCAGCTTCTGGTAGCGATCGAAGGTCACTTTGTCGTTACGCGCGGTCAGCACGGCGGTTTTCAGGCTGGCCTGCGCGGCGGCGATCTGCGCATCCAGCTGGTCGTTGGAAAGGCGTGCCTGCTCAAGCGCGATTTGCGCCGCTTCCACTTTATTGCGAAACGGCGTGTCGTCGAGCTCAAACAGCAGATCGCCTTTCTTCACCTGGCTGTTGTTATGGACATGTACCGCCGCCACGTAGCCGGAGACGCGCGGAGAAACCGGCGTCACCACGCGCATCACGGTGGAGTCCGGCGTCAGCGGGATCCAGATATCCGCGACGATAAAGTAGACAAACATCAGCAGGAAAGAGGCAATACTCACCCTTACCCAGCGGGCAAACTTTTGTTCAGGGGTCATTATTTTTCGGTCTTGTTATCTTCTTCGCGGATAGTCCGCAAATTGCAGGCGAATTGATTCAGGGTGGCGCTGAAAATGTCGATATGTTCCGGCGCGATGTTTTGCGATACGCGCGCCTGATAGGTCTCAATCACCTGAGTGAGCCTTTTTAATATGGCTTTTCCCTCAGGCGTCAGCGTCAGAAGCCGGATGCGCTTGTCATAAGGCGATACGGAGCGCAGCAGGTAACCCTGCTTTTCCAGCTGTGCCAGGGTGCGCATCAGCGGCGGCAGTTCAATGCCCTGCACCTCCGCCAGCTCACTCACGGAGACGTTATCCCCGAGCTGATGAAGCTGCATCATCACCGTCCAGCTCGACTGGGTTAACCCGGTATCGAGAATGGCGTCGTCGATTACCGCACGCCACTGGCGCACGATCATCGCCATCCGCATGCCCATCGGCCTGCGGCTAAACAGTTCTTCTTCGCTCATGGGGAAACCTCTCGTCACACGCGGCCACGATAATAGTTATCAGGATAAGTATCAAGAAACGAGAGGCGAAAGAGCAGGAATTGCAAAACGACGTCTCCCCCTCCCCGTGGGAGAGGGTCGGGGTGAGGGCACCAGCCCGCAGCGGAGTTTAGCGGCTAAAAAGTCTCTTAACAGCAGCCCTACCTGAAGCCGTCACCACCACCTCCCTGTATCCCGCCACCCGCTGGATCCACCCTTTGCTTTCCAGATGAATGAGCAGCGCCGCGCCCGCCTCACCGCCCAGATGAAACCGCCGCTCGCTCCAGTCCAGACAGGCGCAGCAGGCTTTGCGGCGCGGGTGAGCGCTTAACGGAATACCGAGCGCCAGGAACTGCTCCCGGCCATACAGGGTCAACGCTGAACCGTCAGCCTCCAGCCAGCCTTCCGTCTGCATGAAATCATAGATCTGCACCGCAACCGTTCCGGCAAGATGGTCGTAGCAGGTTCGGGCCTCGCGCATGGCCTTCGGTGCGGTCGTTTCCGGCGGGGCAATGCGGCTCCAGGAGAGCCCCATCATCTGCTCCACCAGCTCCGCCACCTCGTGCCCCGCCAGACGATAATAGCGGTGCCGCCCCTGCGACAGGCAGGTAATCAGCTTTCCCTCCACCAGCCGGGCGAGATGCCCGCTGGCGGTCGACGGCGCAACCTCTGCCGCCGCGCTCAGCTCGGTGGCGGTCCACGCCCGCCCGTCCATCAGCGCGCACAGCATCTTTACGCGCGAGGGATCGGCCATTGCGGCCGCCACCGCGGCAATGGCCTGTTCCAGCGCCGCGCCGTTCTCAGGAGGTAGGCTCGTTTTTAACATATGTTGCCCAGGGTTCGGTGATCTCTGCGGCCAGCTTATCATCATCCGTCAGCAGAATAAGGTGATTCGCATGGTCGCTGTACTGAGTCAGGATAGACACGCCGCGTGCCGCCAGCGCCGCTGCGATCTCGCCCAGCTCGCCGGGGCGCTCCTGCCTGAGTTTCCGAATCACCGGCTTACGCAACGCCTGCACGGTAAACCCGGCGTCGAGCAGCACGCGTCGCGCTTTTTCCCCGTCTTCCACCAGAAAATGGGCATCGGTACCAAATACGCCTCCGCCCTCCAGCCCCACGCCGTTGCGCCCCAGCAGCTGTCCAAAGCGCGCCAGCTCGCCGGGCCTGTCGCTAAAAATCACATGAACGTCATACATCCGCGTGCCCTCCGGTTTCGGAACTGTACTCCCGCACCAGCTGCGCCACCCGAATGCGGTAGTACGCGAAAATCGACTCCCGCCCTTCGGCCTGCGCGGCCTGATGGAAGACGTTCTGCTTCCAGCTACGGACGGCCTCCTCATCCCGCCACCAGGAAAGCGACAGGATTTTGCCGTCGGTCGTCAGGCTCTGGAACCGTTCAATATCAATAAAGCCGTCGATGTCCGCCAGCAAAGGTTTGAGTTCGGCAGCGAGCTGAAGATAGCGCGCCTGATGGGCGGGCGCGGCTTTGGCTTCGAAAATGACTGCAATCATGATGGTCTCTCCGTAGTGATGTTGGGGAGAGAATGCAGGGTAGAGAGGAACGATGCTTCGGCAAAGAGCGAAGCGTTGTGCCGGATGGTGCTGCGCTTATCCGGCCAGTGGGATGATGTAGGCCCGGCAAGCGCAGCGCCACCGGGCAGGTTTTAGCTCAGAATCGACTTAGGCTCCATAAACGCCCGAATTCCCCACTCGCCCATCTCGCGCCCCACGCCGGAGTGCTTAAACCCGCCGAACGGCGCTTTCGGCTCATGGGCAAGGGTATTCACCAGCACGCGACCGGAAACAATCTGCTGCGCCACGCGTCGCGCGCGGTTCGCATCGCCGCCCAGCACCATCGCGCTCAGTCCGTAATCGGTGTCGTTGGCAATGGCGATAGCCTCCGCCTCGTCACGATAGGGGATCGCGCACAGCACCGGGCCGAAAATCTCGTCACGGGCGACCGTCATCCGGTTGTTCACGTCGGCAAACAGCGTCGGGCGCACAAACCAGCCGTCTCGCGTGCCGTCCGGTCTCCCTTCACCACCCGCCAGCAGACGCGCCCCCTCTTCAATACCTTTACGGATATAGCCCTGCACCCGCTGCCACTGCTTCTCGCTGACCATCGGGCCGACGTCCGTCGCGCTATCGCGCGGATCGCCCGATTTCACCGCCGCCACGGCCTGCGCCAGCGCGGTTTCGATCTCAGCCTTGCGCGCCTGCGGCACCAGAATGCGCGTTCCGGCCACGCACGCCTGCCCGCTGTTCATAAACCCGGCCTGAATCACCAGCGGGATCGCCTGCGCCAGATCCACATCATCCAGCAGGATCGTCGGCGATTTACCGCCTAACTCCAGGGTCACGCGCTTAAAGCTCTCCGCCGCGTTGCGCAGGATCGCCTTGCCGGTATTCGTCGAGCCGGTAAACGAGATTTTTGCCACATCCGGATGGCGGCTGATGGTTTCACCGACGGTTTCGCCGCGCCCGGTGACGATGTTAAACACCCCCGGCGGCAGCGCGGCATCGCGCAGCGCTTCGGTGACAATCCGGGTTTGCAGGGCGCTCATTTCGCTCGGCTTGATGACTGCCGTACAGCCCGCAGCCAGCGCGGCCGCCAGCTTGCCGCAGATAAACCCCGCGTCGCTGTTCCACGGCGTGATAAGCCCGGCCACGCCAAGCGGCGTCATCTGCACCGTCGCTGCGCCTGCGGGGATGACGAACTCAAACGCCTCCAGCGCCTCGATGGCCTGAGCAATCACCTCCGCCGGATAGCTGGCCATCCACGCCGAGCGCGAGGCGGGCGCGCCGTACTCTTCAATAACCGCTTCCAGCAGATCGTCGTGACGGGCGGCCACGGCGGCGTGCATGCGTTTTAGCGCCGCGATGCGTTCCTGCTTTGTGGTCCGTGACCACGCCGGAAACGCCGCTTTTGCCGCCGCAACGGCGCGCTCCGCGTCAACCTCATCCGCCAGACGAACCTGGCCGATGACCTGCGCCGTCGCCGGGTTGTACAAATCAAACCACTCGGTGCCGTGCGGGGTAACAAATTCGCCGTTAATAAAGATCTGTTCGATGGTGTGCATATAAACCTCCTCAGGCTGTGTGAGCACAGTCTGTCACGGCTTCTCCGTTGCGATAATCCACGCTATGCTGCAAGGGTTGTTTCGATTTTCAGGATAATCTATGCATCGTTCAGGTCTGACAGAGCTGGAAGTGGTGATGGCGGTCGTGCGGCGCGGCAGCTTTCGCGGCGCGGCGCAGGAGCTGGGCATGTCCGCCACGGCGGTCAGCAACGCCATCGCCGGGCTGGAGAGCCGCCTTGATACCCGCCTCTTTAACCGCACCACCCGCAGCGTGGCGCTCACCGACGCCGGACAGCGCTACGTGGCGCGTATCGGCCCGGCCCTGCAGGAGATCCGTCTCGCCAGCGAGGAGATCCACAGCGACACCGGGGAGCCCGCCGGCACGCTGCGTCTGAACGTGCCGAACCATATCGGCGCCCTGTTTCTGGACCAGCTGCTGATCGACTTTATGATCCGCTATCCGAAGATGCGCGTGGAGACCGTCAGCGAAGCGCGAATGATCGACATCGTCGCGGAAGGCTATGACGCGGGGATCCGCCTTGAAGAGTCCGTGCCGCAGGACATGATCGCCGTGCCGCTGACCGGAGAGATCCGCCAGCTGGTCACCGCCACGCCGGACTATTTTGCACGCCACGGCATTCCGCAGACGCCGGACGATCTGCTTTCACATCAGGGGATCGGCATGCGCATGGCCCACGGCGGGATCTACCGCTGGGAGCTGGCGCGTCGGGGAGAAACGTACGCCCTTGCCGTGCCGCCGCGCTTTGCGACGTCCGATCTTTTTGCCTCGATCCGCGCCGTGAAAGCGGGATTAGGGGTGGGATTTTTGCCGGAGCTGTATATCCGGGAAGAGCTGGAGCGTGGAGAGCTGGTGAGCGTCTTAAACGACTGGGCGCAGCCGTTTGCCGGACTGCGCCTCTACTACCCCGGCCATCGCCACGTCCCGCCAGGCCTGCGGGCGCTGGTGGCAACGATCCGCGAGCGCGGGATTATTCCAGGTTAGCCTTGTTCAGCCCGTAAGCCGCGTCCAGCGCGCCCGGCGCCATGCGAGAGGTGATCCCCAGACGGTTCCAGGCGTTGATCGCCACGATGGCGAAGTTCAGCTCTGAAATCTCCACGTCCGAGAAGTGCTCCGCCACGCTGCGGTACAGCGCGTCGCTTACGCCGTGAACGCCAATCTGGGTCAGCGCTTCGGTGAAGGCCAGCGCGGCTTTCTCGCGGGCGCTGAACAGCGGGGACTCGCGCCAGGCCGCCAGATGATACAGGCGCAGCTCGCGCTCGCCGGCAATTTTGGCCTCTTTCGAGTGCATATCCAGGCAGAAGGTGCAGCCGTTCAGCTGCGATACGCGAATGTCGATCAGGTGCTTCAGCGCCGGGTCGATGGAGGTTTTTGCCACCTCCATGCTCAGGGCAGACAGCGCGTTGGCGAGGGCAGGTGTGACTTTATGGTGGTTGACGCGAGTGCTCATTGTCTTTCCTCTTTTTGTGCGGCATGTGTCATGCGATGAGGCAAATCTACGCCGTTCATGACATAGTAAAAAGATACAAAAATCGCGAAAAGAGGTAGGACATGAAGCCGGGCTATCACGAGATTTATTCCCGCTATCGCGACAACATCACGCGCGGCGTGCTGAAGCCGGGCGATAAGGTGCCCGCCATCCGCGTGCTGGCGGAAGAGCTGAAGGTGGCGCGTAAAACCGTCGAAACGGCGTATGCCATTCTGACGGGGGAAGGGTATCTGGTGAGCCGGGGCGCGCGCGGCACACGGGTCAACCCGGATCTGCTGTTGCCGGATAAGAGTGCCCCTGCGGAACAGCCCACCGGCACGCTTCCGGCATCCCTCATCAGCCAGCGCGAGCGGGCCGGGTTTCTGCGCCCCGGCATCCCCGCCCTCGACAGCTTTCCGTATAAAAAATGGCTGCTGCTGGCGGGACAGGCGACGCGCGCCATGCGTCAGGAGGAGATGCTTAACCCGCCCGTTCTGGGCTGGTATCCGCTGCGCCAGGCCATCGCCAGCTATCTTAATATTTCACGCGGGCTTTCCTGCAGCGCCGAACAGGTGCTGATCACCAGCGGCTACAGCGGCAGCCTGCGGCTGATCCTCGACACGCTTGCCAGCCGCAGCGACAAGGTGGTGTTTGAAGATCCGGGCTACTTTATGGGCCAGCAGCTGCTCAAGCGGATCGTGCCGCGCCTGCACACCGTGCCGGTCGATCGCTGCGGTATCGACACGGACTACCTGCTCCGTCACCATCGCGATGCCCGATTTGCCATCGTCACCCCGTCGCACCAGAGCCCGCTGGCGGTCACCCTCTCACTGCCGCGCAAGCAGCAGCTGCTCGACTGGGCCAGCCAGAACGAGGCATGGATTATTGAAGACGATTACGACGGCGAGTTTCACTACACCCGCAAGGTGCTGCCGTCGCTAAAAAGCCTCGATCGGCACGATCGGGTGATTTTTATGGGCACCTTCAGTAAAACCATCATGCCGTCGCTGCGCATGGGCTACGTGGTGATGCCCGCCAGCACCGTCGGGGCCTTTACCGACTGCGCGGACATTACCACCAGCGGCCAGCCGGTGCTGACGCAAAAGATCCTCACCGCGTTTCTCAACGAAGGGCATTTTTTCCGCCATCTGAAAAAGATGCGCGCGCTGTATCAGACCCGGCGCGACTGGATGATTGCCGCCCTGCAGGAGGTGTATGGCGATCTGTTTTTCACCGAGCAAAATGACGGCGGGATGCATATCGTGGCGTTCCTGACCAGAGGAAGCGGTGACCGGGAAGTGGCACGCTGCTGGCAGGAACAGCAGCTGCAGGTGAATGCGCTTTCGGAGTGGTATCGCGGGTCGGGCAAACGCTACGGGCTGGTGATGGGCTATAACAACGTGCGGTCGTATGAAGAGGCGGTGGCGTTGCTGGAGAGGCCGAAGCGGCAGACGCTTGCGCTGTTGAGCTGAACATCGCCGGGTGCGCTGCGCTCGCCCGGCGATGACGTGGCTCATACATCATTCCGCGACAACCCAACGTCCTTGAGCTGCTCGTCGCTCATCCGGCTCAGGATGCGGCGGGTGCGGTTGATGCGATACCAGTTGCGTGTTGTTTTCGCGATCCAGACAAACACAATAAACGGACGTTTTGAACGATTCTCGTAGAATTCCATGATGCTCTCCTCACTTTGTCAGTGGGGTTATCATCCCGGAAATCCACCCGTGCAATACAGATGCAAAAACACCTTTTGTTTAACATACAGATCCGCTAAAACAGTATCTGCATGCCAATTTTTACGGCAATCTGTACTGGTTTTACAATCTGTATGGTGAAAACAAAGGATACAGCATGACGCGCTACCAACATCTGGCCAATCTTCTGGCGGAACGCATTCAACAAGGTCTGTATCGCAGCGGCGAACGTCTGCCGTCGGTGCGCACGCTGAGCCAGGAGCACGGCGTAAGCATCAGCACCATACAGCAGGCCTACCAGATCCTCGAAAACCTCCAGCTGATCACCCCTCAGCCGCGCTCCGGCTATTTTGTCTCGCAGCGCAAGGCCCAGCCGCCGGTTCCGGCCATGACGCGACCGGTGCAGCGCCCCGTGGACGTCACCCAGTGGGATGAGGTGATGATGCTGCTGGACGCCCGCGCCGACAAAGAGATGATCTCCTTTGGCGGCGGCTCGCCGGACATTAACCAGCCGAGCCTGAAGCCCCTGTGGCGCGAGATGAGCCGCATAGCGCAGCATAATCCTGCCGAGATGCTGAGCTATGACGTGCTCGACGGCCGCCTGGAGCTGCGCGAGCAGATCGCCCGTCTGATGCTGGACGGCGGCTCCACCGTGGCAGCGAACGAGATTGTCATCACCAACGGCTGCCACGGCGCGCTGTCGATCGCCCTGCTCTCGGTGTGCAAGCCGGGGGATATCGTGGCGGTAGAATCACCGTCGTTTCACGGCACCATGCAGATGCTGCGCGGGTTTGACATCAAGGCGATTGAAATTCCTACCGATCCCGAGACCGGGATCAGCATCGAGGCATTAGAGCTGGCGCTGGAGCAGTGGCCGATCAAGGCCGTTATCCTGGTGCCCAACTGCAATAACCCGCTCGGGTTTATCATGCCGGAAGCGCGGAAAAAGCAGGTGCTGGCCCTCGCCCAGCGGCACGATATCGTGATCGTGGAAGATGATATTTACGGCGAGCTGGCGGCGGAGTACCCGCGCCCGCGCACCATTCATTCGATGGATATCGACGGCCGTGTGATCCTCTGCAGCTCGTTTACCAAAACCGTGGCGCCGGGCCTGCGCGTCGGCTGGATTGTGCCAGGACGCTACTACGACCGGGTGATGCACATGAAATACGCCGCCGGCGGGTTTAACGTGCCGGGCACGCAGATGGCGGTGGCGGCGTTTATTCGCGACGGCCATTACCATCGCCACGTGCGCCGTATGCGTCAGATTTATCAGCAGAATATGGAAACCTACACCTGCTGGGTGCGGCAGTATTTTCCGGCAGAGATTTGCGTCACGCGTCCTCAGGGAAGCTTCCTGCTGTGGATTGAACTGCCGGAGAAGGTCGACATGGTGTGCGTCAGCAAGCAGCTGTGTCGTCTGAAGATCCAGGCCGCGGCCGGGTCGCTGTTTTCCGCCTCCGGGAAGTACCGCAACTGTCTGCGGATCAACGTGGCGCTGCCGCCGACGGAGAAGAATCGCGAGGCGTTGAAGAAGATGGGTGAAGCGATTGTGATTGCGATGGAGGAGTAGTGCGGCCTGATGCCCTCTCCCACAGGGAGAGGGAGAAAACCGTGCAGCATTACTCGTCGAAGTACCAGTATCCCTGGTTAATCAGCCCGGTAAGCTCTTCAACAAACGCCGGGTTTTTCAGCGCATCGCCCAGCTCGGCCAGACCGAGTTCGGTGTAGCGGCACAGCGCATCCGCCGCTTTCGAGTCTACCGTCTCCAGCTGTTCGCTGTTGATAAAGAAGCTGCCGTTGACGTTCAGCACGCGCAGGCCGCTCAGGCGGGACAGCGCTTCGCCGCCCTGCAGCGCGTCCAGCACCTCTTCCGGGGCGTACGGCGGCTCGGCGGCGGCGATATCCAGCTCGTGGCGCGGCGTGGAGACAAAGCTGCCGAACCATTTTGTGAAATCATCCGGCTTGCTAATCATGTCGAACATCATCTGGCGAATGCGATCGAGTTCGTACTGCTCCACGCGGCCAGGGTGTTCGCGACAGGTCAGATCCGGATCGCTGTAGTGCTCGCCGCCCAGATCGTTTTCCAACGCGTAATCGGCGAAACTGCTGATCAGATCGCGACCGTTCGGCCCGCGGAAGCCGACGGAGTAGTTGAGCGCCGTCTCATGGGTAAAACCGTCGTGCGGGAATCCAGGCGGGATGTAGAGGATATCGCCCGGGGCCAGATCTTCGTCGATGATCGGCTCGAACGGATCGACATGCAGCAGCGCCGGATGCGGGCAGAACTGACGCATCGGCAGCTTGTCGCCCACGCGCCAGCGGCGGCTACCCATCCCCTGAATGATAAACACGTCGTACTGATCGATATGCGGACCCACGCCGCCGCCCGGCACGGAGAAGGAGATCATCAGGTCGTCCAGACGCCAGTCCGGCAGGACGCGGAACGGACGCACCAGCTCCGCGGCGGGCATATGCCAGTGGTTTACCGCCTGCGCCAGCAGCGACCAGCCGGTTTCGCCCAGATCGTCAAAGTGCTCAAACGGACCATTGCTGGCCTGCCATTTGCCGTTGAAATGGCTCACCAGACGGCTATCGACTTCCGGCTCCATCGCCAGCCCTGCCAGCTCGTCCGGGGTAATCGGGTCGACAAAATTCGGGAAGGCATTTTTCAGCACTACGGGTTGTTTTTGCCAGTATTTCTCAAGAAATTCCGGCCAGTTCAGGTTCAGTTGATACGCCATGGGTAGCACCAGTGAGAGGGGAAACAGGCGCGATTATAGGCAAGAAGGCGGAGGGGGAACTTGTCATGGGTCAAACGAGGGCGTGTAGGTCGGGTAAGGCGAAGCCGCCACCCGACTCAAACACGCCGCGAAAACTTAATCCAGCTTCAGCTCGTCATAATGGGTTATCAGTTTACCCACGATGCCGTAGTCCAGCGCTTCTGCCGGAGACATCCAGAAGTTGCGATCGGTGTCTTTTTTCACTTTTTCCAGGGGCTGGCCGGTGGCGTCGGCGATCAGCTTGTTCACGCGATCCAGCATGCGGATGATCTCCCGCGCTTCGATCTCAATATCCGTTGCCTGACCGCGCACGCCGCCCAGCGGCTGGTGGATCATAAAGCGGGTATTTGGCAGCGAGTAGCGGTGCTCTTTCTTCGCCGCCAGGAAGATGGTGATCCCGGCGCTCGCCACCCAGCCGGTGCCGATGACGTGCACTTCCGGGCGGATGAACTTGATGAAGTCGTGGATGGTATCGCCCGCTTCCACGTGGCCGCCCTGGCTGTTGATGTACAGCTTGATCGGATCGTTGCTGACGCTTTGCAGCAGGATCATCTGGGTGATCACTTTCTGCGCCAGCTCCTGGTTGATCTCACCGGAGATCACAATCGAACGAGACTCCAGCAGTTTTTGCTGCAGAGCGCCCGCGCCGTTTGACCCTTCCGCTTTTTCCTTGTCGCTATCTTTCAGTGTGTAGTGCATTGTTATTTCCTCAGCTTGTCGCGCTCAAAACCAGAGTGTAGCCTGTTTTACGGGTCAAAGTCCTCACGGACAGATCGCAATCCACGAAGCGGTGATCGCGGATCCGGACGGCAACCGCATTGAGCTTGTGGGTGCATAAAATCAGCGTTTCGTTCTTTAACCGCTCCGGTCACAGATCGCTATACTTCATCTTCATACGGTTATCATATTGTTAAATGATAATGATAGTTAATGTGTTAAGATGAAAGTCAGCATAAACAGTCCCTTACGTAACCGGCGGGATTGTTTGCATCCTCGACATGTCAATCAGCACCGGGGCGGTGAATGGAACACATTGTGTATGTTGTAGATGACGATGACGCAGTCAGGCAGTCCGTGATTGGGCTGCTGGAATCGGCAGACCTAAACGCCGTCGGCTTTTCATCGGCAGAAGCGTTTCTTCAGTACCGCTTTGAAGAGCTCCCGTCGTGCGTGGTGCTTGATATGCAAATGCCCACCATCTCGGGTTTTGAGGTGGCTGACGCCCTTAAGGACAGCGGGCGCGAGATCCCGATTATTTTTCTCACCGGCCACGGCACCATCCCGATGTCGGTGCGCGCCATTAAAGGCGGCGCGTACGAATTTCTCACCAAGCCCGTCGAATCCACCGCGCTTATCGACGCCATCGAGTCCGCGCTTCAGCTGGCGGAACACAACGCCGAGCGCAATAAAGAGCACTACGCCCTGAAGCAGCGCCACATGTCCCTCACCCCGCGCGAGCACGAGGTACTGACGCTGGCGATAAGCGGCATGCTGAACAAGCAGATTGCCGCCGAGCTGGGCGTCAGCGAGATCACGGTGAAGGTGCACCGCCGCCGCGTGATGGAGAAAATGCAGGTGCGCTCCGTGGCGGAGCTGGTCAGGGCCGTTGAGCGCCTGACCTCAAGCCTGCCTGCGGAGTAACGCTTACCCTTCCTGCGCCGCCAGCGGCAGCGCAAACGCAAACACCGTGCCGTACGGCTCCCGGCGGCGCGCGCTCAGCTTCCCGCAGTGGCGCTCGATGATGCTGGCGCTGATGGTCAGCCCCATCCCCATCCCCTGCGCTTTGGTGGAGTAGAACGAATCAAAAATCTGCTCCAGCCGCTCGGGCTCAATGCCGCTCCCGGTATCGGCGATCTCGACGATCACTTTCCCGTCCGCGTTGGCGGTGCTGAGGGTAATGGTACTGGCGCGATCCTTCACCTCGGCCATCGCCTCAACCGCATTCATCACCAGATTGAGCAGCACCTGCTGGATCTGCACGCTATCGCCGGTGATAAAGCTGTCCTGCGCCTTTAACAGATAATCAACGCTAATGTGTCTCTGCTCCAGCTCGCTGCGCGAAAGCGTGATGATATGGTGGATCAGGTAGTGCATGTCGATGCGCGAGAAGGTGGGATCCTGCTTGCGGGTCAGGGACTGAATGCTGCGAATGATCTCCCCCGCCCGCGCGCCTTCCGCGGCGATCTCCTCCAGCCCTTCGCGCACTTTATCCAGCCGGGCGGGCTCGCGGTTGAGCCAGCGCAGGCTCGCCCCGGCGTTCGAGACGATCGACATCAGCGGCTGGTTGATCTCGTGGGCGATGGAGGAGGTCAGCTGTCCGACGGTGGTGGCCCGGGAGACCCGCGCCAGATCCGCCTGCGCGACCCGCATGGCATCCTCCGCCGCGCGCTGCCCGGTGATATCGGTGATGATGCCGTAATACTCGTTCACCTCGCTGCCCACGCCCACCGGATCGCCAATCCCGAGTATGTAGCGCGTTGAGCCGTCGGTACGCTTAACCCGAAACTCCGCGCGCATGGAGAGCCCGTCGCGCACGCTTTGGGTGACGATGGCGCTGATGCGGGCGTAATCGTCCTCATGGACGAAGGTCAAAAACTCCGCCATGGAGATCGTCTTTTGCTGCCCGGGCAGGCCGAGAATGCGGGCGTACTCTTCCGAGACAAACATCAGATCCTGCTCCAGCTCCCAGCGCCAGCTGCCGGTGTGGCTGATCTGCTCGCCGAGCATCAGCGAGGTCTGGCTGGAGCGCAGCTCTTTCTCCACCCGTCGGCGCTGGATGTTCTCCGCCAGCAATTCGGCGTACAGCCGCGCCGTCTCCAGGGATACCGCGGCCTGCGCGCCCAGCAGGCTCACCACGCGCGAGTGCTCGGCGGTGAAGACCTCCGGCATCAGGCGGTTTTCGAGGTAGAGCACGCCTACCAGCCGCGCCTGTTTGAACATCGGGACGCACATGACCGCCGCCCCCGAGGTCACCAGATAAGGGTCCTGGCTGAAGGGATGGAACTCCTCCGGCCTGCCGGTGCGGATCTCCTGCCCGGTGCGGATCACCGCCGCCAGCACCGACAGCGGCAGGTCGGTCGCCGTCGGCACGTCTTTCAGGATCCGCACCCGCACGCCCTCGGTGCTGGTCCAGGCGCTGGCCTCGATCTCCGGGATGAGGCTCTCGCTCACGCGAAGCAGCAGGCCGCGCTGCGCCCCGGCGCGTTCGAGCAGGATGGTCATCAGGTTTTCGATTAAGCGCTCCAGGTTGATCTCTTCCGACAGCGCGCGGGAGGCTTTAATGACGCTCTGGAGATCGCGGATGGTCTCGTTCTGGGCGAACGCCACCGTGTCATAGGCGCTCGCCTGCCCGGAGGCCAGCAGATGCGGGAAATCCTGCTCCAGCTGGCGCACCTTGGCCTGCGCGCCCGCGCGTCCCCAGGCGGCAATTGCGCCGCGGAAGTGGGCGTCCGAGGCCGTCGGGTAGCCGCAGGCCAGCGCGAACCGGCCCGCCAGCTCGTGGGCCAGGGCGTTGATCGGGTTAAACCCGCCCTCGCGGGAGAGCCGGACCGCCTTCTCGTACTGCTCGAGCGCAATGCTGTTCATCCCGTCCAGACGCACGATTTCCGCGTAGATCAGCGCCTCTTTATCCGCGAACGTGCCGGGATTAACGCGCGCCCAGAGGGCGATTTTGTCGTAGTGGGCGTGAATGCTGCGGCGGTGGTTCGCCGAGAAGGTCTCCGGCGTCAGCTGACGGGAGAGCGCCAGGGCGCTGTAGAGATGGTAATCCAGCAGATGGATGTGGCCCGGTGCAGACCACGCGTACCAGCCCGCCATCTCAAGATCCGCCTGCGCGTCGGCATATTCGCCGCAGGTAAAGTGCGCCATGCCGCGATACAGCCAGTACCAGAACAGCATGGTGGAGTTCTTCTCCGGCGCCTGCTCCGGCGACGCGGGAAGCAGCGCCTCCGGCAGCACCTGCGACGCGGTCCAGGTGCCGATGACCGGCGTGCGCAGGAACTCAACGTAGCCGCGCTGGACCATCAGAATGGTCTCCACGTCCTGGAAGTGGGTTTTACGCACGAACGCCAGGCCGCGCTCGATGCTGGTCAACACCCCGTCCAGGTGATCGCCCCGCGAGAGGAAGTTAATCACCTGGTGGCAGGCCGCAAAGCAGGCCATCGTCATATCCCCGTGGGTCACCGCCGAGGTGAAGCAGGCCTTCGCGCATTCGATGGTAAACGATAAAGGCTGGGTCCAGACGCTGAGCTGGTCGAGCGGCAGCAGGGTTTTGGCTTCGAACGCGTCGTAGCCGTGGCGATTCACCAGCTCGCGGGCCAGGGTGCCGTACTGGAACCCGAGGCGATACTCGGCGTAGCGGTGGCCAATCAGCACGCCAAACCAGGCCATCGCCGTGGTGGAGGCGCCGGTAATGCCGTGGTCGAGGGTCAGGTGCATCATGCGGCAGAGCAGCAAAAAGTGCAGGCGCGGGCAGATGAAGCTGGCGCAAATGCTGGCGCTGTAGAGCAGGTTCATCACCGCTTCGGTTTCCGGGTTATCCATCCGCGACAGCTGGGCAAACAGGTTTTGCGGCGCGTCGGCCGTGCGGTTGCAAAAGAGCGCCCAGGCCTCGTCGCAGTCGGCATCTTCCGGATAGCGGCTAATCTGGATCCCGAAAATCCCCAGCCAGCAGAGCGCCGCCTCCAGCGCCAGACGGCTGTCCGACTGACGAATGTACACCTCCACCAGCAGGTTGGCCGCCAGCGCCTTTTCGGTCAGCCCGCCGGGGCAGCCGAGAATGGCGTCACACAGCTTGCGGGTGCGCTCCAGATGCCCCAGCGCAAACTCGCAGCCTGCCTCTTCGATATCGAGCATAAAGTCCGATACCGTCCCGGCGTTGCCCAGCGCTCTGGCGGTCTGGATATAGCCGAGCGCCGAAAGGTAATCTCCCGAACGCTTCGCGCGTCGCGCGGCCAGCAGGCTAAGCTCGCGGAACATCTCGCGCTGCGGGGCGGGCTGGATGCTGTCCAGCGCGGCCGTGACGTGGTGAACGGCGCGGAACAGCAGCTCGTTCCCCGCCGCCTGACGCGCGGCCTCGGCCAGCAGGCTGGCGGTGGTCAGGTGAATATGGCTTCTCTCATGCCGATCCAGCAGCGCAAAGGCGGCCTCCTGCACCCGGTCATGAGTGAAGGCGTACTTTTTTTCCGCCAGCACGATGAGCTGGGCCATCACCGCCGGGTGCAGCGCATAGCGCATTTCCGCCATCGACATGCCGACCACGCGGCAGATCATCTCCATCTCGCCCGTGCCGCCGAGGCAGGCGATGCTGCCCAGCAGGCGGCGCGTTTCGTCGGGCAGCTCTTCGAGCTGCTCCAGCACCAGGGTGACGACGTTTTCGGTGTAATGCCTGGCGCGGATCGCCTGCAGATCGTAGTGCCACTTGTCCTGATATTTGTTGTGCACTACCAGGCCGTCATCCACGATGCGGCGGAAAAACTCGTGCACAAAGAGCGGGTTGCCGCCCGTCTTCTCGTGGATCAGCGTGGCGAGATCGGTCGTCGCCGCGCTGCGGGTGCGAAATACCGTCGCCAGCCAGCGCGCCACCGCTTTCACGGAAAGCGCCTGCGGGACAATTTCGCTCGCGTGCTGTGCCGCCTCCGGCAGGCTCGCCAGCTGCTGTTGCAGTGTAGGTTCGGATAGCGAACCGATATCGCGGTGAGCCACAACCACCAGCAGCGGGATCGCGCCGCAGTTCATCAGCAGGTATTTAAGCGTATACAGGCTGGCGGCGTCGCTCCACTGGAGATCGTCGAGCACCAGCACCAGCGGGCAGCCCTGCGAGGCAAAGGTTTTTACCAGCGCCAGCACCATATGACTGAAGCGCGCCCGGGCATCAATGGAAAACGTATCCGCCGAGAAGCGCGGCTTGCTCTCAAGCAGCAGGCCCAGCTCGGGCACCAGGCTGACGGCCAGCGCCTCGTACCCCTCCAGGGCGCGAGACAAGCGGATTTTCCACTTCGCCACGTCCTCTGCGGGCAGCCCCAGCAGGTGCAGCGTCAGGGTGCGGAACGCGGAGCTTAATACGCCGTAGGGCAGCGACGGCGAAAACTGGTCGACTTTGCCCACCGCCAGCAGCACCGTACGCTGCTGCAGCGTTTTGAGCGCCGTCGCGATGATCGAAGATTTGCCGATCCCCGACGGCCCGCCGATCGTCACCAGCTCCGGCACCAGGCTCTGCCCCACCCGCTCAAACGCCGCAATAACGTCATTCGCCTGCGGATGCGTCGCGAAGAGGGAGTCCGCCAGATGGATCGCCGGGGTGCGGTCCTGCTGGCCGGGGATAAAGGCGACGATCTCGCCCTCGCAGGTCAGCGTCGCCTGGCAGCGGCGAAGGTCGGCAATCAATCCGTCGACCGTCTGGTAGCGGTTATCGGGGTGCTTTTCCAGCAGCTTCAGGATGATGGTCGACAGCATTCCCGGCACGTCCGGGCGGATCGCGTCCGGGGCCAGCGGCGCCGAGGCAATATGGTAGTGCGCCCAGTTAGTCTGCTCGTCCTCCCCCAGCTCAAACGGCAGGCGTCCGGTCAGGAGTTCATACAGCACCATGCCGAGGCTGTAGAGATCGCTGCGGCCGTCGACGGGGCGCTGGGTGCGGGTGGTGTGCTCCGGCGACATATAGGCGGGCGTGCCCCCTGAAACGGCAAGCCGGGTTTGGGTGATGGCATCGGAAAGACTGCTGGAAAGGCCAAAGCTGCCCAGACGGCAGGTGGCGCCGTGATGAACAAAAATACTGCCGGGCTTGATATCGCCGTGGATCAGGTTTTGCAGATGCATCTGGCGCAGGGGAACGCAAATCTGGATCGCCATCTCGATAAAGCGCGCGATGCCCGAGATCGCCCTGCCCGCGCGCCGCGCCAGCAGCTCAAACGAAAACGGGGCGTACACCAGCGCGAAGCGCCCCCGGTACTGGGTGGACGCAACGGCGCGGATGGCCCAGCTGTCCTGCAGCGCGTCGCGCAGCGCAAACTCGTTTTTAAGCAGCCGGGTGGCCCGCTCTTCCTCTTCGTCGCTCACCGCGGTGGCGATAATGAACGAACCGCCGGAATGAGGATGTCGCGCGTGCATCCAGGCGATTCCGCCCTCCTGCGCCAGCACGGTAAAAATCACATCCTCTTTAAGGACAAAAACCCGCCCCTGGTGAAGATTCCCCTGGGCGGGCCAGAATGCAGGCTGCTCGTGTTCGTTCATCCGCGATCCTTATTGTCGGCGGGCCAGCTCCCGCTGAATATGATCCAGCAGAATATCGATGTTAATAGGCTTACGCAAAAATGCAGCGGCGCCCAGATTAAGAGCGTACCGCTGCATATTTTCATCAGCATGACCGGAGATAAAGAGCACGGGCGGAGGCGGTACGGCCAGCAGCCGCAGCTTATCAAACAGCTCCAGGCCGCTCATGCCCCGCAGCTTGATATCGGTGATCACCAGCGCCGCGCCGGACAGGGCGAGCGGATGGCTCAGAAACACCTCTGCCGAATCAAACGTATCGGCGGCATAGCCTTCCGACTCGAGGAGATTACTCAGCCCGCTGCGGACGGATCGTTCGTCATCAATGATGGCAATGCGCCACGGCAGCGTCATGCTGTCTTTCCTCTGGTAAATCATTAAACGTCGCGATCGTCCTTCGCGGGCGCAGGGGGCGCCGTGCCGCTGATTTTCGGTACGCATTCGTGACGAAACCAGGCGAGGGTAAGCGGTTCGCGACTCAGTAAACGCCGTCCCACCGGGATGAGCTGTTCGCCCACCAGCATGCCAAACAGGCCAAGCAGGGCGACAACCGGCGGCGCCGGGGAATGGACGTCGAGCAGAGCGTAAATTACCCCAGCAACCACACCGCACACCAGCGAAATTATCCATGCTTTCATGAGGACGCTCCCGTCTGCAATTTGGCCTGCGGAACGGCCACCGGAGGCGGCGGCGCGCCGTCGCGGGATAACAGATGTCGCGTCGCCTGTTCACCCGCCAGCATCCCCAGCAGGCCAATCAGCGCCAGCGCGGGCGGCGCGGGGGAGCGCACCTTCAGCACGGCATACATCAGGCCAATCAACACGCCTGCCGCAAGGGATATCAGCCCAGTACTCATTGTGAACTCCAGAGAAAGAGGCAGCGGCGAGCCGGATGAGGGACCAGCCCGCCAGCGGAACTTAGCGAGCCGGGACCGGCGCTAAGGTGCGGTGCTCGCTCTTCTGGCGAGACGGCGCTTTGTGCACCATGGTGTAGGCGTAATCCACGCCCATGCCGTACGCGCCGGAGTGCTCGCGCACGATATCCATCACCGCGGTGTAGGTCTCTTTACGCGCCCAGTCGCGCTGCCACTCCAGCATCACCTGCTGCCAGGTGACCGGGATCACGCCCGCCTGGATCATGCGCTGCATCGCGTAGTCGTGGGCTTCTTTGGAGGTGCCGCCGGACGCGTCCGCCACCATGTAAATTTCGTAGTCGCCTTCCAGCATCGCGCACAGGGCAAAGCTGTTGTTGCACACTTCGGTCCACAGGCCGGCCACCACCACCTTCTTCTTACCGTTAGCCTGCAGCGCGTCGCGCACCTTCTGGTCGTCCCAGGAGTTCATGGAGGTACGCTCCAGGATGTCCTGGCCCGGGAACACGTCCAGCAGCTCCGGATAGGTGTTACCGGAGAAGCTTTCGGTCTCAACGGTGGTGATGATGGTTGGGATGTTGAACACCTTAGCCGCTTTCGCCAGCGCCACGGTGTTGTTTTTCAGCACCTGGCGGTCAATAGACTGCACGCCAAACGCCATCTGAGGCTGGTGATCGATAAAGATGATCTGACAGTTCGCAGGGGTTAACACTTCGAGCTTTGAAGAGGTCATAGCATTTTCCAGTGGTTAAGGGTGAAATCGCCGCGAGCGCCGCGACGATAAAATCATCCTCATCCTGCGGTTTTCCGTCCCTGCGCGTAATTATCTCTTCGTATAGTTAACCTTAGGTATAGTTATACTTTGGTATACCTATCCTATTGTATAACTGGATCTTTGCCGAAACCGGTTCCCATAATCCTGACCATTCCCCTCTCAGTCAGGAGCAGTTTATGGTTACCCTCGGTAAAGCCGATCTCATTCTGGTTAACGGCCAGTTTCACACCGTCGATCGCGAAAATCCTGTCGCGGAAGCCGTTGCCGTGCGCGACGGAAAATTTCTGGAAGTGGGTACCGTCGCCGAGGTGATGCAACACCACTGCGAAGGCACCAAAGTGGTCGACTTAAAAGGCCACACCGCCATCCCCGGCCTGAACGACTCGCACCTGCACCTGATTCGCGGCGGGCTGAACTACAACCTCGAGCTGCGCTGGGAAGGCGTGCCGTCGCTGGCCGACGCCCTGCGGATGCTGAAAGAGCAGGCCCTGCGCACGCCGTCGCCGCAGTGGGTACGCGTGGTGGGCGGCTGGACCGAGTTCCAGTTTGCCGAGCGCCGGATGCCGACCCTGGACGAAATTAACGACGCCGCGCCGGATACCCCGGTCTTCATCCTGCACCTGTACGACCGCGCCCTGCTCAACCGCGCCGCGCTGAAGGTGGTCGGCTACACCAAAGACACGCCAAACCCGCCGGGGGGCGAGATCCAGCGCGACGCCAACGGCAACCCGACCGGGATGCTGATCGCCCGTCCGAACGCCATGATCCTCTACGCCACGCTGGCGAAAGGGCCGAAGCTGCCGCTGGAGCAGCAGGTCAACTCCACGCGCCAGTTCATGCGCGAGCTCAACCGCCTGGGGCTGACCAGCGCCATCGACGCGGGCGGCGGCTTCCAGAACTACCCGGAAGATTACGAGGTGATTGCCGAGCTGCACGAGAAAAAGCAGATGACCATCCGCATCGCCTACAACCTGTTTACCCAGCGTCCGGGCCACGAGCTGGAAGACTTTGAAAAATGGACCGACATGCTCACGCCGGGCCAGGGCAGCGACTTCTTCCGCCACAACGGCGCGGGCGAGATGCTGGTCTTCTCCGCCGCCGATTTTGAAGACTTCCTCGAGCCGCGCCCGGACCTCGCGCCGGGCATGGAGGACGAGCTGGAGCGCGTGGTGCGCCATCTGGTGGAGCACCGCTGGCCGTTCCGCCTGCACGCCACCTATAACGAATCCATCAGCCGCATGCTGGACGTCTTCGAGAAGGTGAACCGCGACATTCCGTTCAACGGCCTGCACTGGTTCTTCGACCATGCGGAAACCGTTACCCAGGCCAACATCGACCGCATCAAAGCGCTCGGCGGCGGCATTGCCGTGCAGCACCGCATGGCCTTCCAGGGGGAATACTTTGCCGAGCGCTACGGCATCGAAGCCACCCGCCACACGCCGCCGGTGGCGAAAATGCTCGAGACCGGCGTGCCGGTGGGCTTAGGGACGGACGCCACCCGCGTGGCGAGCTACAACCCGTGGACCGCACTCTACTGGCTGGTCTCCGGCCGCACCGTCGGCGGGATGCAGATGTACGACCACAGCGCCCGTCTGGACCGCGATACCGCCCTGATGCTCTGGACCCAGGGCAGCGCGTGGTTCTCCAGCGAGCAGAACCAGAAGGGGCAGATCAAGGTCGGCCAGCTCGCCGACCTGGCGGTGCTCAGCAAAGACTACTTCCGCGTGCCGGAAGAGGAGATCAAGGGCATCGAGTCCGTCCTGACGGTGGTCAACGGCGATATCGTTTACGCCGCAGGCAGCTTTGGCCCGCTCGCGCCGCCGGCCATTCCGGTTCTGCCCGAGTGGTCCCCGGTGGTGAAGGTACCGGGCCACTACCGCAGCGCGCCGCCGCAGGCCGCCCGCGTCGGGATGAGCGCCGTTCATCACTGCAGCGGCCCGTGCGGGGTTCACAGCCACCAGCATGATTTCGCCCGCACGTCAGAGATGCCGGTGTCCGACGATAACGCTTTCTGGGGGGCGCTGGGCTGCAGCTGCTTTGCATTCTGATGAAAAACACCTTTGCTCCGCCCCGGGTCGACCTGGGGCTGTTCTTCCTGCGCCTGACCGGCAGCCTGCTGCTGCTCTACGTGCACGGCCTGCCGAAGGTGCTGCACTTCAGCGAAGAGCTGACGCGCATTGAAGATCCGTTCGGCTTCGGGCCTTACGCGAGCCTGATCCCGGCGATTGTCGCCGAGGTGATCTGCCCGCTGTTGATCATTGCGGGCGTCTACACCCGCCTGGCGTGCCTGCCGATTATCGCCGTGCTGCTGGTGGCGATGCTGGCGGTCCACCCGAACTGGTCGATTGCCGAAGGGCAGTTTGGCTGGCTGCTGCTGATTATCTTCACCACCCTCGCCCTCACCGGGCCGGGCCAGTGGCGGCTGCAGCGTAAGACAGCGGAGAGGTTCACATGACCCAGGTTAACGACGTTCGCGACGCACACGTCGAGACGACGCCCGCGCAGGCGGTTTCGCCGTGGCAGCCGCTGAGCCAGCCGGTGTTCCGCATGCTGTGGATCGCCACGGTGGTCTCTAACATCGGCTCATGGATGAGCGACGTCGGCATCAACTGGAGCATGCTGACCCTGAGCGCCGATCCTTTAGATATCGCGCTGGTGCAGGCGGCCAGCAGCCTGCCGATGTTCCTCTTCGCCCTGCCGTCCGGGGTGATGGCGGACATAGTCGACCGACGTAAATACCTGCTCTTCTCCCAGCTGTGGGTGTTCATCGCCGCCGCCGGGCTGACGGTGCTCTCCTTCACCGGACACGTCACCCCCACCGTTCTGCTGGTGGCGACGTTTCTGCTGAGCGTGGGCGCGGCGATGAGCTCGCCGCCGTTCCAGGCCGTGGTGCCCGATCTGGTGAGCAAGCCGGAGCTGGGCGCCGCCGTGGCGCTGAACTCGCTCGGAGTGAACATCAGCCGGGCAATTGGCCCCGCGCTGGGCGGTTTTCTGCTCTCGCTCGCCGGGCCGTGGATGGTGTTTGCCCTCAACGCGCTCTCCGTGGTCGGCGTGGCGTGGGTGCTGTGGCGCTGGCGTCCGGCACCGTCCATTCAACGTCTGCCGCCGGAGCACTTCTTCTCCGCGGTGCGCTCCGGCATCCGCTACGTGCACGCCGCGCCGGTGCTGCGCAACGTGCTGGTGCGCACCGTGGCCTTCTTCGTTTTCGGCAGCGCGGGCTGGGCGCTGCTGCCGCTGGTGGCGCGCCGCGAGCTGGGCTTAGGCCCGGCGGGCTACGGCGTGATGCTGGCGTGCATTGGCCTGGGGGCGATTGCCGGGGCGATCCTTCTGCCGCGCCTGCGCCAGCGGCTCGACGCCGACCGCCTGATGGTGGCCGCCAGCCTGACCTTTGCCCTCACCATGCTGGCGCTGGCGTTCGTGCGCCACGTCTGGCTGCTCAACCTGTTTGAGTTCTTCACCGGCTTCGCTTGGATTGCGGTGCTCTCAACACTGAACCTCGGCGCGCAGCGCAGCGCCGCCCGCTGGGTGAAGGCCCGCGCGCTGGCGGTCTACCTGACGGTGTTCTTCGGCTCGATGACCGCGGGCAGCGCCATCTGGGGGCAGATCGCCTCCCGCTTCGGCACCCCGACATCGCTGGTGGTCGCCACGCTGGGGATGGTGCTGGCGAGCGCGACGGTGTTCCGCTGGAAGCTGGGGAAAGATCCGGACCTGAACCTCGACCTCAGCGGCCAGCCGCTGGACGGCGTGGAGATTGACCTGCCGAACGAGCGCGGCCCGGTGCTTGTGTCGCACGAGTACATCATCGACCCGCAGAATACGAAGGCCTTCCTGGAGGCGGTTCACGAGCTGCGCCGGGTGCGCCGCCGCGCCGGGGCGATGAGCTGGGCGGTGTACGAGGATATCGAACGCCCCGGCCTGTTTATCGAGACCTTCCTGATGGGCTCCTGGATTGAGCATCTGCGCCAGCAGGAGCGCCACACCATGAATGACCTCCTGCTGCAGAGCCGCGTTCTGGCTTTTCATCAGGGCACAACATCACCGGCAATTCGCTACCTGGTCGCGCCGGTATAACCATAACCATCACCTGCACAGGAACACACTATGGCAACGTTTAAGGCAAAAGACGGCACGCAGATTTACTACAAGGACGGCGGCGCGGGCAAACCGGTTCTCTTCAGCCACGGCTGGCCGCTGGACGGCGACATGTGGGACAGCCAGCTGAACTACCTGGCGGAACGCGGCTTCCGCGCCATCGCCTTTGACCGCCGCGGCTTTGGCCGCTCGGATCAGCCGTGGAACGGCTACGACTACGACACCTTTGCGTCCGACATCAACGACCTGATCACCACCCTGGACCTGCAGGACGTGACGCTGGTGGGTTTCTCAATGGGCGGCGGCGACGTGACCCGCTACATCAACAACTACGGCAGCGCGCGCGTGGCCGGTCTGGCGCTGCTGGGCGCGGTAACGCCAATCTTCGGCAAATCCGACTCCTTCCCGCAGGGCGTGGATCAGAGCGTGTTCGACGGCATTCGCGACGGACTACGTAAAGATCGCGCCCAGTTTATCAGCGACTTCGCGACGCCGTTCTACGGCACCAACGCCGGGCAGACCGTTTCCGCCGGTGCCCTGACCCAGACGCTGAACATCGCCCTGCTGGCGTCCCTGAAGGGCACCATCGACTGCGTGACCGCGTTCGGCGAAACCGACTTCCGCCCGGACATGGCGAAAATCGACGTGCCGACGCTGGTGATTCACGGCAGCAACGACCAGATCGTGCCATTTGAAAGCACCGGCAAGCTGGCGGCAGAGATGATCAAAAACGCCACGCTGAAGGTATACGACAACGCGCCGCACGGCTTCGCGCTGACCCACCAGGACCAGCTCAACGAAGACCTGCTGGCGTTTGTGAAGTCGCTGTAATTTTTTCCAGGCCGGGTAAGGCGCAGCCGCCACCCGGCGCTTTCGCTCCGCCAGCGTCACGTAGCCAGTGATTGCTGAGACAGGACCTGCAGGCTGAAGGTGCGCGCCTCAAGCCTCGTCTGAGGTAAACACCATGCCCGCATAGGGCTTCTCGCGACACGCCGCCAGCCGCGCGGCGAGGCTGCCCACGTGCAGCTCCAGCTTGTGCCCGTCCGGGTCGAGAAAATAGAACGACGCCCCCTCGCTTTTGTTCTGCTTCCAGACGGTGACGCCCGCCTGCTCCAGCCTTTGCGAGAACGGTTCAAAATCCTCTTCCGCCACGGTAAACGCGTAGTGGGTGTAGTCGCTCTCCTGCGGCAGCACGTACTGGCGCGCCTCGTCGTACGACAGGCAGACCCACAGATCGCCGCAGGTGAGATAGGCCCCGGTATTCCAGCGGGCGTGCAGCGCAAGCCCCAGCAGCTCGTGCCAGAAGGTGACGCTTTTTTGCAGGTCGCTGACCGCGAGGGTCAGATGGTTGAGTGATTGCAGCATGACGTGCCCTTTTGTTTTTCGCGCCGGACGTGATACGGTAAAGAGATGAACATAAACCACGCCGTGCTCACCGTAAACCGCTGGTGGCTGCCTTCTTAAAGGCGGCACGGAGTAGTTTTCCCCATTTTCAGATAGCCGCCGAAAGGCGGCTTTCACATTTCTAAGACCCCTTTCGGCAACTGCCCATTAAGGAGTCATTATGAACGCACCAACCATCCTCACCGGCGACCGCCCAACCGGCCCGCTGCACCTCGGCCACTTCGTCGGATCGCTGCGCCAGCGCGTGGCGCTGCAGCAGACGCACAGCCAGTTTGTGCTGATTGCCGACCTGCAGGGCCTGACCGACAACGGCAGCAACCCGCAGAAAATTCGCGACAACATCCCCGAAGTGCTGGCCGACTACCTCGCCGCCGGCATCGACCCGAACCTGACCACCATCTGCCTGCAGTCCGCCCTGCCCGCCCTCGCCGAGCTGACGATGCTGTATATGAACATCGTCACCGTCGCCCGCGTGGAGCGTAACCCGACGGTGAAAAACGAGATTGCGCAGAAGGGCTTCGCCCGCTCGCTGCCGGTCGGGTTTATGGCCTACCCCATCAGCCAGGCGGCGGACATCACCGCGTTTAAGGCCGAGTGCGTGCCCGTCGGCGACGACCAGCTGCCGATGATTGAGCAGACCAACGAGATTGTGCACAAGATGAACAGCCTGCTGCCAGCCCCGGTGCTGCGCCACTGCAAGGCGATGCTGAGCGACACCAGCCGCCTGCCCGGCATCGACGGCAGCGCCAAGATGTCGAAATCGCTGGGCAACACGCTGCACCTTTCGGCCAGTGAAGAGACCATTCACCGTGCGGTCAGCGCCATGTACACCGACCCGAATCATCTGAAGGTGAGCGACCCGGGGCAGATTGAGGGGAACGTGGTGTTTACGTACCTCGATGCGTTTCATCCGGACAAGGAGAAAGTGGCGGCGATGAAGGCGCACTATCAGGCAGGCGGGCTTGGGGACCGGGCGTGCAAGAACGAGCTTGAAGCGTGCCTGCAGGAGCTGATTGCGCCGATGCGGGAGCGGAGGGCGATGTATATGCGGGATAAGGGGGAGCTGATGGCGATGCTTAAGCGCGGCACGGAACGGGCGCAGGGGGTGACGCAGGAGACGTTGAGGGAGGTGAAGGTTGGACTGGGGGTGCCAGTGTTTAGTTAAGTTAGATTTAGCGGTGGAGTGCGTGGAATTGGCATGAAGCCGCTAACTTGATTATTACGGAAATCAGCGAGGCGCAATAAATTCTGAAATGCATTATTAGCCAATGTCGTTTGTCATTCTGTTGAGAGCGCTATATTCTTAGACTCTTTATATTTTATAACGTCGCGGCCACTCTCATGAGTAAGTTTATTATTTCCATGCTGAATACGTTACTTTGTTTTTTTGTGATTGTGTTATGCCTCATATGCGTGGGCGTCACTGATAACTGGAAAGAATGCACTATAGCTATAATTATCACTTTAGGATGCGCACATTTCATGGCCATTTTACTGAATCGTGTATTACCGCATAATTTATCTATCTTAGAAGGAATGATGGAATTATTGGGAGGACCACTATTAGTTATAGGCGCAATTGTGTGCTTTGATGTATTCGAACCCTGGCCGCTGAAAATCATTGGGATGTTTGCGTGGATTGTTTTGATTTTCTTTATACCTTCCATAATAAGCCCCAGGCGTTAACTCGGTCTATTAATCAATGTCTACGTCATTTCTTCACCCTCGGAATCCAACATAATGTACCCCACTCTTTCGCAGGTCATTGAGATTGTACGTCAGTCCTCTGGACATCATCGCAAGCGCATTGATGAGAACACCCTAATCGAAGCCGACCTTGATATATGCGGCATGGATGGCGATGCCCTGATTGAAGACTGCGAGGCAGCGTTTGGCGTTACGCTTGTCACTGAAGAAGATGGCTATGAGAAAACTTTTTCCCTCGCTGAAAACGAGTTTCTTTTTAGCACCGAGGGCATAGATTACTTTGGTATCTGCCGCTTGATTCGCAGGTTGCGAGGCATTCCGGAACCGGTGATACGCGATTTAACCGTTGGCGAGCTTCATGCTGTGCTGGTTAAGGCAGTTAAAGAACAGGTAGATCATGATTGAGTTATTTTTAGCATAGTGCGGGCATGTGCTCATATGCCCGCACTCGTTAGTCTTAAGTTTAAACGGCCTTCCCACTCCCACGCTTAATCACCGGAACATCACCTGTATCATTCAGCGCTCCCGGAAAGGTCTTCAGCCATTGGGCGACTTTCTGCTTATTGATATTCACCACGCTCATCCCTTCCAGGCATCCCCATAATTCTCTTGTATGCTGCGGCGTAATCACAATGCAGTCTTTCATGGCGCGGATTTTCACGGGCATGCCGTTGATAAAGCCCGCACGGGTTAACCAGTCGCCACCCAGCAGCAGGTATTTCATGTCTATGCGTGCATAGAGTTCGCAGCAGGCTGCACTGTCCTGCGGCGTTTCCGCGCGGGGATGGACGGGCGCCGCGTTAGGCGGGTTGCCGTGTAAACGGCGGGCGCTGTTTTTGCGGACCAGCTCGCGGTTTTCAATCATGCCGGTGAAAGCGTCTGATTCTGTTTTGCAAACAGTAAACTCTGGCTTAAAATTCGTCGCAGCCATTTTCAACTCCTGTCTAGTTGGCTGTGGTTAGCGGTATGGGGGTGTTGCAGCACCTTCATATCGCGAATTCTTCGTTAAATTCTCTTTGATACTTCCTTTGCCGATTGGCGTAATTTCTGGTGCTCATTATACAGGACTGAATATAAATACAGCGGTTTTGGGTGGGGTAAATTTAGAATTTGCGAGGGGGATTCAGGAAATAGAGTTCTGTGCGGTAAAGTCATGTTTTTGTTGATTGCGGGTTGCCTGGTCTGGGTTTTGCGAGCATCATCGCAAATATTTACTTTCTTCCGTAACGCGATGGCATTCAGCAAAACTATCGAACAGGCAATTGCCGACATCACCATCTGGCGCAAAGGCGAACAGCGCGCGCCACATAAGCCTTTATTGCTTCTGTACGTGCTGGCGAACTATCAGCAGGGGCATGCGCGACTGTTTGATTATGGAACCGAGGTCCATGAACAGTTGCTTAGCCTGTTAGAACGTTTTGGCCCGCAGAGGAAGGCGCATTACCCAAATATGCCCTTCTGGCGGCTCAAAGGGGACGGTTTTTGGGATCTGAAGAATACTGAATTCTGTTCGACCACTGGCAGTAAGCAGCCGCCTGTTAAAGAGCTTGTGGAGCATAACGTCGCAGGCGGGTTTGATGAAGAACACTTTGCGCTGCTGAGTAAGAACAAAAACCTGATCGGCTCGCTGGCGCAGCAGATCCTTGAAGCGCATTTTCCGGAAAGCATTCAGGAAGAGATCGCGGATGAGATGGGTTTTGATATTCAGCAAATCCGTAAGGTTCGCGATCCGCTGTTCCGCCAGCAGGTTCTGCGAGCTTATAACTACGAGTGCGCAATCTGCGGGTTTAACATGCGACATGATAACGCCTCTGTAGGACTTGAAGCCGCGCATATTAAATGGAAGCAGTTTGGCGGGCCGTGTGAGATCCCGAACGGACTGGCGTTGTGTGCGATTCATCATAAGGCATTTGATAAGGGATCGATTGGGCTGGATGAAAGTATGCGGGTGTTGGTGTCTGAGGCGGTGAATGGAGGCGGGATTGTTGGGCGGTTGTTCTGGGATTTTGCAGGGAAGCAGATTGCTTTGCCGATGGTGAAAGGGAACTATCCAAAGGAGGGATATGTAGAGTGGCATCGTAGGGAGGTGTTTAGATGATGAGTGCGAAGGCCGGACTCAAAAAAACCTACAAGCCATTGATTTATATTTATTTTAAATGAAAATAAAACTTATAGACCCCCATGATGACCCCATGAGAGGGAATCATCATGAATCCATACACAGACTGGCTCGTTTATGAGTGGTCTATAAGTATTAAATTATTCTAATAATTTGATTAGGGATTTACTTTCCAACTCTCTCAAAATAATTAAAGGGATTTCCAAAGATTTAGGATCAATATTTCGTATCCAGTTTATGGCCTCATCTAGACTCGGGTTAGAATTTGGCATCATCCCCTCAAGGTAAGAAGCTGTGATTCTGGATAATCCTAGCTCAATGAAAACCTGGCCTGCTATAGAAGATACGCCCAGCTCTAAAGACAAAGGGAAATCGTAAATTTCTCTAACCTTATCTGCCAAATCACAATTCATTAAAGCAATCCGTAGTATGTCAACATATGCACGCCCTAACTGTACATACTTAAACCGTAAGTTGTCTTCGATAAATTCAAAAACTTCTCTAACTGTTCTATCAACATTAACACTACCATCCTTACTGTTAGACTTTTTGTGTTTGATAGTTAGCGATATAATCTCTGGAAGAGATTTACCACGCATCCAGTTTAATGACATAGTTGTAAGGTATCTAGAAAATTTAGCAGAATTATTATTTAATATATATTTATTTATCCGACTAAATATACCTACATACACTTGATAGACATCACCTGACGGATGACGTGGTATTAACCCATCCGCACCTCCACTTTTTATTACCTCAATAAACCTTTTATAAATCCTTTCCTGTCCAAAAGGGTCTACAGTCCAATTTATTGCTAACATTTCATGAGGCAAATCGAGAGAATTGAGTGATTGTAATGTTGATATTTCTAACTTCTCGATATTAGCGGGAGTTAAGCTGGACTCTAAGCTATTTTTAAGGAAAGTATTTAAATCTCCTTTAGCCGCTTTTGAAAGTAACAATCCTGCGGCAGCATCAGCATTTGTGTACTTTGCAGAATCTACATGATTATCTTTTTTTAATCTCGAAATTATAGCCTCTAAATCTTCAGAGGCAACTTTCTTGAATGATGGTGTTATTTTGAATTCAACCTTATTATCTAAGGGCTTGCTATCCCATTCATCATAGCCAATTAAATAGACATCTCCAGAAAACGCATAACCTAATCGACCAGCTCTGCCTGCAAAATTCCATATTGATGCCGAATCCAGTTGAACACCTTTATTACCACGAGTGGGCGTATCAATAAATACATTTTTGGTTGGCAAATTGACACCTTGGAACAAGGTAGTTGTACAAACTAAAAAATTTATATCCTTTTTTATAAATGCTTTCTCAATAGACTCTCGTAATAACCCTGGCATTTTACCATAGTGATACGCTACACCTTTAAGAACGTGACTTGCCAAAGAATAGTCTTTATGAACATGCTTTTTAATGAATTTCGATAACTCAAGTAGCTCGTTATCTTTTTTTATTTCTAAATCAGAAGCAAGCTGCTTAGCAACTTTTTCAGCATTAGCTGCCCCAGTTGCGTATACTAATGATGATGAGTTTTTACCCAAAGCTAACGCAATTGCAGCCAACCTAGTATCATGATTAGCAAACCCTCTTTCAGATTTTATTTTTCCAATATAAAATCTAGTGGAATTATCTAGCAAAAATAAATCTAAGCTTTTTTGTTCTGCAGGATCTACAGTAACAATAAGTTTATTTTGGACAACAGGTGAATAATCTGTTTTATCAACAACTATGTCTTTTCTTCCTAGTATTTCACCAAAACTATTAAAACCATTGGCACCTGGAGCTAAAAATAAATACTCCACATCTTCATTTCTCTTATTAATAATTTCGAGGCAATCTTGGAGAATCATACCTCTAATATCATCCCCTATACACTGAGCCTCATCAATCACAACCAAATCAATGCTATCATCAATTAATTCAAGTAAAACCTGTAACCTTTCTTGCGTCAATACAAAAATCTGTTTGTTATAGTTATTATTAAGTGTTGGGATTGCTGAAACTCTAACGGAATCTTTATGGATGTACAATTTCTTCGATAATTTTTCACATATCTCATTAACTAGAGCTCTTGTTGGGGCAATGTAAACCGCACAACAAATGTGATTTTCAAGAATTTTTCTAACGAGCATTTCTAAAACTATGAATGACTTGCCAGCTGAGGTTGGGGCTGAAATTGCCCTAGCACCTTTTTGATATAATGAGTTCCAAACACCCTTTTGAAAATCGGTCAATAAGAAATCAATGCCATCTATTTTAACAGTATTTTCTTTCTCAAGAATATTTCTCTTCAGGAAATCAAAAAACAACTCCTCTTTGAAATTACTTATCCCTTTTAAAAAATTAGCTCCCGGAAAATTACCCAACTCTCTTAACAATTCAACAGAACTCTTCTTTATTATATCCTTTTGAGAAATCATGTTTAAATGGTACGCTATACTTTT
>NZ_JADCKW010000018.1:896-105424 GCF_014982155.1 Enterobacter cloacae complex sp. P16RS2 | reverse complement strand
GTTTTTATTAATCTTAAGTTTGTTTTGGTGAATTGGTTTTACCATTAATCATTTAACGAATTTTAAATTATTGTGAATGGCTGAATTACAATCGCTAACACCAATGTGTTATTTGTGTTATCGAAGGGATTAAATAGTTTTTTAACTAACGTAATAACTTTAGAAACTAAAAAAATCATTATATTAATATCATGACATCGGCAAATAACGACGAAATAAAAAATCAATCCGATAACGAATTCTTAATTTTTAAAAGTTTGGAGTTTCTATTATGAGCACTAACGAACGCATTCTTAGCCCTTTCACATTACCGAATGGTACTGAACTGAAAAACCGTTTGTTAATGGCCCCTATGACAACCTGTACCGGCTATTTTGACGGCACCGTCACCAGCGAGCTGGTGGAGTACTATCGTGCCCGTTCCGGCAGCATTGGCACCATCATTGTGGAATGCTGCTTCGTCGACGATCTCGGTCTCGCCTTCCCGGGTGCCATCGGTATTGATAATGACGAGAAAATCGCCGGGCTGGCGAAAATCGCAGAAGCCATTAAATCCAAAGGATCTAAGGCGCTACTGCAGATCTACCACGGCGGCCGCATGGTTGACCCGAAACTGATCGGTGGCCGCACCCCGGTTGGCCCGAGCGCCGTAGCCGCGCCGCGTGAAGGTGCCGCAACGCCGGTTGCTCTGACCGCAGAAGAAGTGGAAGGCATGATCGGCAAGTTTGGTGAGGCGGTGCGTCGCGCCATCCAGGCCGGTTTCGACGGCGTGGAAATCCACGGAGCAAACACCTATCTGATTCAGCAGTTCTACTCACCGAATTCAAACCAGCGCGATGACGAGTGGGGCGGCAGCCGCGATAACCGCGCGAAGTTCCCGCTGGCCGTGCTGGACATTACCCACAAAATGGTGCGCCAGTACGCGGACGACGCGTTTATTATTGGCTACCGCTTCTCCCCTGAAGAGATGGAAGTCCCGGGCATCCGCTTTGACGACACCATGTACCTGCTGGAAAAACTGGCGGCGCGCGGCGTGGACTATCTGCACTTCTCCGTCGGCGCGACCCTGCGTCCTTCCATTGTCGACACTCAGGATCCAACTCCGCTTATCGAAAAATACTGCGCGATGCGTTCTGAAACGCTGGCGCAGGTTCCGGTCATGGGCGTGGGCGGCGTGGTGAATGCTTCCGATGTGAATGAAGCGCTGGATCACGGTTACGACCTGATTGCCGTTGGCCGCGCCACCATCGCTTATCCGGACTGGACAGACCGCATTGCGGCCGGGGAAAGCCTGGAGCTGTTTATGGACAGCACCAAACGCGAAGAGCTCAGCATTCCTGAACCGCTGTGGCGCTTCTCGCTGGTAGAAGCGATGATCCGCGACATGAGCATGGGCGAATCCAAATTCAAACCGGGTACCTTTGCTGAGAAAGTGCAGGATGACGCTAACGAACTGGTGATTAACGTCAGTCTGGAAACCGACCGCATTGCGGACATTGAGCTGGCCTCCGGCCCGAGCGAAGACGTTGAGTTTGTGACCAGCTTTGAAGAGATCCGTACCCGCATTCTGGATGCCAACACCCCGCACGTGGATGCCATCACCGGCGCAACCAGCCAGAGTGAAGCGGTGAAGAAAGCGGTCTCTAAAGCGATGCTGAAATCCAGCAAAGCGCTGGCCGCGGAAGAGGGCGTCGACCCGAACGAAACCCGCAGCGTGGACGTGGTCGTTGTCGGCAGCGGCGGCGCCGGTCTGGCGGCAGCGATCCAGGCTCACGACGAAGGCGCGAGCGTGCTGATTGTCGAGAAAATGCCGACCATCGGCGGGAACACCATTAAAGCCTCTGCCGGTATGAACGCCGCCGAAACCCGCTTCCAGCGCGTGAAGGGCATTCAGGACAGCAAAGAGCTGTTCTATCAGGAAAGCCTGAAAGGCGGCGGCAACAAGAACAACCCGGAACTGCTGCGTCGCTTCGTCGAAAACGCGCCGCAGGCAATTGAGTGGCTGGCAACGCGCGGCATCATGCTGAACGACATCACCACCACCGGCGGGATGAGCATCGACCGTACTCACCGTCCAAAAGACGGTTCTGCGGTGGGCGGCTACCTGATCAGCGGCCTGGTGCGTAACGTCAACAAACGCAACATCGAGGTGATGCTGGATACCTCCGTCAGCGACATCATCTTCGAGAACGGCGAAGTGACCGGCGTACGTCTGACCACCGAAGAGAACGAAACCGTCACCGTGGCAACCAAAAGCGTGATTGTTGCCACCGGCGGCTTCAGCGCCAACAGCCAGATGGTGGTGAAATATCGTCCGGATCTGGAAGGGTTCGTCACCACCAACCACAAAGGGGCAACCGGCGGCGGCATCGCGCTGCTGGAGCGCATCGGGGCGGGTACCGTGGATATGGGCGAAATTCAAATTCACCCAACCGTTGAGCAGAACACCTCGTACCTGATTTCCGAATCCATTCGCGGCGGCGGGGCGATTCTGGTCAATCAGAAAGGGGAGCGCTTCTACAACGAAATGTCAACCCGCGATAAGGTCTCGGCGTCAATCATCGCGCTGCCGGAGAAATACGCATACATCGTCTTTGACGAGCACGTACGTGCCAAAAACAAAGCCGCGGATGAGTACATCGCAAAAGGTTTCGTGACCAGCGCCAGCTCGCCAAAAGCCCTGGCGGAAGCGCTCGGTATGGATTACCACGCTTTCCTCGCGACGCTGGAACGTTACAACGGCTTCGTTGAAAAACAGCATGATGACGATTTTGGTCGTACCACCGCGCTGCGTGCGCCTATCAACGAAGGGCCATTCTACGCCATTCAGATTGCGCCGGGCGTGCACCACACCATGGGCGGCGTGACCATCAACACCGAAACCTGCGTGCTGGACAGCAACCACAACGTGCTGCCAGGCGCGTTTGCGGCCGGTGAAGTAGTCGGCGGGATCCACGGCGGTAACCGTATCGGCGGTAACGCAGTGGCAGATATCATTATTTTTGGTACGCTTGCAGGACATCAGGCGGCTATGCGTTCGAAAAAGCAGTAAGACCCCTGTGTTGTAGGCCGGATACGCCCAGCGCTATCCGGCATTTTCCCCGGCGGCGCGGTGCCTGCCGGGGCTACATCTGAGGACTCCAGTCATGCCTGATGACCATCGCGTTTACAGTTATTCCGCCGTCCTGATGGGCTCACCCATTCTCCTGAAACTCTTCTCCCACGACGAAGCCCTCGCGTCCCGCGTGTTTCGCCTGATCAAACAGTACGAAGATCTGCTCACCGTCAACCGCGCGCACTCGCAGGTGATGGACATTAACCATGCGGCTGGCCAGCATCCGGTTACCGTCAGCCGGCCGGTGTTTGAGCTGATCCGCTGTGCAAAAGCGGCAAGCCTGTTCAGGGACAGCGCCTTTAACCTGGCGATAGGTCCGCTGGTGAAGCGCTGGAAAATTGGCTTTCAGGGGGACAGCGTTCCGCCTGCGGAGGAAATTGCGTCGCTGCTGGCGATAACCCGTCCTGAAGATGTCCTTCTTGATGAGGCCAGCAGCAGCGTGTTTCTGACCAGAGCGGGGATGGAGATCGATCTGGGGGCCATTGCCAAAGGCTATATCGCCGACAGGGTGCGTGATTACCTGCATAAAGAGGGCGCTGAGCTGGGGCTGATCAACCTCGGTGGAAACATTCAGACGTTAGGCTCGCCGGAAGGGGGCTGGAGCGTGGGGCTGAAAAAACCGTTCGCGGGGGATGCGCTGATCGGCACGATGACCGTAGAGAACCTGTCCGTCGTGACGTCTGGAACCTACGAGCGCTACTTTGAGCAAAACGGCAGGCGCTATCACCATATTCTCGATCCGCGCACCGGGTATCCGCTGGACAACGAGCTGGACAGCGTGACGATTGTTTCGAAAGACTCTATCGACGGCGATATCTGGACCACGCTGATGTACGGCATGGGGGTAGAGAAGGGCTGCGCTGTGCTGCGCTCTCGTCCTGATATCGAAGCGATTTTTGTGACCAAAACAAAAGAAGTGGTGATCTCATCGATGCACCACTTCCGTTTTACCTTGCTGGATAACGACTACCGCGTTACTGACAGTATTGCTTGAGCAGGCCGGTCTGCTCCGGCTGGAGACGATAGCGATACACCGGACGCCCGGTGGCACCGTAGTGAATGCTGGTGAACAGAATGTTGATTTGCGCGAGCCAAATCAGGTATTTACGGCAGGATACGCGGGAGATATTGACGGCGTTAGCCAGGTCATCGGTAGAAAATTCCGTCTCCGGGTGAGCGTCAATCCACTGGCAAATCGTGCGCAGCGTTTGCGGCGTTAACCCCTTCGGCAGCTTTTTACTGTCCGCCAGTTCCGGCGCCCCACCGTGGATCAGCCGGTCGACGTCGGCCTGCTCATAATACTGGTGCGAACCCATCAGGCTGTGCTTTGCCTTCCAGCCGTTCAGCGCCTCTTCAAAGCGCGGGAACTGGAACGGCTTAATCAGATAATCCACCACGCCGTAATGGATAGAGGTCTGGATCGTGGCGGCGTCAGCAGCCGACGAGATCATAATCACATCGATTGGGCGCCCGGATGCGCGAATAACGGGCAGCAGATCCAGCCCGTTATCCTGCTGCATATAGACATCCAGCAGCACCAGATCGACAGGGTGCCCGGGGTTATTAATGATGGCCTCGGCCTGGTTTAGCGTGGAGGCGACGCCGCAGCAGCTAAAACCTTCAACACGGTTGACATACAGACGGTTGAGGTCGGCTACCATGGCGTCATCATCGACAATTAATACATTTATCACGCGATATTCCTCTCGCTATCCCAGGGGATGTGAACAAAAAATTGGGTAAATACGCCTGGCTCAGACTCGACGGTGATATCGCCGCCGAGGTTCTGGATTTGCTGGCGAGCAAGGAACAGCCCAACGCCGCGGTTTTCACCTTTTGTTGAGAAGCCCTTTGTAAAAATAGCCTCCAGCTGAGCGGGATCAATGCCGGGGCCATCGTCGCTCACTTCGCAGCTGAGCCAGCCGTTCTGATAATGCAGCAGCAGGCCGATCTCACCTTCCTGCTGTCCTTCCATCGCGTCGAGCGCGTTTTCAATGAGGTTACCCAGCACGGTGATCAGCACCGCGACCTGCTCTTCACTCGCGGTATCCGGTATCTGGCATTCATCCGCCAGCGTCAGGGTGATGCCCGCTTCTTTCGCCCGATTGATTTTACCCAGCAGGAACCCGGCAATAACCGGGGATTTTACCTTGCTCTGTATCGTACCGATATCCGTCTGGTAATTATGTGCCGTCTGGATGATGTACTCTTCCAGCTTGTCGTAGCGCTTCATGTGCAGCAGGCCCAGGATCACATGCAGTTTATTCATAAACTCGTGCGTATGGCTGCGCAGGGCATCGACGTAGTTAACCATGCCATCAATACGCTGCATCAGCTGGCTGATTTCCGTTTTATCACGGAAGGTGGTGATGGCGCCGATCACCCGGTCCTGGCTTTTAACGGGCACCATATTGCACAGCAATAGACGACCGTTACAGCTGATCTCCTGATCCTGGCGCGCGGCGCCCGTCTTTGAAACTTCGCGCAGGCTGGCCAGAAGGGGGGCGCTGGCGTTTTCGGTCTGCTTGCCGGAGGGGAGAAGCAATATTTCTCTGGCGGTCTGGTTGATCATCGTCACGCGCCCGTGAATATCGACGGCCAGCACCCCCTCGCGAAGCGACTGCAGCATCGCCTGACGCTGTTCGAACAAGGCGGAAATTTCGTAAGGTTCGAGCCCGAACAGGATGCGTTTCAGTACCCGCACCAGACCCCAAATCGCCATGGAACTCATAAAAATACTGAACAAAATGGTCCAGACGGCGTTTAGCCGTCCGCGGGCAATCTGATCTTCCACTTTTTTGAGGGAGATACCGACCACCACCACGCCGATCTGGTCGTGCTGGCTGTCGTAAACGGGGGTGAAGACGCGAAGCGCTTCCGCGAGGGCACCACGGTTTACGGAGACATTCTCTTTACCTTCCAGTGCAGGCTCCAGGTCGTTGCCAATAAAGTGCAGGCCGATGAGGGCTTCGTTCGGGTGCGAATAGCGAATCCCCCGCATGTCGGTCACCACGGTGAGCAGCAGATCGTTGCGTTGGGTGACGGCTTTGGCGATGGGCTGAATGATATCCGCCTGGGGTGGCTGCATCAGGCCGCGTTGGATCTCCGGGCTGTTGGCCAGCGTTCTGGCGATACCCAGAGCCGTATCTTTAACATCATCGCGGGTCGCCCGGGTGATTTGTACGGAGTAGAGCGCAAAGACCACCAGCAGCACAGAGGCAATAATCGCGCACACCATCAGCGTGACCAGGGTGTTCAGCTTCATGGGGCGCTTGCGCGTCGTAAGGAAAGGCTGCAAATCGCTCATCAACACTCCGCGATAATTAAGAAAGGGGTAATTATCGCCGATGACGCACTTTTCTTAAAGCCATGTAAAGGCGTGGATTTGCTCCCCTTTTCGTGACCCTCCTCGCAGGTCGTCTATATAAAACACTTTATAGTGTGTGGGTACTCATAATAAGGAGGCTGTTTATGAGCGTTATGCTTACCGGTTTGGTCAAGGAAAGACGGCACGCCAGCACGATGAATATTGATAGATTGTCCACGCTGGACATGCTGAAAGTCATTCACCAGGATGATGCACTCATTTCTGCTGCTATTACCCCCTGTCTAGATGCTATTGCCCGCGTGGTGGACAACGCCGCCGCGACGCTCAGCCACGGCGGTCGCCTGATTGTTGTTGGCGCGGGGCCGTCAGGGCGCGTAGCGCAACAGGTTGCCGATGAATATGCGCCGGGCAAAACTCCTGTTATGGCCGTTACGGCACAAGAAGGGGAAGGGAGCTACGAGCGCGGCGTTGCCGATCTGCAGGCCATCAAGTTTGGTGAACACGATATGATGCTGGCCGTGACCGTCAGCGGAAAAACGCCGTGGGTCTGGGGGGCAATGCGCCATGCGTGGTCGCTGGGTTCACCGGTCGCCATTGTTACCGGCGATGCGCAAAGCGAAGCCGCGCAGCTGGCAAGCATGGTTATCGCTCCGGAGCTGGGGGCCGATGTCGTCGCAGGCTATATCAACACTAAAGCGGGGATCGCGCAAAAAATGATCCTCTCGATGATCGCCACCGGGCTGGCCGTCCGCACCGGACGGGTTTACAGCAACCTGCGCGTGGATCTTGAAGCAGGCACAACCAAATGGGCTGAACGGCAAATTGCGATTGTAATGGAAGCGGGGGGATGCACTCGGGCCGAGGCAAAAGCCGCGCTGGCGAGCTGTAACCATAACTGTAAAACGGCGGTATTGATGGTGCTAACAGGGCTGGATGCATGGAAAGCCCATGAGCTGCTGGCGCAGAATAACGGGTTTATCCGCGTGGCGCTGCAGGAAGCGCCGTAATGACAGCGAAGAAATAAAAAGGCCGCTATTGCGGCCTTTAGTATTTTGGGGATTAGAACTGGTAAACAAGACCTGCTGCTATGATGTCATCGGTGCTGATGCCATTCGCCTTGTAGAAATCGTCACCTTCATCCAGCAGGTTGATTTTGTAGTCAAAATAGGTGGACATATTTTTGTTGAAATAATAGGTCGCACCCACGTCCGCATATTTCACCAGATCTTTATCACTTCCGTAGTAGGAATTCAGATCCTTACCTTTAGACATCAGGAAAGAGACCGCAGGACGCAGGCCAAACTCAAACTGATACTGCGCGGTGGCTTCGACGTTCTGTGTTTTATTAGCGACAGCATATTCCTTATTGCCGTAAGGCGTCATATTGCGGGTTTCCGCATACATGGCTGCGAGATAGATATTGTTGGCGTCGTATTTCAGGCCAACGGTCCAGACGTCAGCCTTGTCACCACCAGCCGTTGTTTTGGTAACCTGATCGTTGGTACGGTCAGATGAGGCATATGCCGCAGCGGCGTTGAATCCCATACCGAAATCGTAGGAGGTTGAAATACCCCAACCATCACCGTTTTCTTTGCGGATATTACGGCTATTGTTGGTCCCTTCCTGATCGTTAGAGGCACTTTCATTATTGCCCTGATACTGAACCGCGAAATTCAGGCCCTGAGCCAGACCAAAGAAATCATTATTACGGTAGGTTGCAACACCGTTTGTACGGCCGGTCATAAAGTTATCGGTATAGGTATAGGAATCTCCGCCGAACTCAGGCAGCATATCGGTCCAGCCTTCAACATCGTAAACCACGCCGTAGTTACGACCGTAGTCGAATGAACCGTATTCACCAAATTTCAGACCAGCGAAGCCAAGGCGTGTCCATGACTGATTGCCTGAGTTCTCTGTTTTGTTAGCCTGAATATTATATTCCCACTGGCCATAGCCGCTCAGCAGGTCGTTGATCTGCGTTTCGCCTTTGAAGCCCAGACGAACGTAGCTTACGTCGCCATCTGAACCCGTGTCGTCAGAGAAATAATGCAGACCATCTACTTTACCGTACAGGTCGAGTTTATTGCCATTGCTGTTGTAAACTTCAGCCGCATTTGCTATGCCTGCAATTAATAATGCAGGTGCAATAATTGCCAAAACTTTTCTTTTCATTATATATTCCCTTAAAAGATAATTTATATGAATATATGTAATCACTCTCCGCAATTACAGGATGGATACTATTCCAGGATGTGTTATTTAGTTCTAAAAACAAATGTAATTAAAACCTTTTAAATATTACTAAATATTTCAATTGATCTCTTTATTTTTCTTGTGAATTAGTTTCTTGAATTTATATGGTGTAATTATTATTAAGTATTTCGAATTTCTATTTTTTAATTGCTTTAATTTGCCTGTGTTATAATTCTTTCTCTTTTAGACGACAGGACATGACGATGGAACTTGCCCGGTGGCAGCAACGATTTGAACACTGGCTCGAGGAGAATCACAGCACCGACGATACCGCACATGATATTTCGCATTTTCGTCGGGTCTGGATGACGGCGCAAAAAATCATGGCTGACCAGGCGGTGGAGCCGCTGGTGATTCTGACCGCATGCTATTTCCACGATATTGTCAGCCTGCCGAAAAACCATCCCGAACGCGGCCGGTCATCCCAGATTGCAGCGCGCAGGACGTGTGACATTCTGCGCCGCGACTTCCCTGATTTTCCGCCAGAGCACGCAGCCAGCGTCGCGCACGCGATTGAGGCGCACAGCTTCAGCGCCGGGATTGCGCCGCAGAGCATGGAAGCCAAAATTGTGCAGGACGCAGACCGACTGGAAGCGTTAGGCGCTATCGGTCTGGCGCGCGTCTTTGCCGTCTCGGGCGCGCTGGGCGTGCCGCTTTTTGATGCTGACGATCCCTTTGCCGATGCGCGTATCCTTGACGATCGTGCGTTTGCCCTGGACCATTTTCAGACCAAGCTGCTGCGATTGCCTGATACAATGCAAACGGAAATGGGCCGCGAGCTGGCACGTCACAATGCCGATTTCCTGATCCAGTTTATGGCGAAACTCAGTGCCGAATTACACGGTGACTGCATCGGGCTGGATAGCCAGGTGTTGAGCCGCTTCCGTCGCAGTTTGCGCAACTGAACTGTGGTAATCTGTTCCCAGTCTTTACTCTCCGGTTAAAAGAATGCAGGAAAATCTATCAGTGACAGAGCCCGCGCCCGAGCAGGCTGAGAAATCAACGGCAACGGTGCAGGCGTTGCTGCACCAGCTGTTGGATATCTATGATGCTAAAACGCTGGCCAATATGCTGGTGGCGCACGGCGAGAGCCACTGGAGCCCGGCGATCCTTAAGCGTCTGCTGACTAGCGAACGCGCAGGGCGTCGCCTGAGTGAAGGCGAGTTTCGTTATCTGCAAAACCTGCTTCCGCGTCCTCCTGCCGCGCATCCGAACTATGCCTTCCGCTTTATCGATCTGTTTGCCGGTATCGGCGGTATCCGACACGGTTTTGAAGCTATCGGCGGACAGTGCGTGTTTACCAGCGAGTGGAACAAGCATGCCGTCCGGACCTACAAGGCCAACTGGTACTGCGATCCGCACGAGCATCATTTCAACGCGGATATCCGCGATGTGACCCTGAGCCATAAAAGCGGCGTGAGCGATGAACAGGCCGCCGAGCATATTCGCCAGACGATCCCGGCGCATGACGTGCTGCTGGCCGGCTTCCCTTGTCAGCCCTTCTCGCTGGCCGGTGTCTCCAAAAAGAATGCCCTCGGACGCGCCCACGGTTTTGCCTGCGATACCCAGGGAACGCTGTTTTTTGATGTGGCGCGCATCATCGATGCCTGCCGCCCGGCCATCTTTGTGCTGGAAAACGTCAAAAATCTAAAGAGCCACGACGGCGGAAAAACCTTCCGCATTATCATGCAGACCCTGGACGAGCTGGGGTATGACGTGGCTGATTCACAGGATATGGGTGCGGACGATCCCAAAATCATTGATGGAAAACATTTCCTGCCCCAGCATCGCGAACGTATCGTGCTGGTGGGTTTCCGCCGCGATCTCAATCTCAAGGGGGATTTCACCCTGCGGGATATCCCGTCTCTGTATCCCGAGCGTCGTCCTACCGTAGCCGACCTGCTGGAACCTGTCGTTGACGCGAAATTTATTCTTACCCCGGTGCTGTGGAAATACCTCTACCGCTATGCCAAGAAGCATCAGGCGAAGGGCAACGGCTTCGGTTTTGGAATGGTAAACCCCAACGATCCGCACAGCGTGACCCGCACGTTGTCCGCTCGCTACTATAAGGATGGGGCAGAGATACTGATCGACCGAGGCTGGGACAAGGCGCTGGGTGAAAAAGATTTCGACGATCCGCACAACCAGCGTCACCGTCCGCGACGCTTAACGCCGCGGGAATGCGCCCGGTTGATGGGATTTGAGACCCCGCAGGGCTACCGCTTCCGCATTCCGGTTTCGGATACCCAGGCGTACCGCCAGTTTGGTAATTCGGTGGTGGTTCCCGCGTTCGCGGCCGTGGCAAAACTGCTGGCCTCGCGCATCAGACAGGCGGTGGCACTCCGTCAGGGTGAGGCCGTCAATGACGGATGTGCACGATAAGGCCACGCGCAGCAAAAATATGCGTGCCATCGGCACGCGTGACACCGCCATCGAAAAGCGCCTGGCCGGGCTGCTGACGCAGGCGGGGTTTGATTTTCGCGTGCAGGATCCCGCGCTTGCGGGTCGCCCCGATTTCGTCATCGACGCCTGGCAGTGCATCATCTTTACCCACGGCTGTTTCTGGCATCACCACGACTGCTACCTGTTTAAGGTCCCCGCGACGCGCACCGATTTCTGGCTGGATAAAATTGGCAAGAACGTCGAGCGCGACCGCCGGGATCTCAGCGCGCTGATTGCGCAGGGCTGGCGGGTGCTGATCGTCTGGGAGTGCGCGCTGAGAGGCAGATTAAAACTGAACGATACCGATCTGAGCGAACGGCTGGAAGAGTGGATCTGCGGCGGCGGCCAGACCGCGCAGATCGACACGCAGGGTATTCACCTGCTTAAGGTTTCTCCACCTCGCAAGGCGTGACCACCGGTTTTGCGGGCAGTAAATATTTGCCCAGGGTGACCAGCACGACGGCAAACACGATGATCCCTAAAGCGATCCATTCCACAGGTGAGAGCGTTTCTCCCCCCAATCCCGTTCCGAGCAGCACGGCCACGACCGGGTTGACGTAGGCATAGCTGGTCGCGACAGCCGGGGAGACGTTGCGGATCAGGAACATATAGGCGTTAATGGCGATGATAGAGCCGAACAGCGCCAGGTAGCCTACCGCCAGCAAGCCCGACAGCGGCGGCAGGGTTGTCAGCTTTTCTCCCGTAAGCATGGAGGCGAGCAGCAATACAATCCCGGCGGCGAGCATCTCTATCGCCCCCGCCATCATGCCGGTCGGCAGTTCGATACGCGAACCGTAGACGGAACCAAACGCCCAGCTCATCGAGCCAATCAGAATGATGATTGCACCCCACGGATTCCCGCTCAGGTTACCGCCGCTGTTCAGCAGAATGATGCCGGCAAGGCCAATACCAATCCCCAGCCATTCCAGCTTGCGGGTGCGGATACCAAAAAGGCGGCTAAAGCAGAGGGTAAACAGCGGTACGGTGGCAACGACCACGGCGGCGATCCCGGACGGTACGTTCTGGTGCTCGGCAATCGTTACAAACCCATTTCCCACCGCAAGCAGCAGCAGGCCGATCAGGGCGGCATTCATCATCGGGCGCAGCGGGGGAAGTTTATGCCCGCGCAGCAACAGGAAGGCCAGCAGCAGCACGCCAGCCGAGAGAAAGCGGATGCCAGCCATCATCAGCGGCGGCCAGCTTTCCACGCCGATGCGAATGACAAAGTAGGTTGAGCCCCAGATGATGTACAGCGAAAAGAGTGCCCCAATGAGCGGTAGCAATTGCCGGAAACGCATAATCCCTCACGACGAAATAAAAAGGTCGCTGATAGTAAACGCGAAAACTATCGCGCTGGCGAGCCCTTTAATTGTGTAGCTGATGTGAATTTTTTGTTGACGTGAGGTGGGTGTTTCCGGGTTTGCGCTTTTGCTCCATACTATTCACCTAATTACCAAAAAATGAAGGATTAAGATTTTGGCAGGAAGTAGCTTATTAACATTGCTGGATGATATTGCGACCTTACTGGATGACATTTCAGTGATGGGGAAACTGGCGGCGAAAAAAACCGCAGGCGTGCTGGGAGATGATTTATCGCTTAACGCCCAACAGGTGAGTGGGGTAAGAGCTAACCGTGAACTGCCGGTGGTGTGGGGCGTGGCAAAAGGCTCCTTCCTGAATAAGGTGATTCTGGTGCCGCTGGCGCTGCTGATCAGCGCGTTTATTCCCTGGGCCATCACGCCGCTGCTGATGATTGGCGGTGCATTTCTCTGCTTCGAGGGCGTAGAGAAGGTCCTGCACTCCTTTAGCGCGCGCAAGCAGAGCGATACGCCGGAGATGCGCCAGCAGCGTCTTGAAGCGCTGGCCGCTCAGGACCCGAAAACCTTCGAGCGCGATAAGGTCAAAGGCGCTATTCGGACCGACTTTATCCTCTCCGCGGAGATTGTCGCCATTACGCTGGGCATCGTGTCTGACGCGCCGCTTCTGAATCAGGTTCTGATCCTCTCCGGCATCGCCATTCTGGTCACCGTCGGCGTCTACGGCCTGGTGGGACTGATCGTCAAGCTGGACGATATTGGCTACTGGCTGGAAGAGAAAACGAGCGCGGTGGCAAGAGGCATCGGCAAAAGCCTGCTGGTGCTGGCCCCGTGGCTGATGAAGAGTTTGTCGGTGGTAGGCACGCTGGCGATGTTCCTCGTGGGCGGCGGGATCGTGGTTCACGGTATCGCGCCTCTGCACCATGCTATCGAACATTTTTCCTCGGCGCAGGGGGCCGTTGTCGCGGCAATTCTGCCCACGCTGCTGAATCTGGTGCTGGGCTTTATCATTGGCGCTATCGTGGTTGCGGCAGTGAAGCTGGTTGAAAAAATACGCGGCACGTCGCACTAATTGTTACCCCTTGTGGGATGCAAAAAGACCATTCCTCGTCTAAATTGAAACAGTTTCACCCTGATACAGGAGGCAGGTATGGTCTTTTTGGTCAGTGATGAAGTTAAGCCTAAGAAGGGCGGCCCACGTATGATTGTGACCGGGTATTCCAGCGGAATGGTGGAATGTCGGTGGCACGATGGCTATGGCATCAAGCGGGAAGCATTTCGTGAAGATGAGCTTCAGCCGGGGGACGGGCAGCACCAGCGGGACAAGGCTTAATCACATAACGCCCGGCTTTGCCGGGCGTTTTTATCTCCAGTACCGGGTGTAAGGCAGCGATCAGGGAGTGTGTGTGCAGCGCGATACCTTTGTTGTAAAAGAATCCTTTTTGCAATGGCTGCATAAGCGTAGCAATCCGGGGTTGATTGTTAATCTCTGTTTTCTGGTCGTTCTGGTATTTTCGACTCTACTGACCTGGCGCGAGGTGGTGGTACTGGAAGAAGCGTACATCTCCAGCCAGCGTAACCATCTGGATACGGTGGCCAGTTCGCTGGACAGGCAGCTGCAGAACAGCGTGGACAGGATGCTGCTGTTTCGTCAGGGCATGCGCGATGCAATCCAGACGCCGCTGGCATTTGATGTACTCCAGAACGCGGTATCACGCTTCGATACTGTCCGCATGCTACCTACCTGGCAGCTTGCCGTTGATAAAAAACGCACCCTTCCCATTAACGGTGTCTCGGATGCATTCGTCGAGAAAACCACGTTTCTGAATCGTGACGCTGAACGCCTCAGCCACGAGATTTCTGCCACGCTCGAAGTGGGGTATCTGCTCAGGCTGGCGTCGTCGAGAGCACAAACGGAAGCGCGCGTGATCTACGTCTCCCGCGCGGGATTTTTCGTTTCCACGGATACGCCGGACCAGGCGGGCGACATTACTTCCCGCTATTACCATCTTGTCACGCAGTCCTGGTTTACCCAGCAGTCAGAGCGGAACAATCGCGCTCGCGCGGTGCGCTGGTTCATCTCCACCCCCTCATCCAGGACCAATGATGAACGAATGATCACCGCCAGCGTCCCCATCTATTTCGATCATTACTGGTATGGCGTCGTGGCGATGGATTTTACGTTGGGCACCATGCAGCGTCTGCTGGCCGATGCGACGGAAGACCGAACGGAAGGGGAGTATCAGCTGTACGATACCCGGCTCAATATGATTGCCACCTCTGCCCATACGGAAAACGCGGTTAACCATTTTGACGAACGCGAAACGGCGCAGATTGCGCAGGCGATTGAGCACGCTACCGGCGGCGGGATCCGTCTCGGAAGCCGTTTTGTGAGCTGGGAGCGGCTCGATCACTTCGACGGCGTTGTCCTGCGGATCCACACCCTGCACGAAGGGGTACAGGACGACTTCGGCAGCATCAGTATCGTGCTGGCGCTGATGTGGGCGCTCTTTACCGCCATGCTGTTGATCTCGTGGCTGGTGATCCGCCGCATGGTGAGTAACATGTACACGCTTCAGCACTCGCTCCAGTGGCAGGCCTGGCATGACCCGCTTACCCGACTGAATAATCGCGGCGCGCTGTTCGACCGCGCAAGATTGCTGGCGGAAACCTGTCGCCAGCAGTCGCTGCCGTTCTCGGTGATTCAGATCGATCTCGACTGTTTTAAAAACATCAACGACCGCTTCGGCCATCAGGCCGGGGACAAGGTGCTCTCCCACACGGCAGGACTGATTGCCAGCGCGTTACGCAAGAATGATGTGGCAGGGCGCGTGGGCGGGGAAGAGTTTTGCGTCGTCCTGCCGGGGATCGGCCTGGAGGAGGCGAGAAGCGTCGCGGACCGTATTCGCTGCCGCATCAACAGTAAGGAGATCCTGGTGAAGAAGAGCACGACCCTGCGCGTCAGCGCGTCGCTGGGGGTCAGCAGCGCGGATGAAGCGGGAAACTACGAGTTTGAACAGCTGCAGTCCGTGGCGGACGTCCGGCTGTATCAGGCCAAACAGAGCGGGCGTAACCGGGTCGTCTGGCGGGATTAAGAGAAGAAGTGATCCAGCCCCTCCTGCCAGCCTGCCGGGCCGGGCTGTCGGGTGTGATAAACCCGGGCGGGGTTATCGTCCCGTAGCGTGATGCCCTCACGGTTAATGCCCTTAATCACTACCGCGAAGTCAACGCTGTCGAGCAGCGGCGCATCATTGGGACCGTCGCCGAGTCCCAGCGTGGTGGGTTCAATCTCTTCCAGCTCGCGGTATTGCTCAATCAGCCAGTTCACCGCAACGTCTTTGCCGCAGCGGGCGTCCAGTACATGCCAGAAGCGCGCGCCCTGCAGGCATTTCAGTCCGACATTCGCCAGCTCCTCTTCAAACTGAACCATTTTCTCGTCGGTATCGCGCCAGATGAGCGTGACGGACGCTTCATGCTTGCGGGCAAGCGCCGAACGGTAGCGCGACAGTCCGGTCCACTCGCTGATAACATGCTCATCCACGTCGTCAAAGGTAGTGAATTTATAGCCCGTCTGCAGGCGTATTTGCTCGATTCGCGGGCGAATATCCCGGTGCGTCATCCCCCTGATCTGGCGCTGAATCTTATCCCAGCGTACGTCAGGCTGAATCACCGCGCCGTTCTCGGCAATAAAAGGCAAGCCTTCAAGCCCCAGATCCAGCTGGAGATCCAGCATCTCTGCCGCGGTCTTGCTGCTGCAAAGAATGACCGGAACCTGATTATCCATCAGCCTGTCCAGCCAGGACATGGCGGGTTGCCACTCATAGGTGTGAATATCCAGCAGTGAACCATCCAGGTCAGAGAAAATCAGCAATGTATCCCGCAGTGAAGGCATAGCGACTCCTGGTAACAGATGCGTTTCGACCTAAGAAAATTCCTAAAAAATGATTGAGGCGAAAACCGGAGGTAAGAGGGGTGCCCCTGGCAAACCCGCATTCGGCGTGTGTTATTGCTCATAACAAAAAGCATTATGTTAAAAATATTATATTCATCGTAAGAATATATGCTTGTCAGCCAAATTCGTTGGGGATAGTGTGGCATGTACATCAGATTTCCTGGTGTAACGAATTTTCAAGTGCTTCTTGCATAAGCAAGTTTTGATCCCGGTCATCCCCATGACCGGGATTTTTTTCGCCCTACCGATTGGCTTCAGACACGCTAAAGTCGTGAATATCAAGCTCGAAGGCCTCCGCCAGCTCGCGATAGGTGTGATAATCCCTTCCGTTGACAATGACGCGGTCCGAATTGTCGTCCGACCGGCGGACTTCTGACTCACTGATCTCATTGATGGCGGCCAGCAGGGCATCGACATCCACCTCGACTTCGCGCTTGATGGTGTCGCTGTACTCTTTATCGGTCTTCATTACGGGGTTCCTCATTCAACCGTGTCCAACGGTAAGTATAGACTGTGCATAAAAACGCCATTCACACCGGGCGGCGATGTGCGTTTTTGCGTTTTGTTCTACACTGGCTCAAAACCAGAGGAGGAATGTATGAAGGTCAACGATCGGGTAACCGTTAAAACGGACGGTGGGCCGCGCCGCCCGGGTGTGGTGCTGGCAATTGAAGAGTTTAGCGAAGGCACAATGTACCTGGTATCGCTTGAAGACTACCCGCTCGGCATCTGGTTTTTTAACGAACTGGGGCATCCGGACGGTATTTTTGTCGAGAAGGCGGAGTAGCACGGCGTCGGGTAGCACATCGCGTGCCCGACAACCTCTCCAGAAGCAAAAATCTCTGGCCAGGCCAGAGATCAAAGGTAGGGTGCACAGGTCTTAAGCGACTAACGCATGTTGACGAAAATCCCGTTCGTCACATTATCGGTCAGGCGTACCACGTGGTAGATCACTTGCTTATTATGCGTTTTAATTTTCCTTTTAATATTTCCTTTGTGTGACGAAACGGTTTTCGCTTTAATATTCATCTGGTCAGAGATCTGAATAGTTCCTTGTCCCGCCATCCACATTCGCAGCATACTTGATTCAGTCCTGCTTAATGATAGGGTGGGTAAGTTAACCGCTCCTACATTTTTAACTTCTTTATTCAAATAATCACCCAGAATGTCATCCAGCGACTCGGGTTTAATCGATTTAGAACTGATCAATAAATTTTTACGGACCAACAAATACTCATCGAAATGGATATTCGCGATCGCCATAAAAACAATAAACAGGGTTTTTGGATGCTGATTAATGATTTGCTTAATGTGCTGACTGTTGGCTGGATCGTGAATGAAACAGTCCTCATTAATAAACACCACGCCTGGTTTTAGTTCGTCACAAGCGGCTGCGAGTTCGTCAACGGTGTGTGCATCGTTGATGTCTCTCTTTCTTACCCCTCTGCTTGCCAGGTACCCGGTTAACCCTAGCCGGGTGTAGCTGCATAAATCCATAATGATCGTTGACATGGCATACCCTCACTCAATGCGTAACGATAATTCACCATCTGCCTGAGAGCTCAAAACAGCCATACGGGATGGAAAAAATAATAAACCTGTGAGCATGACAAAGACTTTCAGGCGGACTCACTATCCCGTAAAGTTACGTATAATTTGCCAGGAATCTTCTTAAAGTAAAGTAAATATTAAGTATTGTGAGATGGTTAGAAACAATTAAACCGCGTCAGATATATCCTGGAAGATGTTTTACGCGTTTTATTTTAGGAATATCCTCAGAAAGACAATAGCAACAGTGAGGGTTATTATTTACGTGGCAGCTCGCTGACAATATCCGCTAACAGGTTGAATATCTCGCCGAATAAATGTTCACAGAAGGGAGCGATAAGTGGCATTAGTAATGACATTAATAAAATCCCAACCGTCAGCGTCAGCGGAAAACCAATGACAAATACTGAAAGCTGCGGTGCCATTCGGTTGAGTAAACCTAACGCCAGGTTGACGGTCAGCAGCAGGGTGATGATCGGCAGTGCCAGCATCAGCCCGTTCAGGAAAATTAGCCCCGCAGCGCGGGTAAGCGCGAGGAAAGCGTTGCTGTTCACCGGATTTTCGCCAATCGGCAGCGTATGGAACGTATCCACCAGCATGGAGATAAGCCAGAGATGGCCGTTGAACGACAGGAACAGTAGCATGGCGAGTAGATCGATAATGCGCGCCAGCACGGGCATGTTGAGATGACTACCGGGATCAACAAACGTGGCGAACGATAGCCCCATCTGCAGGCCGATCAGTTCCCCTGCGGTACGCACCGCGGCAAAGGCGAGCTGCATGGTAAAGCCGACGGCGACGCCAATCATCACCTGTTGCAGGGCCACCCACACCGCGTTCGCCGAGAAGATCGGAATATCCACGGGGGGAAGAGAGGGTGCGACGATAATGGAGATGATAATGCCCAGCCCCACCTTGACGCGCTTGGGTATCGATTTCTCACTGAGAATCGGGGCGGTGGATATCAGCGCCATGATGCGCAGCATCGGCCAGAAATAGACGCCGAGCCACTGAACCCACTGGTCGCTGGTGAAGTGCAGCATCGTCAGGTCAGCCGATGATGTACGGCAGATTGGTAAACAGGTTGCGCATATAGTCCAGCAACAGGTTCAGCATCCACGGCCCGGCCACGATAATCGCCACGAACACGGCGATGATTTTCGGGATGAACGACAGCGTCATTTCGTTAATCTGCGTGGCGGCCTGGAGAATACTGATAATCAGACCGGTAACCAGCGCGACAAGCAGCAGCGGCGCGGCAACGGCAATCGCGATTTTCATCGCCTCCGTGCCCATCATCATGACCGATTCGGGTGTCATTGCCGTTCCTTAACTGTAGAAACTCTGCGCCAGCGAACTGACCAGCAGCTGCCAGCCGTCGACCAGTACAAAGAGCATGATCTTAAAGGGCAGGGCAATGGTCGCGGGCGGCACCATCATCATACCGAGCGCCATCAGGACGCTGGCGATCACCAGGTCGATAATCAGGAACGGAATAAAGATGGTAAAGCCAATCTGGAACGCGGTTTTCAGCTCGCTGGTGACATAGGCAGGCAGAAGAATACGCATTGGCACCGCTTCCGGTCCCTGCAGCTCGCCGGTGTTGGACAGGCGGGCAAAGAGGGCCAGGTCGGCTTCGCGCGTCTGGCGCAGCATAAATTCCCGCAGCGGCTGCGCGCCTTTATCCAGCGCCTCCTGCATGGAGATTTTGTCTTCGCTGAACGGCTGATAGGCGTCGGTATAAATCTTGTCGATAACCGGCGACATAATGAAAAAGGTCAAAAACAGCGCCAGCCCAAGCAGAACCTGGTTTGGCGGTGCGGAAGGAGTTCCAAGCGCGTTTCGCAGCAGACCAAAGACGATGATGATGCGGGTGAAGCTGGTCATCATCAGCAGGATGGCCGGAATAAACGTCAGCGAGGTGATGAACACCAGCGTCTGCACCGGAAGCGACCAGCTTTGTCCGCCGCCCGCGAGAGGGGTGGAGACCAGACCGGGCAGCTGTGCATAAACCGCGGGAGCAAACAGGCCAACGCCCGCAAGCGTCAGGGATAACAAACGGCGCATCAGGATCTCCCGGAACGCTTAAGCAAACTCTTCATGACGGACTGAAAATCCGCAGGGACGTCTGCGCGCTCGTCAACCACAACAGGGGCGGGCGGCAGCTTGTGTAATACGCTGATGTTTGAGGCCGTGACGCCCAGGACCAGGCGCGCATCGTCTACCTCGACGATGACCACGCGCTCGCGTGGACCCAGCGTGGTGCTGGCGCTGACCTTCAGGCCGCGGGCACCGGCGGTTTTACCCGCCAGGCCAAAGCGCTTCGCCAGCCAGGCGGCGATAAGAATAAAGGCAATAATACCGAACAATGCCCCGCTCACCTGGAGCAGAGGCGAGCCGGGAACGGCAGAAGGCTGTGATATTGTTGCCTGGGTTTTCATGCTTAACGGCTCAGACGACGCATACGTTCAGACGGGGTGATGATATCGGTGATGCGTACGCCGTATTTATCGGCAACCACCACCACTTCACCCTGGGCAATCAGATAGCCGTTGATCAGGATATCCAGCGGCTCACCGGCCAGACCGTCAAGGGCCACCACGGAACCCTGCGTCAGGCGCAGCAGCTCTTTAATGGTCATGCGGGTGCGTCCCAGCTCAACGGTCAGCTTAACCGGGATATCCATGATCAGGTCGATGTCCTGCAGCGTGCCGCTGACGTCACCGCCGCCGAGCTGCTGGAATACGGCATCCGCTGCGCTTTTGGCCGGGGTCGCTTTTTGCTCGTTTAACGCGTCAGCCCACAGATCGTCCAGTGCTCCGCTGTTTTCATCGGACGGATTGTTCATGTCACTCATTTGGGCTGTTCCTCATTCAGCGAATTCAAAATCGGGTTGATCAAGTGCTCAACGCGTAACGCATACTGACCGTTAATCGTGCCGTACTGGCTTGTCAGCACGGGGACACCATCCACATGGGCAATAATGCGGTCGGGTTTTTCTATCGGCAAAACATCACCGGGTTGTAATTTCAGGATCTGAGATAACCGCAGCGGGATATCGGCGAAGCTCGCCACCAGCTCAAGCTGCGAATGCTGGACCTGGCGGACCAGGTTTTCACGCCAGTTCTGGTCTTCGTTGCGGGAATTCTCCAGCGGCGGGTTCACCAGCAGCTCGCGCAGCGGTTCGATCATGCTGAACGGCAGGCAGATGTTGAACTCGCCGGTCAGGTTACCGATCTCCACGTGGAACGGCGTGTTAACAACGATATCGTTCGGGGAGGTGGTGATATTGGTAAATTTCACCTGCATCTCAGAACGGACGTATTCCACTTCCAGCGGGTTAATCGCTTTCCACGCGTCGCTGTAAGATTCCAGCGCCAGCTTCAGCATGCGGTTAATGACGCGCTGTTCGGTGTGGGTGAATTCACGACCTTCTACTTTGGTCGGGAAACGCCCGTCGCCGCCGAACAGGTTATCCACCGCGATGAACACCAGGCTTGGCGAAAACACCACCAGGCCGGTGCCGCGCAGCGGCTTCAGATGAATCAGGTTAAGGTTGGTCGGCACCGGCAGGTTGCGGGCAAACTCATGATACGGCTGAATGCGGATCGCACCGACCGTGATATCCGGGCTACGACGCAGCAGGTTAAACAGCCCCATACGGAACTGACGTGCAAAACGTTCGTTAATGATCTCCAGCGCCTGCAGACGTTCACGTACCACGCGACGCTGTGTATTCGGGTCATAGGGACGAATATCGCTATCGCCGCCAATACCCGGTTGCGGATCATCACTTTTATCGCTGTCGCCGTTGAGCAGCGCATCGATTTCTGCCTGAGAAAGAATACTGTCGCCCATGTCGTTACCGCAGAATGAAGGCTGTATACAGAACGTCAGTGACTTCCTGCTTAGGTTGGCCGTTTACCAGCGGGGTCGCCAGCGTTTGTTTAATGGCGTCGACCAGCTTTTGCTTACCCACATCGGTAGCCAGCGCCGAAGCGTCCTGACGAGAGAACAGCAGCAGAAGGCGGCTACGCACTTCCGGAAGATAATCATTCAGACGCGCGCGCGTGGCTTCATCCTTCAGGCGCAGCGTAATACCGACATACAGCACACGATCCGCGTCACCGAGGTTCACGGTGAAGGTGTCCAGAGGGAAAAATACCGGCGCCGGCGGTGGTGCAGGTTCGGCTTTGGCCGCAGCGGTCGAAGGTTCCTGCTGCATACGCCAGTAACTATAGCCCGCGGTAGCGCAGGCGGCGAGCGTGATCAACACCAGCAGCAGGATCCAGATGGAACGCTTACTTTTTTTGGTGATAGCGGAGTCAGTCATCTGATACGAGCTTCCTGTTTCGGTACAGCTTAATAAGGTGATTATCCCGTGTCCTGCTGTCGTCAAAGCGTGGAAAAGACGGGGATAATCACGCTACCTCTGGCGTTTAGGCGAAGATGTCTACGGCACTGTTACCGCGCGCGGCGGATTGCAGAGCGGCAGGGACAGGCAGTAACTCATCGCTCTCGTCATTAAAGCCGCCGGTGTTGCCGGAACGCGAAGCCTGGTGCTGCTGCTGGGATGAGGACTGCTGCTGCCCGGCAAAGCTCTCGCTGCTGACGCTGCTTTGCGCAAGCTGAATGCCGTTCTCCGCCAGTGAGGTTCGCAGGACCGGCAGCGCGGCTTCCAGCGCCGCACGGACATGGCTGTGCGCAGAAACCATCTGCAGCTGCGCCTGGTTATCATCCAGCTTAAGCGAAATTTGCACCTGACCCAGATCTTCCGGGTGCAGACGCAGCTCGGCCGTCTGCTGGCCCTGTTTAGTGAACAGGGTGATGTGTTGGCTCAGGGACTGCTGCCATTCATGCGTACCCAGAGGCTGGCTTAACACCGGTGCGGTGGCGACGGTGGCGGCCGTCTGACTGGTCGCATGGCTGGACATAATCGGTGCCAGGGTCGCCGTCGGTGAGGCTGAGGAGGAGGAACTGGCAAGCTCCTGCTTCTCTGCCGTTGCGGCCACGGCCGGCGTGGCCGGCGCGTTACCCGACAGGGCCGGGTCGCTGTTTTTCGCCTGGCTCTGATAAGGCGCAGCACTCTGGGCTTTATCATGGCTTCCCGGAAGCGCGTTCAGGGACGGCTGGCCCGCGCCGTTTTGCGTCAGCGCCGCTGAACTCAGCGTTGCGGTGGCGGACACACCGTCACTGCCTGCCGCACGTGAGGTGCTGGTCTGCTGGTGCGGCAGCATGGCCATCAGCGCGCTTAACCCGGCCAGCTCCTCTTCGCTCAGCTCGCTTTTGCCGTCATCTTTGCTGTTGACCGCATTAAGCGTTTTCAGGGCATCACCCTTTGACAGCGGCACCAGCCCGGTAACCAGCGTATCAAGCGACGTAACGGGCGACGTTTCATCGCCATTCAGCGCAGTTTGACGCGAGAGCAGGTCGGCAATTTTGGCCTGCAGGGTGGTATCCCCTTTGGCGTCCTGAGCCACTTTTGACAGTTTACTGCCGGCGGCTTTCAGGTCAGCCAGGGTCAGCGGCGCATCTTTGCCCTTGCCCGTTGCGTCCGAGAGGGCGCCCGCCAGCAGAGAGAGAAAGTCCTGTGCACCGTCGGCGCCTTTCCCCGTTTGCGTGCCGCCTGACAGGTCGCTGTCGCTCATCAGCAGTTGTTGCAGTGTGATCATTCCGGTTTCCTCATTGATGCGCGCTGGGCAAACTCATCCATTTTTTTCTGATCCAGGCGGTTTTCCGCCAGGGTCGTTGCCGCGATCTGTCGGTCCTGTAAGGTCTGCCAGGCCTGCAGTCGCTGCTTCTTCTCGCGCCAGAAATTCAGCGCGGTATCGACTTTCTGGGTCCAATGGTGAAGCTGCTGGCGATGCTGATCTATCGCCTTCTCCAGCGTCTGGATAAACTGCTGATAGTTAATCCAGCGCTGGCTTCCAATGCCCTGTGTCATATCGGTATTGAGGTTGGTGCGATATTCATGCTGATAGTCGATTAACATCTTCAACTGTTCTTCAGCCTGCTGGCACCCGCGTCGCATTGCGCCAAGCTGCAATGCGGCATCATCAACTTCTTTTTCAGCCAGATCTTTCAGCGTTGATAACGCGCTGTTTTGCGCCATGACCTTCGCCCTCCACCTGTGTTACACCTGCGGGAAAATCAGCTCCAGAGCCTGAATTGAATCTTCCCAGTCGGCGCGTTCAAAAATGCCTTGTTGCAAAAATGCCTCCAGCTGCGGCCACAGGCTAATCGCCTTGTCGAGCATCGGGTCGCTGCCTTTGGCATACGCCCCCACGCTGACCAGATCGCGGTTGCGCTGGAAGCTGGAAAGCAGTTGTTTGAAGTTACGCACGCGGGCGTAGTGCTTCTCGGTTATCAGCGCCGTCATTGCGCGGCTGATAGAGGCTTCAATATCGATGGCCGGATAGTGTCCGGCTTCGGCCAGACGACGCGACAGCACAATATGACCGTCAAGGATCGCGCGCGCGGAATCGGCAATCGGGTCCTGCTGGTCATCGCCTTCCGTCAGTACCGTATAGAACGCGGTGATGGAGCCGCCGCCGCTGATGCCGTTCCCCGCGCGTTCCACCAGCGCAGGGAGTTTGGCGAAGACCGAAGGCGGGTAGCCTTTGGTCGCCGGTGGCTCACCGATGGCCAGCGCGATTTCACGCTGCGCCATCGCGTAACGGGTCAGGGAATCCATGATCAGCAGCACGTGCTTGCCGCGGTCTCGAAAATCTTCGGCGATACGGGTGGCATACGCGGCACCCTGCATGCGCAGCAGCGGCGACACGTCTGCCGGTGCGGCGATCACCACCGAGCGGGCGCGGCCTTCCGCACCCAGAATGTTTTCAATAAAGTCTTTTACTTCACGACCACGTTCACCGATCAGCCCCACGACGATCACGTCGGCCTGGGTATAGCGCGCCATCATGCCGAGCAGGACGGATTTGCCTACGCCTGAGCCGGCGAACAGGCCCATACGCTGTCCACGTCCCACGGTCAGCAGGGCGTTAATCGGGCGCACGCCGGTGTCCAGCACATGCTCGATGGGGGTACGCTGCAGGGGGTTGAACGGCTGGGTGATCAGCGCGCCGGTTTCGGTGGTGTCCGGGGAGGGCAGACTGTCGAGCGGTTTCCCGCTGCCGTCCAGCACGCGGCCCAGCAGGGCAGGACCGAGCGGCAGCTGTTTCCCGCTTTGCAGCCCGTCGCCAGAAATATTTTTGGCATACACGCGCGCGCCGGGCAGAATGCCTTCCACCTCTTCAAGCGGCATCAGGAACAGGCGCTGGCCGTTAAATCCGACCACTTCGCTTTCAACTTCACGCGTTTCCAGACCATCCTGACGCTCAATGACGCAGGTCGCGCCCAGCGGAAGCTGCAGGCCGGTGGCTTCGAGAACCAGACCGGTGGCGCGCGTCAGTCGCCCATAACGACGAACGGATGGCAGTAGCGCCATCTTCGTCTCAAAGTTGTCGAGCGTGGTGAGCCAGCGGGTGAGGCGCGCGGTCATCAGACGACTCCCGGTGCCGCCAGGCGGCACAGTTCCTGCCAGCGGGTGGCGACGCTGGCATCCAGATCGCCTTCATCGGCAGAGACTTTGCAGCCGCCGTGATGTAGCGACGGGTCGCCGCGCAGGCGCCAGCCGTGCAGGTTAAGCGTCGCGCCCAGGCTTTCTTCAACGCGCTGCAGGTCGTCCGGATGGACGCGCAGCTGAGGTTTCCCGCTGAACAGCGGCTCCTGCTGAAGCAGACCCTGAATTTGTTTGATAAGCGCGGTGTTATCCACCACGGGCGTCTGGCCGATGACCTGACGCGCGGCTTCCAGCGCCATCTGCATCAGTCGCGAGGCAATCACGCTGTCCAGCGCGTCCAGGGTGTGCTGAAACTCGCTGACCAGCTGCTGCATGCGGGCATGGATCGGCGCCTGCTGCTGGCGCGCCTGATCGATACCGTGCTCTAACCCTTTCGCCAGACCTTCCTGATACCCCTGCTCGTGGCCTTTCTGGCGGCCTTCGTTCAGACCGGCGTTATAGCCCTGCTCGTGCGCCTGCATTTGCAGCTGCGCCAGCATCTGGGCCTGCTGCTCCTCTTCGGTCAGCTCGGGCTGCTCGACGTCCGGGTCAAGCTCTTCGGTTGCGATGACGGCCGGCGTGAACTCGGAGAGGGGAGGCGCCAGATCGTCCGGCGTCCAGCGCTTCCAGGGCAGCTCATTAGACATAGGTGTCGTCTCCGCTGCCAATCACCATCTCGCCGGTTTCCGCCAGACGACGAACAATAAGCAGAATGGCTTTCTGTTCGTTTTCCACCTGAGACAGACGAACCGGGCCGCGGTTGGCAAGGTCGTCGCGCAGGATATCGGCCGCACGCTGAGACATGTTGCGCAGGAACTTCTCGCGCAGCGGCTGCTCGGCGCCTTTGAGGGCGATAAGCAGCGACTCGGAGTCCACTTCCTGGAGCAGGCGCTGGATGCTGCGGTCGTCCACTTCGACAAGGTTTTCGAACAGGAACATCTCGTCGATGATTTTCTGTGCCAGCTCGCCGTCGAATTCGCGAACCGCCGTAATGACGGCCTCTTCCTGCTGCGTTTTCATCAGGTTGATGATTTCCGCCGCCGTTCTCACGCCGCCCATTTTGCTGCGCTTGAGGTTCTGACCGTCGAGCAGGTTGTTCAGCACTTCGGTCAGCTCCGCCAGCGCGGCCGGCTGGACGCCGCCGAAGGTCGCGATACGCAGCATCACATCGTGACGCAGGCGTTCTTCGAACAGCGCCAGAATATCTGCCGCCTGACCGCGTTTGAGGTGGACAAGGATGGTGGCGATAATCTGCGGGTGCTCGTCGCGGATAAGGTCGGCGGCACTCTGCGGCTCCATAAAGTTGAGCGTTTCGATACCGCTGGCGGTATCGCGCGTTTCCAGAATGTCTTCCAGCAGGCTGGAGGCACGCTCTTCGCCCAGCGCCTTGACCAGCACGGAGCGCAGGTAGTCGTTGGCGTTGATGTTCAGCGCGGCAAACTGTTCGGCTTCCTGTTCAAACTCTGCCAGCACTTCGGTCAGCTGCTTGTTGGAGATCTGACGCACGTTGGCCATGGCCGCACTGAGAATTTGCACTTCTCGCTGGGAGAGGTGTTTAAACACCTCTGCCGCACGATCTTCGCCAATGGTCATCAGCAGGATGACGCTTTTATCGGTGCCCGTAAGCGTATTACTCATGTTCGTTACCCATCCACTGGCGGATGACCAGCGCCACGACGCGCGGATCGTTATCTGACATTTCGCGAATGCGCTGGCTCATCACCTCAGCGCCCATGCGCTGGTTAGCACGACGCTGCTGCAACTGTTCATCTTTGCTGAGGCGCACTTCAACCGCTTCTTCCGTTTCCTGGCGCGCATTCATCTGCTCGCGAGCCGCTTTTTCGGCTTCAGCACGGCGCTGGAGCTGCGGACGAACGCCCTTACGCCACAGCAGCCACGCGACAATCAGCACCAGCAGCCAGCGTCCTGCGGACATCAGCTGGTCGATAAACGCCTGCTGTTGCCAGAACGGCAGTTCACCGCCGGTCTCATCAACCGAGTTGAACGGTGAGTTCACCACGTTGAGGGTATCGCCGCGCTTCTCGGAGTAACCCATCGCTTCACGGGTCAGGTTTTCAATCTGCTTCATCTGCTCGGCGGTCAACGGCAACGGTTTGCCGTCCGCCAGCGTTTTGTAGTTCACCACTACCGCAACGGAAAGACGCTGAATATCGCCCACGTTCAGTTTAGTGTGGCGAATCGTCCGATCCACTTCGTAGTTCGTGGTTTCGTTACGGCTGCTGGTACGCGGACCGGCGTTACTGGTCGTTGAGGTGGTCTGCTGATTATTTTGTTGACCGTTCTGCTGATTGGCCGGCGGCGTAGAAATCGGTGCCGCGTTAGCCGGGGCAGGCTGGTTAGACAGCGCGCCCGGCACGCCGCCCGGGTTTGCACCGCCAATCTGCTCGCTGGTGTTGATCTGGCGCGAACGCATCACCGCCTGAGCCGCATCGCCGTTCGGGCTGTATTGTTCTTCAGTTTGTTCTTTATTCGCGAAGTCGATCTGGGCGGTTACCTGCGCGTGCACGTTGCTGTTGCCCACTACCGGGCCCAGGATCGCTTCGATACGACGCTGGAGACGGTTTTCGACATCGGCGGCATACTTCAGCTGCGCGTCATTCAGATCGCGACCGGCGGTATTGGACTGCGTCAGCAGGTGACCGCTTTGGTCGACCAGCGTCACGTTACCCGGCGGCAGACCGGCGACGGCGCTGGAGACGAGGTGCGTCACCGCGCTGATTTGCCCTTCGTCCAGCGCGCGGCCGGGTTCAAGGTTCACGGTAACGGACGCTGAAGGTGATTTCTGTTCGCGGACAAATAAAGAAGGTTTAGGCATCGCCAGGTGCACGCGGGCACTCTTCACCGGGCCTAATGTTTCAATGGTGCGGGCCAGTTCACCTTCCAGCGCACGCTGGTAGTTCACCTGCTCGCTGAACTGGCTGATACCGAATTTTTCCTGATCCAGCAGCTCAAAGCCAACCGCACCGCCTTTCGGCAGCCCCTGCTGAGCCAGACGCAGACGCAGCTCGTGCACCTTATCTGCCGGTACTTCAAGCGCACCGCCATTATCGGCAAAGCGATAAGGGATGTTCATCTGGGTCAACTGGGTGACGATGGCGCCGCCATCCTGATCGGAAAGGTTGCTGTAGAGCGTCCGGTAATCAGGGCTTTTCGCCCACAGGACCATCGCTACAAGGATCGCAATTGCGGCAGCGCCTGCCACGATCAACGGGATTTTAGGATTCGCGCGAAGGCGGTTCATCCACTCGAGTGATTTATTCTGCGGCGCTGTCGATGCTGTTGCACTCATTGCGCACCTCTTAAATCCTGGTGGTTTACGTTATTCGTGTAGAGAAACAAAACTGACTCCCGGGTCGGCAAACACGACAAAAGTTCCATATTGATGGCCCTGCCATTATTTGATGATTCGTGATTTTCTATGCGTCAAATAACCTGGTTTTTTCATGCTATTTACCGCCATTATCTTATTGACAAGCTGTTAGTCTTGACCGCGTAAAAAACCATCCAGGGGAGAGTCATGGCTATACAGGGCATTGAAGGGGTAATCAGTCAGTTGCAGGCAACGGCGATGACGGCCCGTAATCAGAATGTGGCAGATCAGCAGCCGAGCATCAGCTTCGCGGGGCAACTGCATGCCGCTCTTGACCGTATCAGTGATACCCAGACCGCCGCGCGCACTCAGGCAGAGAAGTTCACCCTCGGTGAGCCGGGCGTGGCGCTGAATGATGTGATGACCGATTTGCAAAAAGCCTCGGTTTCCCTGCAGATGGGGATCCAGGTGCGTAACAAGCTGGTCTCGGCGTATCAGGAAGTGATGGGGATGCAGGTTTAAGATCTGTCGATCTTCGCTGGCAGCCGCAGCGCTTTAATGCCACAATATTTTTTTCTTCGAATGCAGGAAAGATGATGAAAAAAATAGCAATTGCTGGCGCGCTGCTGGCACTGACCGGGTGCGTTCAGGTCGATAACTATAACGACGTGATCAAGCACCCTGTCCCGGCGCATCTGGCGGGATACTGGCAGTCGAAAGGGCCGCAAAGCAACATGGTAAGCCCGAATGCGATTGCCACGCTGGTGGTGACGGAAGAGGGCGATACGCTGGACTGCCGTCAGTGGCAGCGCGTGATTGCCGTGCCGGGTAAAATCATGCTGCGTTCAGACAGTTATTACAACGTGACCCGTAAGCTGGATATCTATCCGCTGGAGCGTGATGGCTCAACGCTGGAGTACGACGGGCTGGAGCTGCAGAAGGTCGATCGTCCAACGGTTGAGTGTGCCGATTACCTGAGCAAGAATCCGCTCGAGAGTAAGCTGCCCTGAGGGTAAACGCAAAACGGCAACCTCGTTGCCGTTTTTGGTGTTTGCGCCCTCTCCCTGTGGGAGAGGGACGGGGTGAGGGCATCAGGCCGCACTTTGCCAGTACTACAGCGCATCCTCTATCACCCAAACGCTGACGCTTCCCCCATTACAGGTAAACGTCCCTTCGCCATCCGCCGCCGTGGTGATGGTTTCTTCGCGATTGCCGAGAAAATCCCGCCACGTTTTGTTGCCGTAGTTTTCCCCAAGACAAATCACCTTCTCGCCAACGTCCCCGTTCGACATCACCACCACGCAGCCGGGATCGTCTTCCGTACCGCTGCGGCTGAAGGCGATGCAGTTTGGATGGTCGAAAAACAGCGTTTGCACGCCGTGGGCAAAACGCTGGCGCGCGAGGATCAGCTCGTGAAGCTGCTCAATCACCGGCATATCAATATGGTACGTTTCACCGTCTCCTCCCGCATCGTCATAGCTGGCGCCGAAGAGATCCGGATAAAAGACGCTCGGCACGCCATTTTCCCGCAGCAGGATCAGCGCGTAGGCCAGCGGTTTAAACCAGGCTTCGACCGGTGCTTCAAGCGCCTGCAAAGGCTGGGTGTCATGGTTCGCGACGAGGGTGACCGCATGAAACGGATCGGCTTCTACCAGGGTGCCGGTGAAGATTTGGCTCATGTCGTAATCCCGGCCCTGACGTGACGCCTCGTGGAATTTCATCTGCAGAGGGGCATCAAACAGCATGGTTTTGCCTTCGACCTGGTCAATATAGGCCTGAAGTTTATCCACCTCATGGGACCAGTATTCCGCCACGATAAACAGCGGCTGGTCGGCGACTTCCTGGACGTGCTCAATCCACTCTTTGTAAAACCACGCGGGAATATGCTTGACGGCGTCCAGACGAAAACCGTCGCAGCGCGTCTGTTCCATGACCCAGCGGGCCCAGTATTTGATCTCCTCGGTCACGGCGTGATTGCGAAAATCGATATTTTCGCCCATCAGATAATCGAAGTTACCCATCTCATCATCAACCTGATCGTTCCAGCCTTCGCCGGTGTAGTCGTTGACGATTTTAAAGATGCCGTCTTCATCGGGGTTTTCAATGTGGTCGACGCCGCTGAAGCATTTGTAGTCCCAGATAAACTGTGAGTACTGCCCGGCCCGGGCAGGGAAGGTATAGCGGGTCCAGGCTTCACACTCGATGACCTCATCGTCGATTTGCGTGCGGTCCTGTTCGTTCACGCGCTGAACGCGCACGGGCTCTTTTTCATCGGCGCCCATTTTGTGGTTCACCACCACGTCCAGCAGTACGGCAATGTCGTTGCGCTTGAGGGCGTCGATGGCTTCCAGCAGCTGCGCTTTGTCACCGTATTTCGTGGCGATACTGCCTTTCTGGTCAAACTCGCCCAGATCGAACAGGTCATAGGAGTCATAGCCGACAGAATACCCGCCTGACGCGCCTTTATAGGCGGGCGGGAGCCAGATCATGTTAATGCCGATTTCGTTAAGATTGGGGGCTAACGCCGTGACCTCTCGCCACAATTCACCGCCAGCAGGGTAGTACCAGTGAAAACATTGTAACAGGGTGGGGTTTTTCATCGTCCTTGCTCCAGAAGCCATTGGCAGACTTCTGGAGTATGGATGAAGAAATCATAGTTGTGTGTCGCGGGTAAAACTTTCTGGGTAAAGAATATTCCCTGACAGCTTTCCATAGGTAGACGTGATGGATTGCTGTTTGCCGGTGGTATCAATGAGCTCACGCAACTCTTTCATACGCAAGTTCAGTAAAACTTTAAGCTCGGCCTCATTTTCCAGCACCAGTTTGAGCAACTCTTTCGCTCTCTCGATCTGCAGCATATTGTTGGAGCTTATAGGATTCTGTGCAATACTTTCAACAATTTGCACATATTTGACTTCTTGTTCAATTAATTCATCCCATTTGCCTGAATGGGCGAGATTTAGCATGGAAATGCTGAGCGCATGCAAAGCATGCCAGTCAGTCAGTGATGGGATGGTATTTGTCATTAACGCATATCCTGGTGGCTAGAAGGCGCTTCACCGATTTGTTTCCACGCGTCGGCGATGTTGTTCAGTAATCCCTCAACTTCCATGATGGTCTCCACATCATTGTGCATATTAGCAAGTAACAATCGGCGTACCATATAGTCGTAAAGCGATGCCAAATTGTTGGACAGTTCACCTTCAGCATCCATATCAAGTCCAGCCTTGAGACCGTTATCAATGATACTGATTGCTTTTGAGAGCGCTTCTCCTTTAGATATCAAATCTCCCTGATCCAGAAAAAGTCTCGCCCGAACGAGGGCGCTCATGGCCCCATCAAAAAGCAAGACAATTAATTGATGGGGGCTAGCGCTCATCACAGCGCTTTCAATGCCCACCTTTTGATATGAAAGTGCACCATTTTGGCTATACATTTTAAATCCTTAACTACTGGACTTACTAAACTGAGTTGTGAGGTACGATGAGGTACTGTTCATTTTGGTTACAATGCTATCCAGCGCGGTAAATTGCGCTTTATAGCGAGCCATTGTGGCTTCTATGCTGGCTTCCGTTGCGGTATAGCGTTTATCTAGAGTTTTAATCGTGGCATTAATACCGTCCTGAGCACTTTGAATAACGCCTTCGCTACCGGCTGAGGTATCCAACATCTTGGTTAGCATGGTACCCATCGTTGTTGCCAGACCTGTCGTTTTACCATCGCCCATAAAGTAGGCCTGAACTGCTTCAGGGTTTTTTGTCAAGGCGGCATTTAGTTTGTCGGTGTCAACTTTCAGGTTGCCGGTAGAACCATCTGATCCCACTTTAGGATCTTGGGTAATGCCAAACTGTGCCATGATGGCATACGAACCTGACTGCACCTGCGTCAGTTGACTACGCAATTGTGCTTGTACACTTCGAACCGTGCCGTCACCTATCAGTGCGCCGTTAGAGGTTGACTGATTGTCTGCGCCTGCTTCTACGGGACTATATTTGGTTACGCTCGCGATTGTCGACTGAAGTGCATTGTATGCCGTCACCCAGTCGTTAACTGCTTTAGCCGTTGCATCTGTAGAACGCGTTACGTCCAAAGTTTCATCTGCTGAACTTTTGGCTTTCAAAGTGAGTGTGACGCCAGTTAATGCATCGTCAATTTTATTGCTAGAACGCTCGATCACAATGCCGTTAATTGATACGCGGGCATTTTGAGATGGTGTTTGTACGCTCATTGCGCTTGACGACATATCGTGGCCAATCAACTGCTGTAGCGTGTCGTCACCATCAACGGTGACCGTCATATCTCCATCGGTTCCTGTCGATTTTGAGGTCAGGAAAAGGCGATATTCCCCATCATCCGCTTTCATGACGGTAGCAGAAACGTTACCCCCAGCTTTATTGATTTCACTTGCGATGTTGGTCAGTGATGTTTGCGCGTCTGACAGTGTAATTTTTAGCGGATCTTTAGTACCGGGTTGCGTAATCGTCAAAGTTCGAGTGCCGCCGGAGGTCGTGCCGCCCAACTGTTTTGTATTGCTGTCGATACTTCCTGACATCAACACCTGAGCTTTAGCAACCTGACTTACATTAACTGTATAAGACCCTGTCGTGGCATCCGTTGAGGTTGTGGCTGAAAACGCTGTGTTCGTACTAGCGACGGAGGTTGCATTCCATACTGAGGCTTTACCCAGCGCAGTTGTTGCCGTTTGCAGATTCGTCAGGGCGCTTTGCAACTTACCGTAGGCGCTGAGCTGAGCTGTATAAGTCGTTTTCTGTTTGGTAATCGCACTAAGCTTAGTATTTTCAGCAGTTTCAAGGTTGTTATATAGGGTAGCGAGTGGCAAACCAGAACCAACACCCAAATTACTCAAATCAACAGTAGCCATGTCAGAATTCCTTGCGTCTTTGGTTTAACTTGACTCTGTATCGGCATCAACGAAGAAAAGTTTACACAGACAGTGAAAAAATTATCGACAGATTAGGGCAAGCAACAGGCGGTAAATAAGTCAATTGTCGGGCTAAAAGGTGGTCATGACGGCTACCGAGAAGAGTTGTATGAATTTAATTTGTTTAAAATCAATAAAATAAAATTTTTATTCGAATAATTCTAAAGTCCTTTGAAGTTGGGTCGATACCCTTTTTGACGGTGAGAGACGCCGTGAGTGTTAGGCACCGAACCTAAATTCAATTTTTGAAGGAAAAAAATATGGCAGTTATCAATACTAACCTGTTGTCCCTGACTACTCAGAACAACCTGAACAAATCTCAGTCTTCCCTGGGCACTGCGATCGAGCGTCTGTCCTCTGGTCTGCGTATTAACAGCGCGAAAGACGATGCGGCTGGTCAGGCAATTTCTAACCGCTTCTCTTCTAATATTAAGGGCCTGACTCAGGCTTCCCGCAATGCGAATGACGGGATCTCCATCGCGCAGACGGCTGAAGGTTCACTCAACGAAATCAACAACAACCTGCAGCGTATTCGTGAGCTGGCGGTTCAGGCACAGAACGGCACTAACTCCGCTTCTGACATTGACTCCATTCAGTCTGAAGTAAACCAGCGCTTGTCTGAAATTGATCGTGTTGCAAGCCAAACCCAGTTCAACGGTCTCAAAGTACTGAACTCTGCTGGCACCATTAGCATCCAGGTTGGTGCTAACGACGGAGAAAAAATCGACATTACTATCGGCGACAAAACTAACTGGAGCCTTCTGGCTGCGGGTGCTGCTGGCGCGGCAGGCGGGGCTGTTGCTGCTTCTGACCGTACAGTCAGTCAATCTGGTGTTGACGTTCTGGCAACGAATGTTCTTTCTACCATTGATAAAGCATTAAAAGCTGTTGATAATCAACGTTCTGACTTAGGTGCGATTCAGAACCGGTTCGAGTCCACCATCTCTAACCTGAACAACACTGTCACTAACTTGTCTGCTGCACAGTCTCGTATTCAGGATGCTGATTATGCCACCGAAGTATCAAACATGTCTCGCGCGCAGATTCTGCAGCAGGCTGGTACTTCAGTTCTGTCTCAGGCTAACCAGGTTCCGCAGACCGTTCTGTCTCTGCTGCGTTAATCTCTTAACACATAATGAAACCAGCCTAAGGGCTGGTTTTTTTTTGCCTGTACTAAGCGCAGATTAACCTTATCTTTCTTCATTAATTTTCGATATTGTTGGTAACTGCGTTCGATACAATAAACAATCAATAACGCACCTCATGAGTTCACTCCAATATGAATGATGCAGAAAACCTTACCCTAACGACAAAGCTCTCTATCACACCTGAATTAAGTTGGACCCCCGCTCAGGTTCATGCTGCATGCAGCCTATATAATATTAATTCCCCAACAGTTAAATATTCTCGCTTGCTGGTATTGGGATGCGGAGGGGGAGATGAGCTTCTGAGCATCGCAATGGCATATCCGTTTGCGAGTATAGTCGGGATTGATCTCATCACTGAGGGGAATGAGATACAGCAGCAAAAGCTGATGGTTCATGCTCCAGCCAACTTAAAACTCTATGCTTTATCCGTAGAGCAAATTTTAGGCCTTGAGGATAAGGGTTGGGATTATGTGGTCATTCATAATACTTTCTCTTATTTAAACCGACAGGTATCCTCCGCACTTTTGCAGCATCTAGGCGGATTGTTGGCGAATAATGGTGTCATTCTCTTCCAATGGGCGAGCCTGCCGGGAGCGGCACACTTGGATACGTTGCGAGATGCATTGCAGATATACAGTAGTCAGGTAACTTCACTTGAGATGCAGCTAGCCCGAGCCAAACTAATGCTTGCGAGTTTATCTCTTGCCAGCAATTCATTGGCGATGCGAGAAGAACTGAATAAAAGCGAACGACTTTCGGATACACTTTTTGCTCACCACTACTTGGAAAGCTCTCGTGACAGCGAATATCTGGTTGAGTTTCACTCAAGAATTAATAATCTTGGGCTCTGTTACGTGGGTGACATTGATACAGCAAGCGAACTGCCTGAGAGCTATGAGCTGAAAATTGGAGAACTCCATGCGGCGCTTGGAGAAAAGCAGCAGAAGGTGCTGCTTCAGCAAAACCTGGATCTGCTGACTTACCGTCCGGGACGTTTCAGTATTTTGACGAGTGAAAAAAATGCGGAAAAAGTTTCTCTCCTTCCTCTAAGAAGTGAGTTCCAAAAAATGCGTTTTGCGGGATCGTTCAGACGTACCGCGAGTGACGATCGAAACGTCTACTCTTCTCTTGCTGGACACGATGGGCTTAAAGTCGCAACGACAGATGAAGTTACGCTAGCAGTACTTGATTTACTTGGTGATGCATGGCCTCGAAGTGTAACTTTTGAACAAATCGTCTTTCACTGTGAGATTGTCGGTACGCAAGACGCGGAGGATAACAGGTCGGCGATTGAGAATATATTGTGGACTCTATTTCTAAAGCGGCTTCCCACACTACATATCTGTAAAGGACTGGATGTTTACAGCACAGACGAAGACCAACATGTGCATGTCCTGTCATCGGTCACAGCACAGTTAGCCGCCAATCCTCAGGCTGTGTGGTTAATCAATGGCTGGGGTGAGCGCGTAAGACTCACTGAAGCAGAACGTCGTCAACTGTTAACCCCTATTGTGGTGGAAAGTGAGAGCTGGGCCGTACTCGATTCTCTCTATTTTAAAGGCCTTTTGAATGCTGGTGGAGTTGGCTGGAAACATTTTCTGCAAGAGATGATTCGCTGTTGTCCTCCAACAGCTATATCAAAAATGGCAAGCGCCTTATTTCTGTATTCCAGTGATGAGAGTGCCTTCGGTTTTATGACGAATGAGCAGAGAAAAGCGGATAAAGTAAAGAACGTCGCCGAATTTGTTGAAGATGATGTTGAACTGACAAATGAGCAGCTACAGGTTATTCGCAACTATACACTGCGCGGACAGTACAGCAAAGCATATGATGTGGCGTGTTCCTTACTTGAGGGAAGTACTAATACTGGGGCGAAAGAGTATTTCTTGTGTGGCCTGGCTAAGAGAATAGGTGACTATGATACCGCACTGGTGAGGCTCTCGAGAGCGTTATCATACCATTCAACTAGTTTGTTCCTTTATTCTGAACTGGCATTTGCATTTGTATCATGTAAATATCACTGGCAAGCTTGGCGTTTGGCCAGTTCAATTCTTCGCTGTAATAAAAAGAGCTCCCCAGAATGGTATTTGTTAGCGTCGATTCATTATGATTTTAAACGGTTTGAGCAAAGTGAATATTGTGCACGTAAGGCTTTTGGCCTAGCGCCTGAAAGTAAACTTATCACAACATTACTTGGTGGAGCGCTATGTGAACAAACCAAACTAGATGAAGGAATAGCGTTCCTTCGCAAAGGAATAAAGAAAAAAGAGACCGATTATAGTCTTATGACAGGTCTTGCATTTATTTTGTCGCATAGTGCGGAGGCTAGCTTAGAAGATATTCTTGAAATCCATTACGATTATGGCAAGCAGGTCATGAAATGGGCGCATGCCCAAGATTTCTCAGGATATATCGAGAGGGATAAAGATCCAGAAAGAAAATTACGTATTGGGTTTGTTTCCGGGGATTTCCGAGACCGTCATCCGGTAGGCTTCTTTTTCTCTCCCATTTGGCACTCATTAGATCGTGGAAAATGTGAGCTTTTCGCATATAGCAATATACCGGCATCTCATGAGAATGAAGGTACGTTACGCTTTAAGGCCACCGCCGATCACTGGCGCAATGTACGACATATTAGTGATCTCGAAATGGCTGAAATGATTAAATTGGATGAAATTGATATTTTGGTCGATTTATCTGGTTATACCAGTGATCATCGCTTACCAGTCTTTGCACTCAAACCTGCACCCATTCAGATTTCATGGGTAGGCTATCATGCCACAACTGGACTTGAGGCTATGGATTACTATGCAACTATTTTTCCAGTGAAAAAGTCAGCCGATTTGGAGTCGCAATTCACCGAAAAGCTGATCTATATGTATTTGCCTAAAAACTTTGACCAGACCGGTGAAAATGTGGATGTGAATACGCTCCCGGCATTTAGCAATAGGTACTTTACTTTTGGTAGTTTCAATCGTACAAATAAATTGAATAATCGAGTTTTTGATGCCTGGACGGCAGTACTTAAACGGGTACCTGATTCCAGAATGATTGTGTGTAATATGCCAAAAGTAGTCTGGAAAGATGTGGCCTCGCAATTTAACCAGCGTGGGATTGACTCCAGTCGTTTCGAGTTGCGTGAATTAGCCGATATGAATACCTATCTCAAATACCACCATGACGTCGATCTCCTGCTGGATACTTTTCCCTTCACCGGTGGTACCGTAACAAGTCATGCTGCCTGGATGGGGGTGCCAACAGTGTCCTTTGCCGGCGAGACGTTGGTATCACGGCAAGGGGCTGCCATTATGTATTCTCTTGGTCTTCCACAATTTGTTGCTGAGAACGTAGATGAATATGTGAACATCGCGGTCCAATGGGCTGATAATAAACAAGAATTGAATAAGATAAGGCAGTCGTTGCGCTCACGGATGAATATTCAAAGTGATACTAAGCAGCAAATCGGTAACATGGTCGAAGAGATGTTTCGGACATGCTGGAAAATATATTGTGATGGCAAGCAACCTGAAAGCTTCTCAATAGGTGAACTCCCGAACATTTAAAAAAAGTTAAACAATCCCTAGGTGGATGATTCCTGTTTCATCCACCTAGGTTTAGGTAACCCTCCAAATAACCCCCGATTTCACCCACTATTCACTCGATTAAAACCCCTGCAGAATCGGATAATCATGCCGATAACTCAACTAACGCAGGGCTGTTTATCGTGAATTCACTCTATACCGCTGAAGGTGTAATGGATAAACACTCGCTGTGGCAGCGTTATGTCCCGCTGGTGCGTCACGAAGCATTGCGCCTCCAGGTGCGCTTGCCGGCGAGCGTGGAACTCGACGATCTGCTACAGGCGGGCGGTATCGGGTTATTGAATGCAGTTGACCGATACGACGCTCTGCAAGGAACGGCATTTACGACTTACGCAGTTCAGCGTATTCGTGGTGCGATGCTGGACGAGCTGCGCAGCCGTGACTGGGTACCGCGCAGTGTTCGCCGCAACGCACGCGAAGTGGCGCATGCGATGGGGCAGCTGGAACAGGAACTGGGACGCAACGCAACGGAAACCGAAGTGGCGGATCGTCTTGGCATTGCTGTTGAAGAGTATCGTCAGATGTTGCTCGATACCAATAATAGCCAACTCTTCTCTTATGACGAGTGGCGAGAAGAGCATGGCGATAGCATCGAGCTGGTGACGGATGAGCACCAGCAAGAAAACCCGTTACACCATTTAATGGAAGGGAATTTACGCCAGCGCGTCATGGAAGCTATTGAAGCTCTGCCTGAACGCGAACAGCTGGTATTGACCCTTTATTACCAGGAAGAGCTTAATCTCAAAGAGATTGGCGCTGTTCTGGAGGTGGGAGAGTCGCGGGTGAGCCAGCTGCACAGCCAGGCCATTAAACGCTTACGAACCAAGCTGGGTAAGTTATAGGTGATTGATTCACCTTAAAAATGCCGCACAACGTATTGACAACCAGGAGTTATCATGACGGTGCAGCAATCTAAAAGACGGCCTTTAAGCCGCTACCTGAAAGACTTTAAACACAGCCAGACGCATTGCGCCCACTGTAACAAGTTACTCGATCGTATCACGCTGGTTCGCCGGGGCGAAATCGTCAATAAGATTGCGATTTCGCGTCTCGACACGTTGATGGACGAAGCAGCATGGCTCGAAGAGCAAAAAGAGTGGGTGGCGCTTTGCCGTTTCTGTGGGGATCTCCACTGCAAAGAGCAAAGCGACTTCTTCGATATTATCGGCTTCAAGCAGTTCCTGTTTGAACAAACGGAGATGAGCCACGGCACCGTTCGCGAATATGTCGTTCGCCTGCGCCGCCTTGGGCAACATCTGACCGTAAACAATATTTCTCGCGATCTGCTGAAAACCGGTTATCTGGATGAAAATCTGGAGCCCTGGCTACCTGCGACCAGCACCAACAACTACCGGATTGCGCTGCGCAAGTATGCGCAATACAAGGTACAAATGCCGGGTGCCATAAAGCAGAAAGCCCACGCCGGAACAACTTCTGATATATATTAAAAAAGAATAAGATGTAGCGCAGTCGCCTTTGACGTTGCAGGCGATTTCTCTACACTACGTAAAAATTCCACTATATCGGGGTATTTATGAAATTTGCACTTCTGGGTCGTCAGGCGCTGATGGGTGTTATGGCCGTTGCGCTGGTTGCGGGTATGAGCGTGAAAACGTTCGCCGCAGAAAACCTGCTGAATAAAGTAAAAGAGCGCGGTACGCTGCTGGTCGGGCTGGAAGGAACCTATCCTCCGTTCAGCTTCCAGGGCGATGACGGTAAGCTGACCGGTTTTGAAGTGGAGTTTGCTGAAGAGCTGGCGAAGCACCTTGGCGTTAAAGCGTCACTGAAACCGACCAAATGGGACGGTATGCTGGCGTCGCTGGATTCCAAACGTATTGATGTGGTGATTAATCAGGTGACCATTTCTGACGAGCGTAAGAAGAAATATGACTTCTCTACGCCGTACACCGTGTCCGGTATTCAGGCGCTGGTGAAGAAAGGCAACGAAGGCGGAATTAAAACTGCCGCGGACCTGAAAGGGAAGAAAGTCGGTGTCGGTCTGGGTACCAACTACGAAGAGTGGCTGCGCCAGAACGTGCAGGGCGTGGATATCCGCACTTATGATGATGACCCTACGAAATACCAGGATCTGCGCGTGGGCCGTATCGACGCCATTCTGGTTGACCGCCTGGCCGCGCTGGATCTGGTGAAGAAAACCAACAACACCCTGGCGGTAGCGGGTGATGCGTTCTCTCGTCAGGAATCAGGCGTTGCCGTTCGTAAAGGTAACGAAGACCTGGTCAAAGCGATTGATTCCGCGATTGCCGACATGCAAAAAGACGGCAGCCTGAAGGCGCTCTCCGAGAAGTGGTTCGGTGCAGACGTCACGAAATAAGCTTCTGCCGCAAAAAAAGGCGCTTTTAAAAGCGCCTTTTTTATTTCTTTCGCGTCTGCGTGCATAATGAAAAATATCACATTTTGTCAGAGTTACCGGAGAACCCATGTCACTACAGAATTTAACGCGCTTTCCCCGCCTGGAGTTCATCGGCGCGCCGACGCCGCTGGAGTATCTGCCGCGATTTTCTGATTATTTAGGGCGCGATATTTTTATCAAGCGTGACGACGTGACGCCGATGGCGATGGGGGGCAATAAGCTGCGCAAGCTGGAGTTTCTGGCGGCTGATGCACTGCGCGAAGGCGCGGATACGCTCATTACCGCCGGGGCTATCCAGTCCAACCACGTTCGTCAGACGGCGGCAGTGGCGGCAAAGCTCGGGCTCCACTGCGTGGCATTGCTGGAAAACCCGATTGGTACGCGGGCAGAAAACTATCTCACCAACGGCAACCGTCTGCTGCTGGACCTGTTTAACGTGCAGGTCGAAATGGTGGATGCGTTGACCGATCCGGCCGCCCAGCTCGACGAGCTGGCGACGCGTCTGGAAGCGCAGGGGTTCCGCCCCTACGTTATCCCCGTCGGCGGTTCGAACGCGCTGGGCGCGCTGGGGTATGTGGAAAGTGCGCTGGAAATCGCGCAGCAGTGCGAGGGCGCGGTGAGCCTCTCCTCAGTGGTTGTCGCGTCCGGCAGTGCGGGCACGCATGCCGGGCTGGCGGTGGGGCTCGAACAACTGCTGCCTGACGTCGAGCTGGTTGGCGTGACGGTGTCCCGCAGCGTCGCGGATCAGAAGCCGAAAGTGGTCACTTTACAACAGGCGGTAGCCGCGCAGCTGGAGCTGAAGGCCAGGGCCGACATTCTGCTCTGGGACGACTATTTTGCGCCGGGTTACGGTACGCCTAACGAAGAGGGCATGGAAGCGGTGAAGCTGCTGGCGCGCCTCGAGGGGATACTGCTCGATCCGGTTTATACCGGCAAAGCGATGGCCGGGCTGATTGACGGCATTGCGCAGAAACGCTTTAAGGATGAAGGGCCGATTTTATTTGTCCATACCGGCGGGGCGCCTGCGCTGTTTGCCTACCATCCTCACGTCTAAAAATCAGGTCGAAAAATAATAATGCAAGAAAGTATTCAACTGGTTATTGATTCTCTGCCGTATCTGCTGAAAGGTGCGGTATTTACGTTACAGCTCAGTATCGGCGGGATGTTCTTCGGGCTGGTGCTGGGATTTGTGCTGGCATTAATGCGCATGTCATCCATCCTGCCGGTGCGCTGGCTGGCGCGCTTTTATATCTCCGTATTTCGCGGCACGCCGCTTATCGCCCAGCTCTTTATGATCTACTACGGCTTGCCGCAGTTTGGTATCGAGCTGGATCCGATCCCCGCAGCGATGATTGGTCTGTCGCTCAATACCGCGGCGTACACGTCAGAAACCCTGCGAGCGGCTATCTCCTCCATTGACAAAGGGCAGTGGGAGGCGGCAGCCAGTATCGGGATGACGCCATGGCAGACGCTGCGTCGGGCCATTCTGCCGCAGGCGGCGCGCGTGGCGCTTCCACCGCTGAGCAATAGCTTCATTAGCCTGGTGAAAGATACGTCCCTGGCGGCAACGATTCAGGTACCGGAACTGTTCCGTCAGGCGCAGCTCATTACTTCGCGCACGCTTGAAGTTTTTACAATGTATCTGGCCGCCTCGCTGATTTACTGGGTGATGGCGACGGTGCTGTCTGCCCTGCAAAACTACTTCGAAAACCAGCTTAACCGCCAGGAGCGTGATCCAAAATGAGTGCTATCGACGTCAAAAACCTGGTGAAAAAATTCCACGGTCAAACGGTGCTCCACGGGATCGATCTTGAAGTAGAGCAGGGTGAAGTGGTGGCGATTATCGGACCGAGCGGTTCGGGAAAGACGACGCTGCTGCGTAGTATTAACCTGCTTGAACAGCCGGAAGGCGGCACGATTCGGGTTGGGGAGATAACGATTGATACCGGGAAATCCATTAGCCAGCAGAAAGGGTTAATTCGCCGCCTGCGCCAGCATGTCGGCTTCGTTTTCCAGAACTTTAATCTCTTCCCGCACCGTACCGTGCTGGAGAACATTATCGAAGGGCCGGTTATCGTTAAAGGTGAGCCAAAAGAGGAAGCGACGGCGCGCGCGCGCGAACTGCTCGCCAAAGTCGGGCTGGCGGGGAAAGAGACCAGCTATCCGCGCCGTCTGTCGGGCGGCCAACAGCAGCGCGTGGCGATAGCGCGCGCGCTGGCGATGCGTCCTGACGTGATTCTGTTTGATGAACCGACCTCTGCGCTCGATCCGGAACTGGTGGGTGAGGTGCTGAACACCATTCGCCAGCTGGCGCAGGAAAAACGGACGATGGTGATCGTGACGCATGAAATGAGCTTTGCACGCGATGTTGCTGACAGAGCCATCTTCATGGATCAGGGGCGGATTGTGGAGCAGGGGCCAGCGAAAAGCCTGTTCGCTAACCCTCAACAGCCCCGAACCCGTCAGTTCCTTGAAAAATTCCTTATGCAGTAGAATTTTTGCACTAATTTGCTCCAGAAAGTTAGGCTGGAGCAAATTATTCTCCCTTCGGGGGCAGTCGTTTGTTTTTTTATTCCATCCGGCCCGGATAAACCTTATCAATAGTAAAGTTAATTGTGCTAATGCCGATATTTTGTAGTTAGAAAAAAGTTTTATGTGTTAGGTTATATTCACCATAATAATGATTATCTTTTAGAGGCTTCATTTAGTAAGTATGAAGGATTCAGACTTTTTCACCTGGCGACGGGATTGCTCCCTCCGGTTTCAGGAATTGACGAATACCGATGAGGTATATCGGGAGTTAGAGCGGCAAACTCAGGCGCTGGAATTCGATTATTACGCGCTCTGCGTGCGGCATCCCGTGCCCTTTACGCGCCCTAAAATCTCTTTGCAGACCACTTATCCAAAGCCGTGGATGGCGCAATATCAATCCGCGAACTATTTCGCTATCGATCCTGTTTTAAAAGCGGAAAATTTCATCCAGGGTCATTTGCCATGGACAGACGCATTATTTGCCGAGGCTCAGGAATTATGGCATAGCGCCCAGGACCACGGTTTACGCGCGGGAATAACGCAGTGCCTGATGCTGCCTAATCATGCGCTTGGCTTCCTGTCTGTTTCTCGTACTAGTGTACAGGAAGGGCCTTTTGCCCGTGAGGAAATAGAACTGCGGCTGCAAATGCTGGTGCAAATGGCCTTAACTTCTCTGATGCGTTTCGAAGATGGGATGGTAATGCCACCCGAAATGAAATTCAGCAAACGCGAGCGCGAAATTCTGAAATGGACTGCGGAAGGGAAGACGTCAGCGGAAATAGCGATCATTCTCTCTATCTCTGAGAATACCGTTAATTTCCATCAGAAAAATATGCAGAAGAAATTCAACGCGCCCAACAAAACCCAGATTGCGTGCTACGCGGCGGCAACGGGACTGATCTGACAGGATACTACGTTCTGCGTGACAGACGAACAAACGGCTGAATGCACTGCATCCAGCCGTTTTTTGTTACTGGCGGTAGGCTTGTTTGATTTGCTTAACGGTGTTAGCAAATACCGCAGATTCAGCCTGGTCTTCCATCTCCGCGATTTGTTTTTCCATTTTAATGATCACACGACCGGCATCAGCCTGGCCCATCGCCTGCAGCATCAGCGTCAGCAGTGCTTTCAGGCAGTTTACTTCCTGTGCCAGTTCCTGGTTATTCTCCGCAGTGGCAAATTCAGGTGTGCTCATTTATTTTCCTCATTATTAAACGGCGCTAAAGCGCGACGACGAAAGTCAAGGCGGCGGAGTATACCACAAGCTGGAGCAAAAAATGCAGTGCTTGTTTTTTGTACTTTTACGTGGGTGTTTAATTGCGTAAACAGAACGTACCGGTAAACTTAACCGCCGTTAAAGGCTATTAATTGTTTATGCCCGGCTCGCTTACCGTTAATTATTGTTACAAAAATTTGAGATCTGTTTTTTTGCAGGAAAAGCCTGCAAGTTTTTTGTAACTTTTTGAATACAGATGCTTAAAAAAAGCTGCAAAAGCCCTGAATGCATGGCCTCTCTTTCCACGGACTGTACAGCCTAATTTCCAAAAACGAGAGCAAAATCGAATAGCCGGTTTTTTAACGTTTTAATCTTGCGAGGAAAACCGTTAATATAAACCAAATTATCACTCAGTAGCGTTATCCCTATTCTGGAGACATTTCCTTTGATCAACGTCCTTCTTGTTGATGACCACGAACTGGTGCGCGCAGGGATACGACGCATTCTTGAAGATATTAAAGGTATTAAAGTTGCCGGTGAGGCGTGCTGCGGCGAAGATGCGGTAAAATGGTGCCGCACAAACTCGGCCGATGTGGTACTGATGGATATGAATATGCCCGGTATCGGTGGTCTTGAAGCAACACGCAAAATCGCGCGTACCTTTGTTGATACCAAAGTCATCATGCTGACCGTGCATACCGAAAACCCACTGCCCGCGAAAGTGATGCAGGCGGGCGCAGCGGGCTACCTGAGTAAAGGTGCTGCGCCGCAGGAAGTCGTCAATGCAATCCGTTCCGTGTTTGCCGGACAGCGCTACATTGCATCCGACATTGCTCAGCAGATGGCGCTGAGTCAGATCGAGCCCGAGAAAACCGAATCACCGTTTGCCAGTTTGTCCGAGCGTGAATTGCAGATTATGCTGATGATCACCAAAGGTCAGAAGGTGAATGAGATCTCGGAACAGCTGAATCTCAGCCCGAAAACGGTGAACAGCTATCGTTACCGGATGTTCAGTAAACTGAACATTCATGGTGACGTCGAACTGACGCACCTGGCCATCCGGCACGGTTTGTGTAATGCGGAGACGTTGTTAAGTCAGTGAGTGATGTGTTCGATTCAAAAGCATTTCTGAAAACCGTAACCAGCCAGCCTGGCGTCTATCGCATGTATGACGCTGGCGGTACGGTTATCTACGTGGGGAAGGCAAAAGATCTTAAAAAACGCCTCTCCAGCTATTTTCGCAGTAACCTGGCCTCCCGTAAGACCGAAGCGCTGGTCTCACTCATTCAGAATATTGATGTCACCGTCACGCACACCGAGACAGAAGCGCTGCTGCTTGAGCACAACTATATAAAGCTCTACCAGCCGCGCTATAACGTCCTGCTGCGTGATGATAAATCCTACCCGTTTATTTTTCTGAGCGGCGACACCCATCCGCGCCTCGCCATGCACCGCGGTGCAAAACACGCCAAGGGCGAATACTTCGGGCCGTTCCCTAACGGCTATGCCGTGCGAGAAACGCTGGCGCTGCTGCAAAAAATCTTCCCAATCCGCCAGTGTGAAAACAGCGTTTACCGTAACCGCTCGCGCCCGTGCCTGCAGTACCAGATTGGACGCTGCCTGGGGCCCTGCGTGGAAGGGCTGGTAAGTGAAGAAGAGTATGCCCAGCAGGTGGATTATGTGCGCCTGTTCTTAGCCGGAAAAGACGATCAGGTCTTAACGCAGCTGATCGCGCGCATGGAAAAAGCCAGCGCCGCACTCGAGTTCGAAGAGGCCGCGCGTATCCGCGACCAAATCCAGGCGGTGCGGAGAGTCACTGAGAAACAGTTTGTCTCGAATACCGGTGACGATCTCGATGTTATCGGCGTAGCCTTTGACGCCGGGATGGCCTGCGTGCACGTGCTGTTTATTCGCCAGGGCAAAGTGCTCGGCAGCCGCAGCTATTTCCCGAAAGTACCCGGCGGTACTGAACTGGGTGAAGTGGTAGAAACCTTTGTCGGCCAGTTCTATCTGCAGGGGAGCCAGATGCGCACGCTGCCTTCTGAGATCCTGCTCGATTTTAATCTTGACGATAAAACCCTGCTGGCCGATTCGCTCTCTGAACTGGCGGGCCGTCGGGTCAATGTACAAACCAAACCGCGCGGCGATCGCGCGCGCTATCTGAAGCTGGCGCGAACCAACGCGGCGACGGCGCTCACCACTAAGCTGTCGCAGCAGTCGACGGTGCACCAGCGCTTATCTGCCCTGGCGACGTTGCTAAAGCTCCCGGAAGTGAAGCGGATGGAGTGTTTCGACATCAGTCACACGATGGGGGAACAGACGGTGGCGTCATGCGTGGTGTTTGATGCGAATGGCCCACTGCGCGCCGAGTATCGCCGCTATAACATCACCGGGATCACGCCGGGCGATGACTATGCGGCCATGAATCAGGTGCTGCGTCGTCGCTATGGTAAAGCCATAGAAGAGAGCAAAATCCCGGATGTGATCCTGATTGACGGCGGGAAAGGGCAGCTCAGCCAGGCAAAAGCGGTATTTGAGTCGCTTGATGTCAGCTGGGATAAAAACCATCCGCTGCTGCTGGGTGTTGCAAAAGGGGCCGATCGTAAGGCTGGTCTGGAGACACTGTTCTTCGAGCCGGAAGGTGAGGGCTTCAGCCTGCCGCCGGACTCCCCGGCGCTGCACGTCATCCAGCATATTCGCGATGAATCACACGACCATGCCATCAGCGGTCACCGCAAAAAACGGGCGAAGGTAAAAAACACCAGTAGCCTGGAAACGATCGAAGGCGTGGGGCCAAAACGTCGGCAGATGCTGCTGAAATATATGGGCGGATTGCAAGGATTACTCAACGCCAGCATGGAGGAAATTGCAAAAGTGCCGGGTATTTCGCAAGGGCTGGCAGAAAAGATCTACTACTCGTTGAAACATTGAGGGCTCTGTAGCAACATAGAGCTAAATTTTACTGACAACAAACAGTTACCGTCATTATGCAATTTAATATCCCTACGTTGCTCACTCTCTTTCGTGTTGTACTCATTCCGTTCTTTGTACTGGCGTTTTATCTGCCGGTCGTCTGGGCACCTTTCGCCTGCGCATTGCTCTTTCTGATCGCGGCAGTCACCGACTGGTTTGATGGCTATCTGGCCCGTCGCTGGAATCAAAGCACCCGTTTCGGTGCCTTCCTCGATCCGGTGGCAGACAAAGTGATGGTCGCTATCGCCATGGTGCTCGTGGCCGAGCACTATCACACCTGGTGGGTGACGCTGCCCGCGGCCACCATGATCGGCCGCGAGATCATTATCTCTGCGCTGCGCGAGTGGATGGCGGAACTGGGCAAACGCAGCAGCGTGGCGGTCTCCTGGATTGGTAAAGTCAAAACGACGGCGCAGATGGCGGCGCTGGTCTGGATGCTCTGGCGTCCGAACGCCTGGGTTGAGTGGGCGGGAATTGGTCTGCTGTGGGTGGCGGCAGTGCTGACGCTGTGGTCCATGCTGCAATATTTGAACGCTGCTCGCGGGGATTTGCTTGATCAGTGATCGTTTCGCCGTAATTTTCAGCAAACGATCCAGGGTTGCAAAAAATAACGTTGACTCATAACGTCATATCAGTAGAATGCAACGCATCGAACGGCGGCACAGCAAACCGGACGATAATGAAATCAAGTGGTTAGACGTTTACTTGATGACATGCGGGAATAGCTCAGTTGGTAGAGCACGACCTTGCCAAGGTCGGGGTCGCGAGTTCGAGTCTCGTTTCCCGCTCCAGATTAAAGACATGCGCAGTAGCGGGTGTCAGTTTGAAAAGTTTTACGGCGCGTTAGCAAAGCGGTTATGTAGCGGATTGCAAATCCGTCTAGTCCGGTTCGACTCCGGAACGCGCCTCCACTTTCTTCCCGAGCCCGGATGGTGGAATCGGTAGACACAAGGGATTTAAAATCCCTCGGCGTTCGCGCTGTGTGGGTTCAAGTCCCACTCCGGGTACCATGGGAAATAAAGAATAAAATCAATGATAAGCAGTGTCGTATAAACCACCGAAAGGTGGTTTTTTATTATCTGTTTTTCGCCATTGCCATTGTTTCGCCATTCGGCTTCGCCAGAGAAAGAGGGTATTACTGCACCTCGAACACCAACCAAACGCGTACCACGCTATAGGTTACCAGCTGATTTCATCCCATCCGATGCTTTTCCATAATCTAATTATGGCAGGAAGCAGTCAAGCCTGACCCTCTAACGCCAGGCCCACCAATCGGGGGGCTTTTTGCTGGAGTAAGAGCAATTGAGGTCTTCAACGTTCGTCAAAAACCTTGAGTATCGCAATTCGGTATATAAAGTAACCAAGTACAATGAGAGCACCAGACGCTGCGCCCCAGATAAAACGGGATTCGTCTTTTGAAAATGAAAAGAAATAAATACAGGACAATAGGCCCGCAGAAGCAATTCCCATCCCCAACCCGCGCAGAATTCTGGATGCTATTAGTTTGATAATGTCCTGAGTGTTCATAATCCACCAAAAAAGTATTTACATACTTCGTTAAATTCATGCTTGTTTACATCTGCTACGCTGCATGCGTCAAGAAAAGGTTTCAATTTATCTTCAACAAGAAAATACAGAAGATCCAAATCACCCATACTCTTAAGTCGGTAGTAGAGTGCAGGGTTTTGGTTTTCAAGCTTTCTGGCCGTATAGATAGCTCTCGATGTTTCTGCGCCAATCGTCAGAGCACTTCCGATGACTACGCCAGCGGCGAACGAGGTCATAATACATGTCGATACGGCAGCACCTAGCTTTACTCCGGTTAGCTCAGCGAATATGAATTTACCAGCCATTACGCCTGTAAAATTTTGTGCAATACCCTGAATACTGTCCATGTTAACTTTTGACATGAACTCTCTGATTACGGCATTAACTATTTTTTTAGCTTCCTGATGAACCGATATCCCTCGTTTGAGCATGTTAGCCATCCTCACTCGATCATCAAAATTAGAATGACGATGAGTCGTGTCCATGAAGTCATATCCGAGGTAATACATACTGACCGGGAAAGAGAGCATTCCTTGGGCTACAGAAGCCAGGAAACCGGAATCGCCAACATCCAGACTTTTCAGCATCCTTTTTGCCAGAGATTTCGCGCTGTCCAATTCAAACCTTCCTTATGGTTTTGCTTGTGAAACAGACAGAATGATAATGAGGATACTACGAAAAAGAAAATGCAAAAGCCCCACCGAGTTGATGGTGAATTGTAGAGTTACACTTTTGTCGAAGCGTCGACGCCATGTAGACGCTGATTTTGAAGCAGCCATTCAAACGCTTGATCTTCCGCTGGATTGTGAGAAAAACTGGATTTAGCTCTCCGAAAATAGTGGCAGCAGAAGTGCAATCATCACCAGTGATTACCTGCGATTACCATATAAAAGAGTCTTACGTATCATAAGCTTATGATGCGTAAGGCTCTCTTATAGTTGTTAAAATCCCTCGGCGTTCGCGCTGTGTGGGTTCAGGTCCCACTCCGGGTACCATGGGAAACAAAGAATAATCAAAGCAATAAGCAGTGTCGTGAAACCACCGAAAGGTGGTTTTTTTGTGCCTTTGGCTTAGGGCGAAGTGATCGTATCTCATCGTCGTCCCGATCCTGCTGTGCCCGAGAATTTGCTGTTATACCAGAAGGTTAAGCCTGACTCTCTAATAACAAGCCCAGAAAGCAGGGCAATTTTCAGCTAACCTGCAACCAATCTTAAACAAACATTTCACTCGCCAGACACAGGTTGCCGCCGCTGATAAACTGGTTGGTATCCACCCTGGAGAGCGGAAGGTTATTGTCATGCAATATGAAGAACAGCAGCTTATCAACGGCCTTTTCGAGCGTCTAAAACAGACCGGACAACAAAACAGCCAACGGGATGCAGATGCAGAGCGTCAGATCGCTGAATTTGTCAGACAGCAGCCTGCGGCCCCCTACTATATGGCGCAGTCGATTTTGATTCAGGAAGCGGCGCTGAAACGCCTACAGGCCCGGGTTCAGGAGCTTGAAAGCGAATTAGCCGCGCAAAAAAGCAAACCCTCGACGGGCGGCAGTTTCCTCGGCGGCCTGTTTGGTGGCGGGAAAAGTAACCCGCAGCCTGACAACAGCTGGAATGCCCAGCCGCAACAGCCACCGGCGCAGGATTATTCTCGGGCGCAAGCTACTCGCGGCGGCGGTTTTATGGCTGGCGCGCTCCAGACAGCCGCTGGCGTGGCCGGTGGCATAGCGCTTGCCGAGATGCTTACCAGCATGTTCCATCAGTCGCGGCCGGAAGAGATCGTGAACATCATCGAAGAACCGACAATGCCCGTCGGTGGCGAACCGTTTGTCGGTAATCAATACGGCGAGGTTAATAACATCTCTGACACCCGTTTCCTCAACCAGAACGATCCGTTAGGCAGTAATAACGACGTCTGGCAGAATGACGATGTAGATGACGACTACAGCGATGACGACGATAGTTTTATTTAACGACGTTATCGTGTAACCACCGAAATGAAGTGAACCCCGAAAGTCAGGTATCCAACTTTCGGGGTTTTGCGTTTCCGGGTCAAAAAAGCCTTCGCGGCTAAGCCTGAAGGCTCATAAATCACATTCTTTTTACTACGTTTCTTACTAACAAACCTGTAAGAATTGCCGAAAGCAATCCAAACAAAGAGGCGATATCGACTAACGTATACTCCAGTTCTTCTATCCCATATGTGCCGAAATGATCCATCACGGAATCAGCCCATTTGGCAGATATCAAATCACACCCCACCTAAATACGCCTTCCTCACCTCCTGATTCCCCAGCAGCTCTTCACCGCTGCCGCTCAGCCGGATCTGTCCGTTAACCATCACATACCCGCGGTCGGAAAGCTTCAGCGCGTGATGCGCATTCTGCTCCACCAGAAAGATGGTCATGCCGTTGCGGGCCAGCTCGCGCAGCGTCTGGAAGATCTGTTTCACCACAATCGGCGCCAGACCGAGGCTCGGTTCATCCAGCAGCAGCAGCTTCGGACGGCTCATCAGCGCCCGGGCGATCGCCAGCATCTGCTGCTCCCCGCCGGACATGGTCATCGCGCGCTGCTTGCGCCGCTCTTTAAGGCGAGGGAAGAGGTCAAACATGGTTTGCATATCTTCAGCCGCAAACTGGCTGCCGATGGGGATGGTTCCCATCAGCAGGTTCTCTTCAACGGTCATATCCGGGAAGATTCGTCTGCCTTCCGGCGCCTGCGCAATGCCTCCGGACGCGACGTAGTGGGTGGATTTATGGCTGATATCTTCGCCGCTGAAAAGGATCTGTCCGCTGCGAATACGGGGCTGGCCAAAGATGGACATCAGCAATGTCGATTTACCCGCGCCGTTTGCGCCAATCAGCGCCACGGTTTCACCCTTATTGACCTCGAGGGAAACCTGCTTCAGCGCCTGAATGACGCCGTAGAACACGTCCACCTCGCGAAATGCCAGCAGCGGTTCGCTCATAGGGTGACCTCGCTTTCATCCGTACCCAGGTAGGCGGCAATAACCTTTTCATCATGCTGGATCTGCTCGGGTTTTCCCCTGGCAATAACATCCCCGTGGTCGAGCACGATAATGTCGTCCGAAATCTCCATCACCATCCCCATATCATGCTCAATCAGTAGTACCGTGATGTCATGATGATCCCGCAGAAAGCGAATAATGCTGCTGAGCTTATGCGTTTCAACTGGGTTAAGCCCGGCGGCGGGTTCATCCAGACAGATCATTTCCGGCCCGGTGCACATTGCTCGCGCAATTTCCAGACGCCGCTGCTGGCCGTACGACATCTCTCCCGCCAGGCGATTGGCGCACTCCACCAGATCCACCACTTCCAGCCAGTAGAAGGCCCTGTCCAGGGCGTCGCTTTCCGCCCGCCGGTATGCCGGCGTATTTAAGATCCCGGCAAGCAGATTGCGGTTAACGCGCATATGCTGCGCAACCAGCAGGTTTTCTACGACAGACATCTCGCGAAAAAGACGGATATTTTGAAACGTGCGCGCCAGCCCTGCGCGGTTGACCAGATGCGTTCCGCCGAACATTTTGTAGAAAAGACGCTGCCCGAACTGCGCGGGGTTAATCCAGTCTCCCGGCTGGAATTTTTGTCCGAGCACCTGAATAACGTTGGTCGTTTTATGGCGGGTATTAAATAAAATGTTGCCGCCGGAGGCCCTGTAGAAGCCCGTCAGGCAGTTAAACACGGTTGTTTTTCCCGCCCCGTTTGGCCCAATCAGGGCGGTAATTGAGCCACGCTGAACGTCCAGGTTGACGTCGTTTAGCGCCTTAATCCCGCCGAAGTGCATCATCAGATGTTCAACGCGTAATATCGTTCCGTTCATGGCGCGACGCCCTTACGCACGGCAAACCCGCTGCGGTTAATGCGGATCAAACCGCGCGGACGCCAGATCATCATCACCACCATGAGCATGCCAAACAGCAGGACGCGGTACTCGGCAAAACTGCGCAGCAGTTCCGGCGTTACCGTGAGCACAAAGGCGGCCAGCACCACGCCAAGCGTCGAGCCCATCCCGCCCAGCACCACAATGGCGAGGATCAGCGCCGATTCAAAGAAGGTAAAGGAGGTGGGATTCACGAACCCCTGATAGGTGGCGAAGAACACCCCGGCAATGCCCGCGGTCGACGCGCCCAGCGTAAAGGCGGAGAGCTTAACCAGAACATGATTCAGCCCCATCGAGCGGCAGGCAATTTCGTCTTCACGCAGCGCTTCCCACGCCCGACCAATCGGCATCCGCGTCAGGCGGTGCTTGATATAGAGCACCAGCATCACCACCAGGAACAGCACCGCGTAGATAAAAATAAACTTCATGTTCGGGTTGTAGGTCAGGTGGAAAAATTCGTGGAAGGGCACGCCGCCTTCTTTCGCGCGTCGTCCAAATTCCAGGCCGAAAAAGGTGGGGGGAGGGGCCGAGACGCCGTTTGGGCCGCCGGTGAAGGTCAACCAGTTGTTCAGTATCAGGCGAATGATCTCCCCGAACCCGAGGGTGACGATGGCCAGATAGTCACCGTGCATGCGCAGTACCGGGAAACCGAGCAGGGCGCCTGCGGCGGCGGCCATGATTGCCGCCAGTGGCAGCATGCTCCAGAAGCCTAAGCCGAGATACTGGTATCCCAGCGCCAGACCGTACGCCCCAATTGCGTAGAAAGCGACATATCCCAGATCCAGCAGGCCGGCCAGACCCACGACGATATTCAGCCCCAGACCGAGAAGCACGTAGATCAGCCCGAGAATGGCGACGGTCAGCACATATTTAGTGGCGACAAACGGAAAGCAAATCGCAAGGGCAATTACCAAAGGAATAATCCAGCGCATGCGGCTTTTGTATTCCGGTGGCCGGACATATACGCCCGCGCTATCGGCTTCGAAGCGCGCCTGGAAACGGGCGCCATCGGCGGTACCTAAAAAGACGCTCAGCAGAAAACGCCCGAGCATGACGATGCCAACCATCCAGGCCAGCCGTTGCCCGGCGAAGTTAAAGCTGTACCCGTCCAGCACCACGCCCGCTATGGGGCCGAAAATAATCAGCGCTATCAGCCCGGAAAAAATCGCGTCCAGCATGCAGCGTTTAAGTGAAAAACCGTGTGATGTCATCATTATCTCCCTCACACTTTGGCCACAATCGGGCGCCCAAGCAGGCCCTGGGGACGGAAAATAAGGATCATGACCAGCAGGCCGAACGAAAAGACGTCTTTATAGTCCGAATTCACCATGCCCGAGAACTGGGCTTCCGCCACGCCAAGGATTAGGCCACCGAGCATGGCGCCGGGAAGGGAGCCGATGCCGCCGAGCACCGCCGCAGTGAAGGCTTTAATGCCGATCACGAACCCGACGTAGAAATCAAAGGTGCCGTAATTCATGGTGATCAACACCCCCGCCAGACCGGCCATCGCCGCGCCGATGACAAAGACCAGCGAAATAATCCGGTCGGTGTTAATGCCCAGAATGGAGGCCATCTTACGATCCTGCTGTACCGCGCGGCACATCCGGCCCAGCCGGGTACGGTTGATTATCCAGGTGAGCACCAGCATGCCGGTAAACGAGGCAACCAGAATAAACACTTTGGTGTAGGTTATCTGCACGAAGCCGTCGCCCAGATGCAGGCGAATCACGCCGTCCAGCATGGTCGGCACTCCTTGCTGACGCGGACCCTGGCTCAGCTGCGCGTAGTTTTGCAGGATAAGCGACATCCCAATGGCGGAGATCAGCGGCGCCAGGCGCGTCGAGTTGCGCAGCGGCTTGTAGGCGATACGCTCGATGGTCCAGCCGTACACCCCGGTGACCACAATGGTGAACACCAGCGTCCCGAGAATGAGCAGCGGGAACGACTGCAGACCGAAGAACGAGAGCAGCGCCAGGCCAATGGCGCAGAGATACGCGGAAATCATATACACTTCGCCGTGGGCGAAATTGATCATCCCGATAATGCCGTACACCATGGTGTAGCCGATGGCGATTAAACCGTAGACGGAGCCCAGCGTTAAGCCATTGATTAACTGTTGCAGGAAGAATGTACTCATCTTAGCGCGCTCGTTTTATAGGCTGCGCAATGCGCGCAGCCGGATGTTTATTACGCGCCGACGGGCATGCCCGCCGACGTTGAGCGTGACTCCGTCCCGTTACTGCACTTCCTTATATTTTCCTTTGTCGTCCCACTGGTAAACCACGTAGTCAGACACTTTCAGATCGCCTTTGCTGTCCCAGGCTTTTTTGCCCATCACCGTGTCGACGGAATTGGCTTTCAGCCACTCGCTGGCTTTGGCGGAGTCCTTGCCGCCGGTGGCCTTGAAGGCCGCGGCAATGGCCTGTACGGAGGCATAGGAGTAAAGGGTGTAACCTTCCGGCTCGAATTTACCTGCGCGGAATTTCTCGATAACCGCTTTACCGTCCGGGATGAGGCGCGGGTCTTTACCGAAGGTCATGTAAATGCCGTTGGTATATTGCGTGCCCCCCGCAGCGGTCACCATCTCTTCGTTGACAATACAGTCGCCGGAGAAGAATTTCGCCTGCACGCCCTGTTCACGCATCTGGCGAACCAGCGGGCCGGCTTCCGGGTGACAGCCACCGAAGAATACGACGTCCGGTTTTTGCGCGCCGATCTTGGTCACCAGCGCGTTAAAGTCTTTTTCACCGCGGGATAACCCTTCATACATCACATCCTGTACCCCGCGCTTCGCCAGCGCCGCTTTGGTGGCGTCAGCCAGGCCCTGACCATAGGTGTCTTTATCGTGAATGATGACCACGCGCTTGGCTTTCAGCTTGTCGATGATGAAGTCGCTGGCCACCTGACCCTGCTGGTCATCGCGGCCGCACATGCGGAACATATCGCTCATGCCGCGTTCGGTGATCAGCGGGTTAGTTGAGCCGGGGGTAATCGAAATAATGCCCGCGTCGCTGTACACCTCGGAGGCGGGCATTGTGGAAGATGAGCAGAAATGGCCGACCACGGCATTGACTTTATCCTGGTCAACTAAACGGTTTGCGACGGCGACGGCCTGCTTGGGCTCGCAGGCGTCATCCCCCTGAACCAGTTTGATCTTCTCGCCGTTAATACCGCCTGCGGCATTAATGTCTTCAGCGGCCTGCGTTGCGCCATGCCAGTACTGATCGCCATAGGTCGCATTGGGACCCGTGAACGGCCCGGCCACGCCAATCACAATATCTGCCCGGGCGGAAAACGCCGTCACCAGGCAACCGGCCAACACAAGAGAAAGAGGAGTTCTGATTAATTTCAGCGACATTATTATGTTCCTTAGCAAAGAGGTTTTTGCACCACGGCGTAAACCCGAACGCCCGACGGCGCAGCCAATCCGAAACACGAGCAAGAACAAAATGCACTAAACGAACAAGATACAGACGGCATCCTGCATAGTACGGCGAGATTTCCCTGCGCAGAGAAGCGCGAAGAACGTTAAGCAAAAACGTTGCCAGAATGGTTAACCCATTGACGGGCATGTGACATGTTTGAGTATAGAGCCCCGCGTTATGCCGCCTTAGGGGAGGAGAAGAAATTACAGCGGAGATCACATATCGTTAACAATAAAGCCCATAAGTTGTGCAAAGGTCACGATTTGCACGTTTTTGCAGCAATAAAGACCTAAACTTCAGCCCGGAGAGGAGTGAGATATGTGTTAGGATCGTTTCCTTTTTTGCAGGAGTATCAGCGATGACTGAAGGCCCATTGAATGAAAGCGAAATGGCGTGGCTTGAAGAGACGTTAATGTCTTACGGTCATGATGACGCGTCCGTGATTGACGTGTCCGAACTGGACGGCATGCTTACCGCAGTGCTTTCCGGTCCTGTTGTCGTTGAGCCAGATGCCTGGCTGGTGGCGGTGTGGGGTGGCGAGAAGTACATTCCGCGCTGGAAAAACGATCGTGAGATGAACCGTTTTATCGATCTCTGCTTTAAGCATATGAACGATATCGCCGAGCGCCTGAGCGAGTACCCGGATCAGTTTGAACCTATGTTCGGTTATAACGACGTGGACGGTGAGAGCTATACCGTGGTGGAAGAGTGGTGTTATGGCTACATGCGCGGCGTGGCGCTGACGGACTGGTCAGCCTTGCCGGAAGCCCTGAAGGCCGATCTTGACGTGATTGCCCTGCACGGGACGGAAGAGAACAGCGAGAAGCTGGATGAACTGTCCGAAGAGGAGTACATCTCCAGCATCGAAAGCATCCAGCCTGCGGCGCTGCGCCTGTATAACTACTGGGTAAACAATCCGCAGCAGCCGGAAGTGAAGAAGCCGACGGTGAACGGCACGAAGGTCGGACGTAACGATCCGTGTCCTTGCGGCAGCGGGAAGAAGTTTAAGAGCTGCTGTTTGCACTGAAACATTTTTGTGGCATTGGTTCGTTCACCTTAAGACCAGTAGAAAATAATACGGTCTTTACCTGTGAACGAGATAAGGGGCCGTCGAGGCCCCTTATATGGCAAGGCGTATCAGACCGTGAATAAGCTGAATGTCTATTGTTGCTCATCGAATATCTTTGATCTCTACACCCTGAAGTGCTTAGTTGTATTCTTGGATTGTCATATATCTTTCTGGTATTTATCTTTTCATTTGACTCATGAATGTTTATTTTGCGCTTATTTATGCGTTGAATAAATTAAATCCTTTATCCCTTTCTGTGAAATAAGGTTTTAATGTTCGGCCTCCGGGCGTATATTTTGATTAACCTTATCGGTTGTTCAAAAGGATAATTGACGATGGCAGGACAATCAGACACGGTTCAATATCAGGATACACTGAATCGTTATTTACTTTATTTTCCCAGAAATAAAACCGTTTTATCTGATGTTCACTCGTTTAGCGGGGAAGAAGAACTCAGTAAACCTTACCGTTATACTATTCGCTTTACCAGCCCAACACCGAACATCGCGGTTAAAGACGTCCTTAACCAGATAGCCGAGTTTATTCTGCGTGCCCCGAATCCGAGAGCAGGCTGGCATCATCAGGATCCCTGGCTGCCGGTGCGGCAGATAAATGGCGTAATCACGTCATTTTCCCGTCTGAAGTCGTCCGCTGATGAAACGCTGTATGAATGCGTGCTGGAGCATGAACTGGCGCTGATGGACCGAAATTACCGTTCGGCCGTGTACATGGATATGACGGTGCCTGAGCTCGTCACGAAGTTAATGAAGGACAGCGGACATTTTCAGGGTTACAACATCGATTTCGACCAGCTGGGCTTCAGCTACCCGCTGCGGGAAATGGTTATCCAGTGGAAAGAAACCGATCTCCAGTTTATCCGCCGCCTGCTGGCCGAAGTCGGGATCTGGTTTCGCTTTGAAAATCACGACAAGGTACCGGCCGAAACGGTGGTGATTTTTGGTGACGGGGGCCGTCGCTACGTTTTCAGCGATAAAAAGCTGCCATATGTCCGTCATTCGGGCATGACCAGTCATGAAGAGTACGTTACCGGGCTCGAAGAGCGCTACCAGCTCATTCCCGAAAACGTGCTGGTCCGCACCTATAACTATCGCGATCCGTTTTCTCCGCAGGCGGATAAAACCATTACCGACAACGACATTCCTGACGGGATAACCCGCGGCAAACAGTACCACTACGCCGATCACTTTCTGAGTGAAGGCGACTTTTATGGGCAGGAGGCGGAAACGGCTACGTTTTACGCGCGCCTGCGCTATGAGCGTCTGCTGAACAATCAGAGCGTGCTGGGGCTGACGACCAGCGATCCGGAACTGCTGCCGGGCGTGATGTTTAACCTGACAGGAGATATTCCTGCCGGGTTTAAGCCCGGATTCGTTGTCACCACGATGACGCTCTCCGGCAGCCGCGCGGAGCACTATCGCGCCATCCTGAAGGGCATTCCTTATCTGCACGGCTACAGCTACCGTCCGGACTATCTGCCGCGTCCGGTGATAGCCGGAACCGTGCCCGGCCGCGTGGCGGCCATTAATCGCGATCCCACGTATGCCGGAGTCGATGCGCAGGGCCGCTACCGCGTGAAGTTTGATTTTGACCTTGATGAAAAACGTGACGGCTTTGAAAGTGCGCTGATGCGTCTGGGCAGACCGTACGGCGGGGATGTGTTTGGTTTTCACTTCCCGCTGCTGGACGGGACGGAGGTGGCAGTCGCCTTTGAAGGCGGCGACCCGGACAGGCCGTATATCGCGCACGTCATGCATGACGGCAGCCATCCGGATTTGGTCACAAACCGCAACGATACCCGCAACGTGATCCGCACGGCCGCCTCGAACAAAATCCGCCTTGAGGATCGCCGGGGTGAGGAACATATCAAGATTTCCACGGAGCACGGCAAGGGACAGGTCAGCGTCGGCCACCTGGTCGATGCCACGGGGAAAAAACGCGGGCAGGGCGTGGAAGCCCGCACCGATGACTGGATGGCGCTGCGTGCCGCCAAAGGGGTGCTCATTACCACAGAGGCCCAGCCCCGCGCGCAGGGCCAACAGCTGGATATGACGGCCGCCATCGCGCAGCTGGAAAAAGCATTGTCGCTGGCGATGACGCTGCAACAAAGCGCGTTAACGGCCGGTGCCGGGAATGTGGATACCGATCGGCAAAACCAGCTGGCTCAGGTGATGAACCAGCTGACAGGGCCGGGCATTCTGGCGTATGCCGAAAAAGGTGCCGCACACGTCACCCCGCAGAGCCTGCAGCTGTCCGCCGGGAAAGACCTGATCGCAACAGCAGGACAGGATGCCAGCGTGAACGTGGTGAAAAAATTCTCGCTGGCCGTGGGGGAAAAACTCTCGCTGTTCGTCCGCAAGCTCGGCATCAAGATAATTGCCGGTGCCGGGGATATCACGACGCAGGCCCAGCGTGGTGCCATGCACATGCTCTCGCAGAAAGATTTCACGATGGCGAGCACTGCCGGGAAGCTGAACGGCAGCGCCAAACAGGGCATACAGCTGGTCTGTGGCGGCGGCGGGATCCGAGTCAGTCCGAACGGACTGGTCACCATCTTTTCGCCAACGGGAATCGAACTGAAAGGACCCAACCTGAAGTATGACGGTCCGGAAAGCGCGCAGGTCACGGTCCCGCCGTTCAATAAGGGCGCATTTAAACTCCGCTACCAGCTGCACGCCGGAGACGACCCGGAGCAAATTCTCGCAAACAAAAAATTCAGGCTGACCAGCTCGGCCGGAAACGTGGTTGAGGGTGTTACGGACAGCAACGGTCATTCATCGTTACTCGATGCCGATGACCTGGATACCTACAAAATGGAGTTACTGTAATGACGGAAGCGAGAAAAAGCCCGTATGCGCCACGGGTAATATCAGAAGGGGATATTCCTGTACACAGGGATTTGGGGGAAGTCGCTCAGACCTGCCGTGTGGGCGTACCGCGCCCGATGCCGGGGATCGTTATTCTGGTCCACGGCGTGAATGATGTAGGCGAAGCGTACCAGAACCAGGAGAAGGGCATTATCGCGGGCCTGAGTAAACGTCTTGGCCGCACAGACTTTTACACCCATGAATGGGGGGAATACAGAATCACCCGTCCCGGCCGTTCACCGGTTATCCCGTTTTACTGGGGGTATAAGCCCGTCACCCATGCGGATTATGTTGCAGATCAGAAGCGGTACCGGGATGAAGTGGGTAAGCTGAAAGACCAGGCTCACCTGCCGTACGATGCCTATCAGGAAGATAACCCTGATAAAAAAGCCGATCTGGGTAATGACGGCAAAGGTGCGTTTAAGTACCAGAACGATAACTTTGGTAATGCGCTTGACGCGAACTTTGCCAAAGGGGGCGGCACCTTCGCGAACGCCACAACCAATATTCCCGACATGCTGGGGCCGGGGGCGGGCGGTGTGGCGCTGGCGGCTGCGGGATTTGCATCACTGCATATGAATGACGGGGATTACACTCACCCCATCTATGAAAACCCCCACCGGATTTACCAGTTTTTTGCCGCTCAGCGCCTCGCTGATTTGATTATTCAGATCAGAACCGAAGATGAAACTAAAAAAGATGTGATTAACATTGTGGCGCATAGTCAGGGCACGATCATCACCATGCTTGCCAATATGCTGGTGGTGCAGGCGGGTTTGACGCCGGTGAACTGTGTCATCCTGAATCATTCCCCGTATTCACTGGAATCCCGCACCGCGGAAAATATTCAGCCCGGCCATCACCAGACAGATAAAGCCCGGCAGGATACGTTTAAAAATTTCTGTCGGCTGATGGCAACGCATTACAAAGGCGGTGTACTTGATGACGCTGCGCTGAAGGAAATGGAAGGGGCCTGCACCCTGCGTAAACCGTCCGATAATCCATTGCGCAAAGACGTCAGGTTTTGCCGGGATAATAACGGGAAAGTCTATAACTACTTCTGTCCTAATGATGGCGTCGTGTCTCTGGCAAACGTTCAGGGTTTTGGCTGGCGGGGCATCCCAAAACTATCGCTGGCGATATTCCAAATTTATATCAGCGGGTCTTTTACCAGCATGGTGAGGTAGGGCTGGCTCCGACAGGAAAAGAGTTTACTTTGCCTGCGCGCATGACGGGGGATGCGGATTACAGCGGACCCTTAAGCACCAATTATCCTGATTCGGGATCTGGCGTGATTGTGAACGGGGAAGAATTGCCGGAGACGTTTATCTTTGCACTCCAGGGGCAGAATAATCATCTCAACAACGATAAGAAAACAAGCGATAAGCCTTACACCGCTGGCATCGATTCGCTCAGCCCGGATGCCTACATTTCGTATTCTGCAAAAGCCCATTCCATCAAACTGACGGAGAGCGCCACGTATGCCGTCAGCCGTTACCAGGGCGTCAGCTGGAGTCCCGGCCATATACTGACAGACGATGAGCTGCAGGTCGAAACACTCGGGATGAAAGAGCGTATCGGGTATGACACCAGGGTGATTCGTGGGGTGGTGACAGGAACGAAGGACTTTCTGAATGTCACGCTGACCTGGCTTCGTCCCCGCGACGAACTGGAAAAGGAATGGATGAAGGCAGATCCAGTCAGTTACAGCCAGCATTCTTCTATCGTGGCGAGCGAGTACGCGCCGTCTCATGCGATGGCGTTTGACCTGGCAATCGGCCAGTGCCGGGCGTTCGACTATAAAGCGGGTAAATTCTGGGAAGATCTGCTGCACCGCGCGGACTGGCGTGATCCGCAGAATGGCAATCAACATGCTAGAGACTATTACCGATCAGGAAAATTGAATGAAGCCTTGACCAAATGGTTTATGAATAAACCCAATGATGTACTGCCTAAAGGCGAGTTCGGCGTGGTCAACCAGTTTAACAACGCTACGACGGTTAAGCCGTCCCGTGACCTGGCCGCAGGGAATCAGGAGGTGGCAAATCTACAGTGGGATATGCCTAAGTCAAAATCTGACGGTGACCTGGGAATAACGAAACAAAAATCGTGGTGGGAATCATGACAGGGAGACAGATATGAGTCTGAAATACACAACGGGTATGGCCTTAGTTGCGGTACTTATAGGGTCTGGTTGCCAGGCGAAAGAACCGCCGACCCAGGTAGTTTACCGTTTTGATGACCACCGTTATCTGGAACTGAAGGGCTGGGACTGTGAAGGTGAACTCTGGTACACGGATACAAAGAGAGGTATTCATACCGAACCGGTCAGCCAGTATTACCGATTATTTACCCGCAAATTTATCCATCCCTCAGAACGATATATTGCAATAACAGGCTGGGGCGCTGGTGGGTTTATGGTGTCCAAAGACTACGGACAAACCTGGCATTCTGTAGGTATTGCACCCGGTCACAATGAGCCAAATGGTGATGATGGTCCTCCTTATGAAGACGTTCTTTCTTTCACAGTCGTCAACGATCAGGGTTTTTTACAGACGAAACACCGGCTGTATATGTCATCAAAGCCGTTTGATGATCCGCGTATTTTACCTGGAGGCCCAGGTATTTTTTATAGCCTTGCTAATGGGGAAAAAGACAGTATTACTTCGGAAGCACCAGGATGGGCTTGGGGATTGATTTACTTCACGCGAGAAGGACTTGTTGGAAAAATAATGAGTCATGAAGCCAACTATCAGGATCTTCCTGACAGGGTACCGGAAATAAAGGGTTATACCGGCTGGGACCATATGCGGTGCGATATGGATGCGGGGCGATAAAGCATGAAAGGATTATGCACAGGTCTGACAGCTGCAGCTGTATTTATAGCAGCGGGTTGCCAGGCGAAAGAGCCGCCGACGCAGGTGGTTTATCGGTTTGACGATCATCGCTATCTGGAGCTGAAAGGTTGGAACTGCGAGGGCGAACTCTGGTATACGGATACAAAACGGGGCATTCATACCGAGCCTGTGAGTCAATTTTATCGGATATTTACCCGAAAATTTATTCATCCCTCAGAACGTTATATTGCAATTCCCACTTGGGATTCTCCCGGCTCCATGATTTCGAAAGATTATGGGCAAACCTGGTATCCTTCTTCGTTTGCTCCCAGCGAAAATGAACCTAATGGTGATTCATCACCTCCTTACGACGATATTATTTCTTTTACCGTCGTCAACGATCAGGGTTTTTTACAGACGAAACACCGGCTGTATATGTCGTCAAAGCCGTTTGATGACCAGCGTACTCTGCCCGGTGGATCTGGGATTACATATACCGCGTCAGATGGCACTATACATCACCTAAAGCCTAATTCTTCTGGTCCTGCCTGGGGGCTGGATTACATCACCAAACAAGGTCTGAAAGAAGATATTGTCCAGTTTAAAACGAACTATCAGGACCTCCCCGATAAAGTGCCGGAAGTAAAAGGTTATACCGGCTGGGATCATATGCGTTGCGATATGGATGCGGGGCGATAACATGAAAGGATTATGGACAAGTCTTACAGCTGCAGCTGTATTTATGGCAGTTGGTTGCCAGGCGAAAGAGCCACCGACGCAGGTTGTATACCGTTTCGATGACCATCGCTATCTGGAGCTGAAGGGCTGGGACTGTGAAGGAGAACTCTGGTATGTCGATGCTAAGAAAGGCATTCATTCGCAAATAGCCAGTCAATTTTATCGAATTTTCACGAAAAAATTTGTGCATCCTTCAGAACGCTATATTGCCATTCCCTGGTGGGGGAATGTAACGGGTGGTTTTTCAGTATCGAAAGACTATGGACAAACGTGGGTAAAAGGTGGTGCATCAATGTCATCGGGAGAAAATGAACCTGATGGAAGTAATGCCCCTTATTACGACGACGTTCTTTCTTTCACAGTCGTCAACGATCAGGGTTTTTTACAGACGAAACACCGGCTGTATATGTCGTCAAAGCCGTTTGATGACCCGCGTACTCTGCCCGGTGGATCTGTGATTACATATACCGCGTCAGATGGCGCTATACATCACCTAAAGCCTAATTCTTCTGGTCCTGCCTGGGGGCTGGATTACATCACCAAACAAGGTCTAAAAGAAGACACTGTCCAGTTTAAAACGAACTATCAGGACCTCCCCGATAAAGTGCCGGAAGTAAAAGGTTATACCGGATGGGACCACATGCGGTGCGATATGGATGCGGGGCGATAAAGCATGAAAGGATTATGTGTAGGGATTATTACTATTGCTGTTTTATTTGCGGCGGCTTGTAAGGCTTCAGAACCGCCAACACAGGTGGTTTACCGTTTTGATGATCATCGCTATCTGGAGCTGAAGGGTTGGAACTGCGAGGGCGAACTCTGGTATACGGATACAAAACGGGGCATTCATACCGAGCCTGTGAGTCAATTTTATCAAATTTTTTCTAAAACATATATTCACCCATCAGAAAAATATATTGCCGTACCGACAAAAAATGTATCGGAATTTATCATTTCAAAAGACTATGGGAAAAACTGGCAAATAGCTGTGTTTGCGCCAGAAAGTTTAGAAATTAGATTGAGGGCGTGGTCTAATCAGTCTGTTCATCCTGATCAGCAAAACGCTATTTCATTTGCAGTTATTAATGACCAAGGTTATTTGGTCATTAAGCCATATGATGGAGGAAACAAAAATCAGCGTGACTTCATATATATGTCATCTAAGCCATTCGATGATCCCGGTTTTAAAAGTAAAGATTATATCAATATTGGTTTAGATAAAAATTATAAGCCTTTACAAATGCCTAAATCATTCAGCGATTGGTCATGGGGAACGCTCTATATAACTAATGGTGAGTTAGACCAAACAGGCTTAAAAGAAATGAAAAAATATCAGGGGCTGCCCGATAAGGTTCCGGAAGTAAAAGGCTATACCGGCTGGGAGCACATGCGTTGCGATATGGATGCAGGAAGGAAAGGATACTAATGAACGGCGTAATTCGACTCAATGACCCGCTGGTGAGCGGCGGGAAAGTAATTAAGGCGTCAGGCGCGCAATTTATGGGCCTGCCTGTGGCTCTGAAAGGCGATGAAGTGACGTGTACGGAGCATAAAGGAACGTTCCCTATCAATGAATGCCACCCAACCTGGACGATGAATGACCGCGGCGTGGTCGTGGACGGCTGTAAAGCGGCGTGTGGTTGTGCTATCCGGACCACGCTACCTGTTGCGGGGGCTGTGTGATGAACTGGTGGTTGTATCCTAAGCAGGACGAATTTAAAGACGACTACCCCTATCTGGCAGTATTTATCTTATATGTGATCGTCGTGATTATCGGTATTGCTGTTCGGGCAGTCACCTGGCCGGGTAATAAACATGTTGATCTCGATTTTCTTGCCCAGTCCGTTGTTATTCCGGTTGTTTTTCTGACGGGGTTCGTTCAGATGTGGTCTGTCGTGTATCACGGCATGAGGCACTACATGGAAACGAGGCTGCTGATTGCCGCCCGGCAGGAATACAAGGTTGTCAGCTTTGCCAGGGGGAATATTACCCTTGCTGGCTGGTCCGTACTCACTCCACCAAAGGCAACAAAGGAACTGGCACTGAGAATGCTGAAACTTGAGGGAGAGTTTCCGCTGGCCGCTAAAATGCCGTTGAAAATCGAGCTGGAAGAATCGTTCGATTTCACGAGGGCCGGGCAGGCAGTATCCCGCGTTCTGGAGCCCATGGCAGGGAAACTTTCTCGGTACCAGCAGATTGAAGCGCTGGTGTGGGTTCGGGGCGGGGATGAATCCTGTAGCGATGAACTCCGGCGCGTGCTTGAACGTTCTGCGATCGCGACGAAGAAAATCACTTTTTTACCTGAATGCCCGGACTATACGCAAGTCACGGAATGGATAAATCTGTCGAAAAGCTACGTCGTTAAACGGCTGCTTATCTGCGTCGATCTGCATTCTGACGAAGAAGCATCTAAACAGATGGAAAATGTTACGGCACTTCTCTTCACGAACGACTACGTCAAAACAGCAGGAGAAAAACCGGTTTATTTTTATCAGCCGATGACGGGTGTCACAGACGTAGAAAGTAAAATGCCCGTTTATCTGAGGACAGAAACCGTCAGCAAGCCTAAGCAACTCTGGTATACCGGGTTATCCCGCACAGAGAAGTATCCGCTGCTGGAAGTGCTGGACGAGAACAAAGTGGTGCCGGACAGGCTGGAGCTTGAAGCATCGTTCGGTGAGCGCTCTGCCGGTTATCAGTGGCTGATGCTGACGCTGGCCGCTGATGCGATTATGTACGGGCAGGGCGATCAGCTTGTGGCCGCGTCCGCACAGAACCATTTTGCCATGGCCGCGCTATCCTCCCGGTTGACCTGCCAACCCGATTACCCCGAAGAAAAAAGATATACGTTGCCGTGGCAAGCTGGCGGGATTGGCGGTCTGATGTTGTTTTTTGGGCTGATGTTAATCATTGCCAGCGCTGGTGACGACGGTAAAACTCTGTCCGGCTGGTTTATAACGATAATGGCGGTTCTGTTAATAGGTTTATTCATTGGGATGGGGGCATTGTTTACCTGGTATTATGGTGACAAAGCTTATGAGCACATGGGGATGTGATGATGAATGAACAAATGATTTTAACGACAGCACACTGGATGGTTATGATCAGGATATAAGGGATTTATTAAAGGGGAATCTTTCCCTATGAAAGCGGATAGTTTCCCCTTAAACCTTTGTTATCCCACTTCCGGCAGCATCCCGGCTGCAATCAACATCTGCACCAGAATAATCACCACACCACAGCAAAACACCACGCACAGCAGCGGTTTTCCTCCCGCCACGCGATACCCTTGCTGAGGATGCTGCTGGCGGCTTTTCCACGCCAGCAGGGAAGGGAGCAGCAGGGCCAGGATAGAGAGCGCTACCCCCGCATACCCCAGCGCCATCACAAACCCGCGTGGATAAAACAGCGCAAAAGCGAGCGGCGGCAGGAAGGTGATGGCCCCCGTCTGCAACCGTCCGGCCGCGGTATTGCGGCGCTGGAACAGATCGGCCAGATAATCAAACAGGCCGAGCGCCACGCCCAGGAACGAGGTTGCCAGCGCCAGGTCGGCAAACAGGTGTACCGCCAGCTCCACGTGCGGGGAGGTAACAACCTCGCGCAGCGCCAGCAAAAAGCCGTTCAGGCCAGCGTGTTGCGCCATCAGCCCAATAAAGGTTGAGGAGTCAATGCTGCCCAGCGTCACCAGCTGCCAGAAAATATAGGCGATCAGCGGGATCGCGCTGCCGATAACAAAGACGCGGCGCAGCTTGCGGATATCGCCGTTCATATAGCTGACGATGCTCGGCACGCTGCCGTGGAAGCCAAACGAGGTGAAAATGACCGGGATCGCGGAAAGCGCCAGCCCTTTTTCCAGCGGCAGCGTCAGCAGGTTGACCTTATGCACGTGCGGCGCCAGCAGCACCAGCATGATAATCAGGAAGAGAATTTTGGCGCTGAACAGAAAGCGGTTAAACAGATCGACCAGCGATGTCCCCACGCAGACCACGCCGCCGCCGATGAGCGCAAAGAAGATAGCCCCCGTCGCAGGGGTAATGTCAGAGCCAAACCAGTCGTTGACGCTGGAGGCGATGAGTTCCCCGGCGCCGCTGATATAGGCGGCGGTCAGGGCGTACATCAGGAACATCATGCTAAAGCCGGTTATCCACTGGCCGTAGCGTCCCAGATAGCGCGCCGCAAGTGAACCCAGGCCGGTGTCGGCGGGGACGTGCTGGTAAACCTCAAGCAGCAGCAGGGCGGTGTAACACATCAGCACCCAGAGCGTCCCCAGCAGTACCAGGGTCATGCCAAATCCTACGCCCGCGGCCGCCAGGGGCATGGCCAGCATTCCTGCGCCAATTGTCGTTCCGGCGACGATAAAAATACTTCCCAGGGTTCTGTTTTTCACGCTTTCCTCTACAACGATGCTTAACCGCGACAAAATCTGCGGCGCAGAGTAAGGGAAAAGCCGTAATTCGTCAAATCACCGTTACAAGTAGTGTAATGAATAATTTACGGATTATTGGTGCTCTGATCCTTTTTAGGTGGATGCCTACTTCATAAGGGCAATATTGCTGGGCGATATTTCGGCGTAACGTAAACAATAAATATAAATTATCAAATTAAGTGAGGGTTTTATGGCTGGAGAGAATCCCTTCACCGCGGCATGGAGTCGGGGAGGTAACCTGTTGTGCCATGGCCACTGGATAATCAGCTGGCAGAACCAACCCCTGATACTTCCCGAGTCCCGCCGCGAAAAGGATATGGGCACCTGGGCAATCTATTCGGTTATCGATCCTGAAGATCAAACCTTTGCACAAGGCTTACAGGAAGATGAGTGGATCGTTGAGAATGTCGATTGGTTAACGGATATGTTCTTCGAGGTGGGTATTCCGCTGGAGACGTCCAGCTACCGCTATTTTTACCAGGCGGTGAATCCTCATGACTGGCGCTGCACCAGCTGTGCGGGGTGTATGTAAATTAACGCGGTGCCGGTTTTCGGCACCGCGCTGAAATTAATTCTGCGTATCGAGGGTGGAAAGTTCTTTATCAATAAAGTAAAGACCTTCGCCGGATTTCCCCACCAGAGACAATTTATCCAGTACGGATTTAAACAGCTTCTCTTCTTCGTGTTGTTCAGCGACATACCACTGCAGGAAATTAAAGGTTGGATAATCCTGGCTGGTCATCGCGGCGTGGACCAGTTCGTTAATTTTCTGCGTGATCAGCTGCTCGTGCTCGTAGGTGGCGCGGAAGAGTTCATCGAGAGAATTATACTCAGCAAAAGGTGAAGCCACGGTTTCAATGCGCGGCAGGCTGCCCGTATCCGTAAGATAATCAAACAGACGCTGCATGTGGGTCATCTCTTCCTGAGCGTGACGACGCAAAAACGCGGCCGCACCTTCGAAGCTGTGATAGCTGCACCAGGCGCTCATCTGCTGGTAGAGCAGGGATGAAAAAAGCTCAAGGTTCATTTGTGCGTTGAGCTTGTCGATCATTTCAGTTTTCAGCATGGTGACGCTCCGGATTATTATTTCTGGTTCACAATGAGCGACACTATAATTTGTTATTTAATTATTTGCAAAACGTAAATTTTTTATTTTATTTATTTAAAATACGAATGGGAATAAAACGCACTGGCGATTTTTATAATTTATTAATGAGAATTGTTTTTGTTCGTAATGAAATAAACTGCCAGCAAACGCTGGCAGCGTTGATTAATACCAGGGATTATTTGTCTTAGGGTTAACGGCGTAACCCATACATTTATACTGGATAGTCACGCTCTCGTTCAGACACAAAGAGCCACTCGTCAGGGTGCAGGTTTTAATGGGCTGACCATAGGCTGAGGCAGTGGCATACCCCATGCTCTGACACGCTTTTGCTGCCGTGCCGTTATTCACATACTCATCGGAATACGCATTTTGCAGCGCTGCCTGGCCGTAGTCGAGGCGGACGATGCCGTTCGGCGCGTCGCGGCTGCTGACTTCAGCCTGGCGGTTGATACTACACCCCGCGAGCAGCAGGATTGTGCCGGCTACAATGACTCTTTTCATGGTTCGCTCTGAGTGGATGGAAATAGCTTATCGTACCCGCAGATGCCCGCTGCAATGCCTGGAATAGCCGGACAATCTGCCCTCACTCTTCGCAACGGGTGAGAGGGGAGCGCTATCAGGCCAAACTCTGATAAAAATGTGATGAGTATCACAAAATGATTGATTTTTGTGATGATGGTCATATTATAAACACGTTGACAATAAAGTTGTATAACAAGTTAATGGAGCATCATCGTGAAACTGCGCAAAATCCTGAAAAGCATGTGGGCCAATTACTGCCGCACGTTCAAAGACGTGCCGCCAGGCGCCATGTTCTGATAAAAAAACCTGCTTCGGCGGGTTTTTTTGTACCTGCAGGCGATGAAGGGAAGATGTCAGGGGGCGTGTTTTGCTACTATGGCGGCCTTTAAATAAGGAGAAAACCCATGTCACAAAACCTGAGCGCCGATCAGGAACTGGTCTCTGACGTTGTCGCCTGTCAGCTGGTTATCAAACAAATCCTTGATGTTCTGGACGTGATTGCGCCGGTTGAAGTGCGCGAGAAGATGTCTACGCAGCTGAAAAACATCGATTTCGCCAGCCATCCTGCTGCCGCTGACCCGGTTACGCTTCGTGCGATCCAGAAAGCCATCGCGCTGATTGAGCTGCGATTCACGCCGCAGGGTGAGTCCCACTAAAACAGGGAAAGGGGCGACGGCACGTGTCGCCCTTTGATGCTGTTAAAAGAACGTCTGGACCAGCAGGTAGCTCGCCGCGCACGCGCAGCTTACTCCAATCAGCCCAGGCAGAATAAAGCTGTGGTTGATGATAAATTTGCCGATGCGGGTGGTGCCTGAACGGTCAAAGCCGATGCAGGCCAAATCACTGGGATAGGTCGGCAGGACAAAATAGCCGTAGGACGCCGGGAAAAAGGCGATCAGCATTTTCGGGTCGATGCCCAGCATGAGGCCCATTGGCGCAACGGCCGTCAGCGCAGCCGCCTGGCTGTTCACCAGTTTTGACACCAGAAACAGCACAATGGCATACGTCCACGGGTGGCTCTTCACCACGCCTTCCAGCGCCAGCTTTAACTCGTCGAGATGCGCCTGGAAAAAGGTATCGCTCATCCACGCCACGCCGAACACCGAGAAGATCGCGACCATACCGGCCTTGAACACCGCGCCGTTGGAAATGGCCGACGCATTAACCTTACAGGCCATTAGCATCACGGCGCCCGCAATTAGCATCATCATCTGAATGACAAGGTTCATCGACAGCGCCGTCATTTTGCCTTTCACTTCAAAGGCGGGGCGCAGTTCCGGGAATGCCCCCAGCAAAACGACCACGGCAATACCAGCAAAGAAAATCCACGTGGACCAGTAGGCCTGTTTAGGGAAACGCTGATTCATTAACGTCTCCGTACCGCCGTAGATAAACTCGCGCTGCTTAGGATCTTTTAGCTTTTCCTGAAACTCAATGTCGTCCGCCAAATCTTTCCCACGGCGTAAGCTCCACAGGGCCGCAATGGCTACGCCGAAAAGCGAAGCGGGAACCGACACGGCGAGAATTTCCAGGATCCCCCACGCGTGGCCGATCCCATGCTGGGCCGCCAGGATGGACACCAGCGACACAACGGCAACGGAAACGGGGGATGCCGTAATCGCCATCTGTGATGCCACCGATGCCACGGCCATAGGGCGCTCCGGGCGGATCCCTTTTTTCAGGGCGATATCCGCAATGATGGGGAACATGGTGTAGACCACATGGCCGGTGCCGCACAGAAAGGTCAGCATCCAGGTGGTGAAAGGGGCGAGCAGGGTGATGTGCTGCGGGTGTTTGCGCAGCAGGCGTTCAGCAAACTGCATCATGACGTTGAGGCCGCCCGCAGTCTGCAGCGTAGCCGCACAACCTATCACCGCAAGGATGGTCAGCATAACGTCAACCGGCGGTTTACCCGGTTGCAGACCAAAGACAAAACATAAAATAAAAAGACCAATGCCGCTGATTAACCCAAGCCCCATACCGCCGAAACGCGTACCCGTCAGCAGGCAGAGGAGAATGACAACAAACTCAATGGTGATCATGATGCTCCCTCGTCAATGATTATGTAACTAAATAAATCATCACACGTTGTGTGGTTAATCATTGGGAGCCAGATCTGATTTGTTAAATTTCAGCAAAAGCAGAAGGTTGGAGATGGGAAGGGGACTTTATTTCGTATGGGACGTAAATTCACATTCAACAGCGATTCAAGGTGTTTTAATCAAATTAAAAACTAACAGCGACGTCCTGGTCCGGCTGTAAATCGCCGAAGCGATTCCGTAAGGCCGGGGCGAGGCGCAGGGATGCGCCGAGAGGGCGTGGCCTGTAGGGATGCAGGCTCATGCCCGACCCGAAAGCCTGAAGGAATAAGCTGAGGGTACCGCGAAGCGGCGATTTACCGCCGGGAGCCCGGGTTGCCAGGGTGGTGGCGATTGAGCCACCCTGGCACGTTCACCGGTTATGTCGTTACAGAGTGGCAAGGAACATAAAGTGAACGGAATGACCACTACAGCCGTATGTTCCCCTCTCCCCAGAGGGGCGAGGGGATTATTTCGTGCCTTACCCCGTGCAGAAGCAAATTAAAAACTCAGTGGTGCTGTACCGCCACAATGTCGAGCAGATGACGGTCGGTTTGCTCAGGACATAAACCCGCCTGCTGCGCATTATGGATCTCATCCGCCAGCGTCTTCAGCAGCATGCCATCCTGCTGCTGCTCTTTGTCCATATCACGTAAGAATTTGAGCGTCGTAATGTCCTGCTGCGCTTTGGCTTCATCGGCCAGTTTGCTGAGCGTGCTGCAGCGTTGCTCGTACTCTTCAAGCGTTTTCTGAAACAGTTCTTCCAGGCAGGAGTAGTTTTCATTGATCCCATCAAGGGCTTTAACGACAGGATTTGCCCCTGCGGCTTTCAGAAAATTGAAGACACGCATCATATGGGTGACGTTACTTTGCGCCTGCGAGCGAAAGAATGTAGCAGACCCCGTAAGACTATTCTCGGCACACCACGCACTTAAGTGAAGGTGCAGGTTCGAGGCGTAGAACTCAAGGTTCATCTGCGCGTTAAGTTTTTGCATCATCGTTTGGGTAGCCATACTCATATCCTTATTGACTGTGGGACGTGATGTCCGTTGCTTAACCTGAGCGCCAGGCAAATACGAAGAAAAGAGCAGAAATAGACATTCTGCCGTGACCGAAGTCGACCGAAATTCACTTCCTGTGTTCGATATAAATAAGCATACCCTTGTCTTGAGTCTAAGAAAACTCTTAATCAGGCTGTATTTACCATACATTACAAAGTTTAATATAGTACATAAATACAATTAGCTCGCCATGAATTGAATGTGACTTAATAAGATAATAATTAAGGGTTTTTACCGTTAAGGCACACTGTTACTCTTTCGGAAATATTAAGTTGGAATATTATTCCGAGAAAAAGAGAAATACGGTTTAATCGTTTCGAATATATGATGTGCCAATAAAATTGCGCTAAATCAATTTCTGCGAAATAACGTTTTTACAGGTGCGTTGTACATTCTTGATGAAAAACATGTTGAACCCCTTTAACGCCAGCTGCGTTTTGCCCGCTGAGGGGCATCAGGGATATCTTGGCTAATCTTATGGATAATTCTGCTTAACCCCTTTCTATTTGTCTGACAAATCCCGCCTTTTTTATGTCATTTTTCGCTGAATTTATGTACGCAATTACTGTAATTCTGCGGTGTGATGGGGCTCTCTTATGGATGATTAATTTCCCGCTAAAACTATCACCAGCAATAACGCTTATGACGAGGTAAGCGCTAATGCCTTGTTTTAAGTCCGATTAAATAAGAAGCACGCACTTATTCCCTACAGAAAAGAATGCTAAAGCTGGAGTTTACCATGCACAAATTTACTAAAGCGCTGGCGGCCATCGGTCTGGCTGCCGTTATGTCACAATCCGCTATCGCTGAGAATTTAAAACTCGGTTTTTTGGTAAAACAGCCCGAAGAGCCCTGGTTCCAGACTGAGTGGAAATTCGCAGATAAAGCCGGGAAAGATTTAGGTTTTGAAGTCATTAAAATCGCCGTGCCTGACGGCGAAAAAACCCTGAACGCCATCGACAGCCTGGCGGCCAGCGGTGCAAAAGGTTTCGTTATCTGTACCCCGGATCCAAAGCTGGGGTCGGCAATCGCGGCGAAAGCGCGCGGTTACGATATGAAGGTCATCGCGGTTGACGATCAGTTCGTTAACGCCAAAGGCAAGCCGATGGACACCGTCCCGCTGGTCATGATGGCGGCGACAAAAATCGGCGAACGCCAGGGCCAGGAGCTCTATAAAGAGATGCAAAAGCGCGGCTGGGATGTCAAAGAGACCGCGGTAATGGCTATCACGGCTGACGAGCTGGACACCGCCCGTCGTCGTACTACCGGTTCAATGGATGCGCTGAAAGCGGCCGGTTTCCCGGAAAAACAGATCTATAAAGTCCCAACCAAATCCAACGATATCCCGGGCGCTTTCGACGCCGCGAACTCTATGCTGGTCCAGCATCCGGAGGTCAAACACTGGCTGGTGGTCGGCATGAACGACAACACCGTGCTGGGCGGGGTACGCGCGACGGAAGGCCAGGGCTTCAAGGCGCCTGACGTGATCGGGATTGGCATCAACGGCGTTGACGCCGTCAGCGAGCTGTCCAAAGCGCAGGCTACCGGCTTCTACGGTTCTCTGCTGCCGAGCCCGGACGTTCACGGCTACAAATCCAGTGAGATGCTCTACAACTGGGTAACCAAAGGGGCCGAACCGCCGAAATTTACCGAAGTGACCGACGTGGTGCTGATTACCCGCGACAACTTCAAAGAGGAGCTGGCGAAAAAAGGGTTGGGCGGTAAGTAATACGCGGTGATTGTGCCCCTCATGCTTCGTGAGGGGCCAGACGTACACACTACAGGAATCACGGAGACGTTATGCGACAGTCTGATCCGTATCTCTCTTTTCGCGGCATCGGGAAAACTTTCCCCGGTGTTAACGCGCTGACCGATATCAGCTTCGACTGCTATGCCGGCCAGGTTCACGCCCTGATGGGGGAAAACGGCGCGGGGAAATCCACGCTGTTGAAGATCCTCAGCGGCAACTACGCGCCTACGACCGGCACGCTGGCCATTCGCGGCGAAGAGGTGGCGTTTGCCGATACCACGGCGGCGCTCAATGCCGGGGTTGCGATCATCTATCAGGAGCTGCACCTCATTCCTGAGATGACCGTGGCGGAAAACATCTATTTAGGACAGCTCCCGCACAAAGGCGGCGTGGTAAATCGTTCGCTACTTAATTATGAAGCGGGGCTGCAGCTTAAACACCTGGGTCTGGACGTCGATCCCCAGACGCCGCTGAAATATCTCTCCATCGGCCAGTGGCAGATGGTTGAAATTGCCAAGGCGCTGGCGCGTAACGCCAGAATTATCGCCTTCGATGAGCCCACCAGTTCGCTCTCTGCGCGTGAAATAGAAAATCTGTTCCGCGTGATCCGCGAATTGCGTCAGGAAGGCCGTACGATTTTGTATGTCTCGCACCGCATGGAAGAGATATTTGCCCTGAGCGACGCCATCACCGTCTTTAAAGATGGGCGCTATGTGCGCACCTTTACCGACATGCAGCAGGTTAACCATGACCAGCTTGTTCAGGCGATGGTCGGACGCGAGCTGGGTGATATTTATCACTGGCAGCCTCGTCAGTATGGCCCTGAACGTCTGCGCCTGGACAGCGTCAAAGCGCCGGGCGTGCGCACGCCGATTTCGTTATCCGTTCGCAGCGGCGAAATTGTCGGCCTGTTTGGTCTGGTGGGGGCGGGGCGCAGTGAATTAATGAAAGGCCTGTTCGGCGGAACCCGTATTACCGAAGGGCAGGTTTCTATTGATGGTGAACGGGTCGATATCCAGAAACCGGCCCACGCGATCGGGGCGGGCATGATGCTCTGCCCGGAAGACCGTAAAGCCGAGGGGATTATTCCGGTGCATTCGGTACGCGACAACATCAATATTTCCGCTCGCCGCAAGTTTATTCGCGCAGGCTGCCTGATAAACGATGGCTGGGAGTCGAGCAATGCCGACCACCATATTCGCTCGCTGAATATTAAAACGCCGGGTCCGGAACAGCTGATCATGAATCTTTCAGGCGGAAACCAGCAGAAGGCGATTTTAGGCCGCTGGCTGTCCGAAGATATGAAGGTCATTTTGCTGGATGAGCCGACGCGCGGTATCGATGTGGGGGCAAAACACGAGATTTATAACGTGATCTATGAGCTGGCAAAACGCGGCGTGGCGGTGCTCTTCGCCTCCAGCGATCTGCCGGAGGTGCTTGGCGTGGCCGACCGCATTGTGGTGATGCGTGAAGGCGAAATTGCCGGTGAATTACTTCATGAACAGGCGAATGAACAACAGGCGTTGAACCTCGCCATGCCTAAAGTCAGCCAGGCTGTCGCCTGAGTAAGGAGTTAATGATGTCCTCTGTTACTACATCCGGAGCGCCGAAGTCGAAGTCGGCGCTGAGCGTTGGGCGTATCTGGGATCAGTACGGCATGCTTGTGGTCTTTGCCGCGCTGTTCCTCGCCTGCGCGATCTTTGTCCCTAACTTTGCCACCTTCATTAATATGAAGGGGCTGGGGCTGGCCATTTCCATGTCCGGGATGGTGGCCTGCGGGATGCTGTTCTGTCTGGCCTCCGGCGATTTTGACCTGTCGGTAGCGTCGGTGATTGCCTGTGCGGGCGTCACGACGGCAGTGGTGATCAACATGACGGAGAGCCTGTGGATTGGCGTTCTGGCCGGTCTGCTACTCGGCGTCATCAGCGGTCTGGTGAACGGGTTTGTTATCGCACGCCTGAAGATTAACGCTCTGATCACCACGCTTGCGACGATGCAAATTGTCCGCGGGCTGGCCTATATCATCTCCGACGGTAAAGCTGTTGGGATTGAAGACGAGCGCTTCTTTACCCTGGGTTACGCCAACTGGCTGGGGCTGCCTGCGCCAATCTGGCTGACCGTGGCCTGCCTGATCCTGTTCGGCTTCCTGCTCAACCGGACCACCTTTGGCCGCAATACGCTGGCGATTGGCGGTAACGAAGAGGCCGCTCGTCTGGCCGGGGTGCCGGTAGTGCGAACCAAGATTATTATCTTTGTGCTCTCAGGGCTGGTTTCTGCCGCCGCGGGAATTATTCTTGCGTCGCGCATGACCAGCGGCCAGCCGATGACCTCTATTGGTTACGAGCTGATCGTCATTTCGGCCTGCGTTTTAGGGGGCGTTTCCCTCAAGGGTGGCATCGGAAAAATCTCATATGTTGTGGCCGGTATCCTTATTTTGGGCACCGTAGAGAACGCCATGAACCTGCTGAATATTTCGCCGTTCTCGCAGTACGTCGTGCGTGGCCTGATCCTGCTGGCAGCCGTGATTTTCGACCGTTACAAGCAAAAAGCGAAGCGTACCGTTTAGTCCTTTTCCCCACCTTTTATTGCTCAACTTATAACCATAGTTGACCCCTTAACCGCCTCGCCAGTAATACTGGCGGGGCGGTTGTCAAATGGCGAGCCACGTCACACTGTCTATACTTACATGGCTATGAAAGAGGTAAAGGCGTTTACCTCTCGTAAACCGTAAGGAGGAAAAGGGTGGCTGACTTGTTAACCGCACCGCCTGTACTGCCCGGAAAATATGCTTTCTTTTTTGACCTCGACGGGACGCTCGCCGGGATCCAGCCGCATCCTGACGACGTGGTCGTCCCGGATACGGTGCTAGAGAATTTGCAGCAGCTCTCAAGACTGAACGAGGGCGCATTGGCATTGATTTCAGGGCGCTCAATGGCCGAGCTGGACGTGCTCGCCAGTCCTTACCACTTTCCGCTAGCCGGTGTACACGGAGCGGAGCGCCGCGATATCCATGATCAACTGCACGTTGTATCACTTCCTGAGACCTTAATTAAGGCGTTACACACTCAACTCTCCTCGGCGCTTGAGTCGCTTCCGGGCACTGAACTGGAAGAGAAGGGCATGGCTTTCGCTTTGCACTATCGGCAGGCACCGCATCACGAGGCGGCGGTCTTTGCGATTGCTCGCAGCGTGGCCGATGCACACCCGCAGCTCGCGCTGCAGCCGGGGAAGTGCGTCGTTGAGATAAAACCTGAGGGGATTAATAAAGGTGCTGCTATTGCGGCGTTTATGGCGGAACCGCCATTTAAGGGACGTACACCGGTATTTATTGGCGATGACCTGACCGACGAGGCCGGGTTTCGCGTGGTGAATCAGGCCGAAGGGATCGCCGTCAAGGTGGGGCCTGGTGACACCGTTGCCGAATGGCGACTGGCGGATGTCGCCAGCGTCTGGCAGTGGATATCTGACATCGCTAACCAGCAACAACAACAAATAGCGCAAAGCAAAGGGGGAAACCATTATGGGTCGCTTAGTCGTCGTCTCTAACCGAATCGCACCGCCTGACGATAAAAAAGCCAGTGCAGGTGGCCTGGCGGTAGGGGTGTTAGGTGCCTTAAAAGCCGCTGGCGGGCTGTGGTTTGGCTGGAGTGGGGAAATCAGTGAAGAAGAGAAACCGCTCAAAAAGGTGACGCGCGGAAACATTACGTGGGCTTCATTTGCATTGAAAGAGAAAGACTATGACGAGTATTACTCGCAGTTCTCAAATGCCGTCCTGTGGCCTGCGTTTCACTATCGTCTTGACCTGGTCAAATTCCAGCGTGAATCTTTCGAAGGCTATTCGCGCGTGAATGCGCTGCTGGCGGATAAACTGCTGCCATTAATCGAAGAAGACGATATTTTATGGATCCACGATTATCACCTGTTGCCCTTCGCGCGCGAGCTGCGAAAGAGGGGGGTGAAAAACCGGATCGGCTTCTTCCTGCACATTCCTTTCCCGACGCCGGAAATTTTTACCGCGCTGCCGCCGCATGAAGAGCTGCTGGAGGCGCTGTGCGATTACGATTTGCTGGGCTTCCAGACCGAAAATGACCGCCTCGCGTTCCTTGACTCCGTGTCTGGCAAAGCGCGTCTGGTGACCAAAGGCGGGAAAACCCATACGGCGTGGGGGAAAACCTTCCACACCGAGGTCTATCCAATAGGGATTGAACCTGACGAAATCGCGGAGCAGGCTTCCGGCCCGCTGCCGCCGAAGCTGGCGCAGCTTAAGAATGAACTCAAGCACGTGAAAAATATCTTCTCGGTTGAGCGTCTTGATTATTCCAAAGGGCTGCCGGAACGCTTCCTGGCGTATGAAACGCTGCTGGATAAATACCCGCAGCATCACGGGAAAATTCGCTATACCCAGATTGCGCCGACGTCGCGCGGTGAGGTTCAGGCCTATCAGGATATTCGCCATCAGCTGGAGACAGAAGCAGGGCGCATTAATGGCCGCTACGGCCAGCTGGGCTGGACGCCGCTGTTTTACCTGAATCAACACTTTGACCGTAAGATCCTGATGAAGGTCTTCCGCTATGCGGACGTTGGGCTGGTCACGCCGCTGCGCGACGGGATGAACCTGGTGGCGAAAGAGTATGTGGCTGCCCAGGATCCTGCCGACCCGGGTGTTCTGGTGCTTTCCCAGTTTGCCGGGGCCGCAAATGAGCTCACGTCGGCACTCATCGTTAACCCTTACGACAGGGATGACGTGGCTAACGCGCTGAATCGCGCCCTGACAATGCCGCTCACGGAACGTATTTCCCGCCATGCTGACATGATGGAAACAATCCGGAAGAACGATATTAACCACTGGCAGGCGCGTTTTATTCAGGATCTCCGGGATATCGCTCCGCAAAGTCATGAAGGCGATCTGCAAAAAAAGATCGCTACCTTCCCTAAACTCGCCTGATTTACTGCTGGGGGGCTAATGCCCCCCAAGCGGCACTAATAGCACATCGACCTGGCTCGACGCGACAATAGATTTCGCCGCGCAGGCTGCCCGCGATAAAAAGCTGTGGTTATGGTTCCCGCAAATCACTAAATCAATATTTTGTTTACGACACATATCGAGAATATGGGCGTTAAGTTCCCCGGTCGCAATAACGGTCTCATAAACAGGATATTGTGCCTTTTCCACTAGTTCGCGCAGAAATTGCTGCGTTTCTTCCTGCAGAACCTCGCGAATATCCTCCAGCATGGGCGCGGCCAGCTGATTATACATCTCTGGCTCTGCGGCGAGCGTGATGAGGCTGATGCGGGCATTGTGGGGTCTGGCAATGGAAACTGCCCGGGCGACGAGCTGATGGCTTTCGGGGGAAACTGCAACGGAAACAAGAAGATGGGAGTAACTCATGGCGCACTCCTTGGGTGTCTGAAAGACAGCGTTTTACCACCTTTACCGCGAAATCCCTGGTTCTGCAAGAGCAGATTACGACATTAGTGTGAAGCTTATCATAATTATTCATTAATTATTCTTATAAGAAGAATAACTGAAAAATGCGCCTAAATGAAAAAAATTAACAACTTAACGTAAATCACACAAATCCACGCTTTGACTGTTAAATCGTTTTGATGCGTTACAAACTCATTTCGAATGATCACGTCCTGAAACATCTTTTTTGTGCTACCTGCATAACTATATGTTTTTTCACGGTAAGAAAAATGTTTCCAGGAGAGGGGCTTGATGTAAATGTTTCCGCGCGACGCTTACGGCTGGAAAAGCACGTTGCATGCCAGTTTGGATCACCCTTCTGCATGAGTATTCGTCAATTAAGAATACAAAACAGTACTGATTGGCTAAATATTGAACAAATTACAAGTCATACTGATGGATTTATGGGTCATATTCACTTAAATTGTGTGACGTGGATCACATTTTTTTTAAATTTGAGGGTGGCTGGATTGTATGTGTCAAAACTGACGAGTAGAGTTTGCGTCGAATTAGGAAAAATCTTAGTTATTTGTAAGAAATGATAAATCATGTAAGAGACGCATTCGCGGTTTCTCTCTTACGGTTTCAGTGAATACAAACCTAAATTCAACTATGCATTTAGCCTTTTCTTTTTTATACCGGGTGATTTCCCGGCGACATCACGGGGTGCGGTCTTTCCGCATAAAAATAATAGTTGGTTATTCGGGATGGGAACAATGCATACATCCGAGTTGCTAAAACATATCTATGACATCAATTTGTCGTATTTACTGCTCGCGCAGCGTTTGATTAGTCAGGACAAGGCGTCCGCGATGTTTCGTCTGGGTATTAACGAAGAAATGGCAACCATGCTGGGCGGCTTAACCCTCCCGCAGATGGTTAAACTGGCTGAAACGAATCAACTGGTTTGCCAGTTCCGTTTCGATGATTCACAGACAATAACGCGTCTGACGCAGGAATCCCGTGTGGACGATCTCCAACAGATCCATACCGGCATTCTTCTTTCCACTCGCTTGCTTAACGAAATCAGCCAGCCTGATGACGTAGCCCGTAAGAAAAGGGCCTAGCAATGAGCGAGAAAAGCATTGTTCAGGAAGCGCGTGACATACAGTTGGCCATGGAGCTGATTACACTGGGTGCTCGTTTACAAATGCTGGAAAGCGAGACTCAGCTGAGCCGTGGTCGTCTCATCAAACTGTACAAAGAGTTACGTGGTAGTCCCCCGCCGAAAGGCATGCTGCCGTTTTCTACCGACTGGTTTATGACGTGGGAGCAGAATATTCATGCTTCGATGTTCTGTAATGCCTGGCAGTATCTTCTCAAAACCGGTTTGTGCAGCGGCGTTGACGCCGTGATCAAAGCGTACAAACTTTACCTTGAACAATGCCCACAGCAGGAAGAAGGCCCTCTGCTGGCGCTGACCCGCGCATGGACGCTGGTGCGTTTTGTTGAGAGCGGAATGCTTGAACTGTCGCGCTGCAACTGCTGCGACGGCAATTTTATTACCCATGCTCATCAGCCTGCAGGCAGCTTCGCCTGTAGTTTATGTCAGCCTCCATCCCGCGCAGTAAAAAGACGTAAACTTTCCCGGGATGCTGCCGATATTATTCCACAACTGCTGGATGAACAGATCGAACAAGCTGTTTAACCCGAACGTGTGGGAAAGATTCCAGCAGCGGTAAGCAATTACCGCTGCTTTTTTTTACCCCGCAAACGGTAAACGCTGCGAGCTGGACGTCCTTGCCATAGTCACTAGCGGAAGGATGATGTCGTGCTTATCTTATTAGGTTACCTGGTAGTTCTCGGTACAGTTTTCGGCGGTTACATGATGACCGGCGGGCACCTTGGAGCACTCTATCAACCGGCTGAACTTATTATCATCGGCGGTGCAGGGGTAGGGGCTTTTATCGTTGGTAACAACGGTAAATCGATCAAGGGCACGCTGAAAGCAATTCCGTTGCTGTTCCGTCGCTCGAAATACACCAAAAGCATGTATATGGATCTGCTGGCACTGCTCTATCGCCTGATGGCGAAGTCGCGTCAGCAGGGCATGTTCTCGCTTGAACGGGATATCGAAAACCCGAAAGAGAGCGAAATTTTTGCCAGCTATCCGCGCATTCTTGCTGACGCCATGATGCTGGATTTCATCGTCGACTATCTGCGACTGATCATCAGCGGCAACATGAATACCTTCGAAATCGAAGCGCTGATGGACGAAGAGATCGAAACCCACGAAAGCGAATCAGAAGTGCCGGCCAATAGCCTGGCGCTGGTCGGCGACTCGCTTCCGGCATTCGGTATCGTTGCCGCGGTAATGGGCGTGGTTCACGCCCTGGCCTCGGCAGACCGTCCGGCAGCCGAGCTGGGCGCGCTGATTGCCCACGCGATGGTGGGGACTTTCCTCGGTATTTTGCTGGCGTACGGCTTCATTTCGCCGCTGGCGAGCGTTCTGCGCCAGAAGAGCGCGGAAACCACCAAAATGATGCAGTGCGTGAAGATCACGCTGCTCTCTAACCTCAACGGTTACGCGCCACCGATCGCGGTTGAGTTTGGCCGTAAAACGCTTTACTCCAGCGAGCGTCCGTCGTTTATCGAGCTTGAAGAACACGTGCGTGCGGTGAAAAACCCAAACCAACAGACGACAACTGAGGACGCATGAAAAACCAGTCCCATCCGATCGTCATCGTAAAAAAACGCAAGCACAAGGGCGGCGGGCATGGCGCACACGGCTCGTGGAAAATTGCGTACGCCGACTTTATGACGGCAATGATGGCGTTCTTTCTGGTGATGTGGCTGATCTCCATCTCCAGCCCAAAAGAACTGATCCAGATTGCCGAATATTTCCGCACGCCGCTGGCAACGGCGGTAGCCGGCGGGCCGCGTATCTCTAACAGCGACAGCCCGATCCCGGGCGGCGGCGATGATTACACCCAGCAGAAGGGTGAGGTGAAAAAAGAGCCGAACATCGACGAGCTGAAAAGAAAGATGGAGCAGGCGCGTCTGAAGAAACTGCGTGGCGATCTCGATCAGCTGATTGAAGCGGATCCGAAGCTGCGCGCGCTGCGCCCGCATCTGAAGATCGACCTGGTGCAGGAAGGGCTGCGTATTCAGATTATCGACAGCCAGAACCGCCCAATGTTTAAAACCGGGAGTGCGGAAGTCGAACCGTACATGCGCGACATTCTGCGTGCTATTGCACCGGTGCTGAACGGCATTCCTAACCGAATCAGCCTGTCAGGACACACGGATGATTTCCCGTACGCCAGTGGGGAGAAGGGATACAGCAACTGGGAGCTTTCTGCCGATCGTGCCAACGCCTCGCGTCGCGAGCTGGTGGCAGGTGGGCTTGATGATGGCAAGGTACTGCGCGTAGTCGGCATGGCCGCAACCATGCGCGTTTCCGACCGCGGGCCGGATGATGCCATCAACCGTCGTATCAGTCTTTTAGTGCTGAACCAGCAGGCGGAGCAGGCCATCCTGCATGAAAACGCCGAAAGTCAGAATGAGTCACTGGACGATTTAAAACAGCCTGGGGCCGTTCCTTCGGCTGCCGTTCCAACATCGCCACCAGCCAATCCGAGGTGATAGCGTGAGCATGGATATTAGCGATTTTTACCAGACATTCTTTGATGAAGCCGACGAATTGTTGGCCGATATGGAGCAACACTTGCTCGATTTGGTGCCCGAAGCACCGGACTCCGAGCAGCTCAATGCCATCTTCCGTGCGGCGCACTCTATTAAAGGCGGAGCCGGAACGTTTGGATTTACCATCCTGCAGGAAACGACCCATTTAATGGAAAACCTGCTTGATGAAGCACGACGCGGTGAGATGCAGCTCAATACCGACATTATCAACCTGTTTTTGGAAACCAAAGATATTATGCAGGAACAGCTCGACGCCTATAAAAGTTCGGCAGAGCCTGATGCCGCCAGCTTTGAATACATCTGCAACGCGCTGCGCCAGCTCGCCCTGGAAGCAAAAGGTGAGGTCGCAGCAGCCGTTGTCCCTGCGGCGAAACTGAGCGTTGTCGATGCGGTTGCTGCCGACGAGGCCGCGCCAGCCGCTGCACAAGCGGGCAAACTGCGCGTTGTGCTGTCACGTCTCAAAGAGAATGAAGTTAACCTGCTGGAAGAAGAGCTGGGTAACCTGGCGAAATTAAGCAACGTGGTAAAAGGCAAAGACAGCCTTGCCGCGACGCTTGATGACGGTATTGGGCAGGACGATATCGTGGCGGTACTGTGCTTTGTGATCGAAGCTGACCAGATCGCTTTCGAAACCGAAACGGCTGCGGTTGACGTCCCTGCCGCTGCGGAAGAGGTGGCCGCTGTCGCTCAGGCCGCCGCACCGGCTGTGGCTCCTGCGGCTCCGGCGCTGAAGGCCGTGCCAAAAGAGGCCGCGGCACCTGGCCGTGGAGAGAAACCTGCCGCGCGCTCCAGCGAGTCAACCAGTATCCGCGTTGCCGTTGAGAAGGTCGACCAGCTGATTAACCTGGTGGGTGAACTGGTGATCACCCAGTCGATGCTGGCCCAGCGTTCTAACGAACTGGACCCGGTCACGCACGGCGATCTGATCACCAGCATGGGCCAGCTGCAGCGTAACGCCCGCGACCTGCAGGAATCGGTCATGTCCATCCGTATGATGCCGATGGAATATGTCTTCAGCCGCTTCCCGCGTCTGGTCCGCGACCTTGCCAGCAAGCTGAATAAACAGATTGAACTGACCCTGATGGGCAGCTCAACCGAACTGGATAAGAGCCTGATCGAGCGCATTATCGACCCGTTAACGCACCTGGTGCGTAACAGCCTCGACCACGGTATCGAACTGCCGGAAAACCGCATTGCCGCCGGAAAATCCCCGGTCGGTAACCTGATCCTCTCTGCTGAACACCAGGGCGGGAACATCTGCATCGAAGTGACCGACGACGGCGCGGGTCTTAACCGCGAGCGCATCCTTGCAAAAGCGATTTCGCAGGGGATGGCGGTCAATGAAAACATGACCGACGAAGAAGTGGGCATGCTCATCTTCGCGCCGGGCTTCTCTACCGCAGAGCAGGTGACCGACGTGTCCGGACGCGGCGTAGGCATGGACGTGGTGAAACGTAACATCCAGGAGATGGGCGGCCACGTTGAGATCCAGTCTAAACAGGGTTCCGGCACCACCATTCGCATCCTGCTGCCGCTGACGCTGGCGATCCTCGACGGCATGTCTGTCAAAGTGGCGGACGAAGTCTTTATCCTGCCGCTGAACGCCGTGATGGAATCCCTGCAGCCGCGTGAAGAAGATCTGCATCCGCTGGCGGGCGGCGAGCGCGTCCTCGAAGTGCGCGGTGAGTACCTGCCGCTGGTGGAACTGTGGAAAGTGTTCGAAGTGGACGGGGCGAAGACAGAGGCCACGCAGGGCATCGTTGTGATCCTGCAAAGCGCGGGCCGTCGCTACGCGCTGCTGGTCGATCAGCTGATTGGCCAGCACCAGGTGGTAGTGAAGAACCTCGAAAGCAACTACCGCAAAGTGCCGGGTATTTCTGCCGCCACCATTCTGGGTGATGGTAGCGTGGCGCTGATCGTCGATGTGTCGGCGCTTCAGGGATTAAATCGTGAACAACGTGTGGCGTACACAGCCGCCTGATTAAGTAGAAGGTAATAACATGACCGGTATGAGTAATGTAACGAAACTGGCGGGCGAGCCATCAGGGCAGGAATTCCTGGTATTCACTTTAGGCGATGAGGAGTACGGCATCGATATCCTGAAAGTGCAGGAAATCCGTGGTTACGACCAGGTTACCCGCATCGCTAACACGCCTGCTTTTATTAAAGGTGTCACCAACCTGCGTGGCGTCATTGTGCCAATCGTGGACCTGCGCGTGAAGTTCAGCCAGGGCGACGTTGACTACGACGACAACACCGTGGTGATCGTTCTGAATCTGGGGCAGCGCGTGGTAGGTATCGTGGTGGATGGCGTATCTGATGTGCTTTCCCTGACCTCTGACCAAATTCGTCCTGCGCCGGAGTTTGCGGTCACGCTGTCGACCGAATACCTGACCGGCCTGGGCGCGCTCGGCGAGCGTATGCTGATCCTGGTGAACATTGAGAAGCTGCTGAATAGCGATGAGATGGCGCTGCTGGATATCGCCGCGAGTCACGTAGCGTAGGTAAATGCAAAACGGCAACCCAGGTTGCCGTTTTTTATGTTTGCTCCCTTTCCCTGTAGGAGAGGGCAGGGGTGAGGGCATCAGGCCTCACCCTTTTTTTCACCTTACGCTTCCTGCTTTACCAGCTCAGCTTCCGCTTCCCGCGCGCCTTCATTCTGCGACAGCATCGCGGTCGCGATCCCATTCCCCAGCACGTTAATTGCGGAACGGCCCATGTCCAGGAAGTGGTCGATCCCCATCAGCAGCAGAATACCCGCCACCGGAATGTTAAAGCTTGGAATGGTTGCTGCCAGCACCACCAGGGATGAACGCGGTACGCCCGCAATCCCTTTCGACGCCAGCATCAGAGTCAGCATCAGCACCGTCACTTCAGAGAAGCTCAGGTGAATGTTGTACGCCTGAGCGATAAACATCGAGGCGAAAGAGCAGTACACCATCGAACCCACCAGGTTGAAGGAGTAGCCAATCGGCAGAACGAAAGAGGCGATGTTGCGTGAGCAGCCAAAGCGCTCCAACTGCTCCAGCGTTTTCGGGTAGGCGGCTTCAGAGCTGCTGGTGGTAAACGCCACCAGGACCGGATCTTTCAGCATGCTGACCAGGCGAAACACCTCTTTTTTCAGCACCATGTAGCCCACGGCCAGGAGCACCATGCAGGTGAGAAGAATGGCAACATAGTAGCCGCCAATAAAGGAGGCGTAGTTCAGCAGAATGCCCAGACCCTGCGTGGCAATGACGGATGAAATCGCCGCGAAAATGGCCAGCGGAGCAACGTACATTACGTAACCCGTTACCTTCAGCATGATATGGGAAACCACATCCAGCGCGGCCACCAGCGGCGCGTTGAATTTTTGCCCCAGCGACGCGCCGCCGATGCCGAAGAACATCGAGAACACCACAATCTGCAGGATCTCATTGTTCGACATCGCCCCCGCGATGCTGGTCGGAATGGTGTGCGACAGGAACGCTTTCAGCGTCATGCCGCTAACGGCCAGGCCGGTATCTACCGCTTCTGTCGGAACCGTCAGGTTCAGACCGCTTCCCGGATGCTCCAGCGTGACGATGAACAGGCCAACCAGAATTGAGAGCACGGATGAGCTGATAAACCACACCATCGCTTTGCCGCCAACGCGGCCAATGGTGGAGGTTTCGCCCAGCTTCATAATGCCGACGGTGAGCGTGCTGAAGACCAACGGTGCAATGACCATTTTGATTAGACGGAGGAAAATATCGGTCAGAAGGGTAATATTATCCGACCAGGCTGTGATGGCATCCGCAGATGCATACTCATGAATTGCTGCCCCTGAAAGAATACCCGCCAGCATGAATATCACGATGAAGAGTGTGAGTTTGTTTGCACTTGCCACGAAAAAAGACCCTCTATGCGCTTCAGATGTAGCCCGCATCGATACATATAAATTTTTTATTACGATGCGGGAAATTATTCGGCACATAAATTGACGCAAAGTGTAGGGGGATACAACTCCTTTTTAAGTTTTATTAATTTTGTTGTTAATGCGTCGACGATATATTGTGATCGATGTCACACTTTAATGGATATATTCTCCCCGAATAGAATAAAATTGCTGCCTGAATTAATTTAACCTTCTGTTATTTATAAGAAAAATGAGTCAATAAGATATATGCCTTATGCGTTAAGGGTCAGGTGGTCGAAGCGATATCCGTAAACTAAATTCTCAATAACCCCCTCAGAGGAACGTTAAGCGGGGCTAACATCTTGAACGACAAAAATAAAATGTGGCAAGGGAACGGAGACGTCATCTGGAGGGTGGTAAATGAAAAGAAAACTTCTTTTGATCTGCGCAGGCACCTTACTGGCTGCGACAACGGCGCATCAGGCGCTGGCCGTCACCAGCAGCGGCACCATCGGTGCAACGCTGACGCTGACAAACGGGTGTCTGATAAACGGCTCGCCCGCACAAAGTGGCATTAACTTCGGTACGCTCGATTTCGGTACCCATCCGGCAACCTTTTCCACGCTTACGACGCAGCTGAGCGGCGCCAGCGGCGGAAACACCTTCACCATTCAATGTACGACCGCCAGCTATACGGTCGCAATCACCGGTAATACCCACTCCACCGCGCCCGGCTCGGTTGTCGGTTCGCCGGGCACGCCTGAACGATATCTGGTGAATACGGCCAACGCGGCACAGGGCGTGGCCTATAGCCTGTACAGCGACAGCGGGTTTAACACCGTGATTGCCAATAACGCCGCGCTGCCGATCGCGTCCACGGCAGGCGGGGTGGACAGTTACACCCTGTACGGACGGATTACCGGCGGCGGTAACAGCGTGACGGTCGTCCCGGGAACCTACACCGACACGATTAACGTCAGCGTCACCTACTAGTCCCGAACCGCCATGAAGGCATCTCTCACAGGTCTGCGCAAACGCGCAGAGGGACGCGTGCAGCCTTTTTTCGCGCTGATCGTCGGATTGCTCATGATGCCCACGGCGGATGCGGTGACATCCCAGTCGTTTAAGGTCAGCGCGACGATTGTCCCGGGATGCGCGGTGGCCACCGGTAGCGGAGGGCTTCTCGGTACGCTGGATTTTGGCAGCCATAACGGCGTCGAGAGCGCGCCGGTCAGTACCAGCTTTGTGCCAAACGGGGCGTTGTCTATTGCCTGTACGCCAGGCGTGGCGCTGAGCATGAGCATTAATGGCGGTCAAAATTATTCATCCGTTCGCCGCATGAAGCGCGCGAACGGCGTCGAAATGGTGCCATACCGGCTCTACAGCAGCAGCTCGCTGGCCGCGAACAGCGAAATTGGCGTCAACCAGGCGATAGCGGTGACCTATACCAACAGCAATAACATCGCGCTGCCGCTTTTTGGCGTGGCGCTACTGACCGGGTTTAGCCCGGCGGGAACCTATTCCGATCAGCTCACCGTGACCTTGTCATGGTAATAAAGGGAGAGTGTTGATGAAGCCATTTATCAGACCGGTTTGTCTGGCGGGCGCGTTGGGAATGGCGGTTGCTGGCCAGGCGCAGGCGGCGGCCACCATCCTGCTATGGCCGATCGATCCGTGGCTTGCTGCGGACGCCAACGCCACGGAGCTGTGGATCCAGAACCAGGGAAACAGCGCCACGACGATGCAGGTCCGCATCGTGCGCTGGAAGCAGGAAGACGGACACGAGCGCTATACCGCGCAGCAGGACGTGGTCGCCAGCCCGCCCATCGTCACGATTGGCACGGGCAGCAAGCAGCTCATTCGCCTTATCAAACAGGCTACGGTTCCTGCAGGGGTCGAACAGGCCTATCGCATTATCGTCGATGAAATCCCCCAGCCGGATGCCAAAGCCGAACCCGCTATCGGCCTGAAATTGCAGATGCGTTACTCCATCCCTCTGTTCGTATATGGGCAGGGGATCCCGACCATCAAAGAGGGGGCGCATCACGCGCTGGCGGAGACCCAAAACCTGAGCTGGCGGGTGACGCAGGCGGAGGGTAAGCCTGCGCTGGAGGTCAAAAATCGGGGGGATGTCCACGTCAGGCTGAGCCAGGTGGCGCTGGAGCAGGGAGGTCAGAAACGCACGGTGGCGGAAGGATTGCTGGGTTACGTTCTGCCGGGCAGTACCCGCAGCTGGCCTATACCCGCTGGCGTTCGTCAGCCAGAGCGGATGAGCGCGCAGATTAATGCCAGGGACGAACAATGGCAGTCGACGCCCGTCAACTGAAGCCGGCGATGATGATACTGCTATGCGTCAGTTCCGCGACCCTGGCCGAGCCCGGCGACGATAGTTTACCGCCGCCTCCCCAGGCACAGGCGGTAAATGATGAAGCGGTTTTCCAGCTGGCCCTCGTGCTCAACCACTACGATACCGGCCTGGTCGTGCCCGTGACGCAGCGTAAAGGCGCTTTCTTTATCTCCAGCGCCGATTTGCTGCGCGCGGGGCTGCCCCCGGCGCACGTTCCCACCGGCGAGGTAAATCTCTCCTCGCTTGCTCAGGTTCGGGTGGAGTACGACAGCGCCGCGCAGCGCCTGCTGCTGACCGTTCCCCGCGACTGGGTGACGGCCCGCGTGACGCCTTTCAGCGCGCAAACGGCGCAGGCCAAACCGCACTATGGGCGCGGGGCGCTGCTGAATTACGATCTCTACACCAACCACACGGAACATATCGGCGGTCAGGCGTCGATCTGGCATGAGTTCCGCTACTTCAACGAGAACGGCTCGTTTTCCTCGACCGGTTACGCGCGGGAAAATTTTACCGGTAACGACGGACAGCAGGAAGGGTATGTACGCTATGACACGACCCTGCTGTTCACCAACGAAGATGACGCGATGAGCTGGAGCGCCGGGGACGTGATCAGCGATGCCCTGAGCTGGAGCTCCAGCGTGCGAATGGGGGGGATAAGCGTCGGGCGGGATTTCTCCCTGCGTCCTGACCTGGTGACATGGCCGCTGCCCGAGTTCGCGGGTGAAGCCGCGGTACCCACTTCGGTCGATCTCTTTATCAACGGCTATCGCTCCGGTTCAACCCAGCTTCAGCCGGGGCCCTTCACCCTGACTAATCTGCCCTATATCAACGGCGCCGGGGATGCGGTTCTGGTCACGACGGATGCGCTGGGGCGCCAGGTAAGCACCACGCTACCGTTTTACGTCACCAGCGACCTGCTCAAACAAGGGCTGAGCGACGGCGCCGTGACGCTCGGCAGCCTGCGGCGCAATTACGGTATCAAGAATTTTGACTACGGTCCGGCAGCCGGCAGCGGCTCGTATCGCTACGGGATGACGGACTGGCTAACCCTCGAGGGCCACGCGGAAGGGGCGCAGGAGCTGGCGCTGGGCGGCGCGGGGACGGTAATAAAACTCGGCCAGTTTGGCGTAGTGAATACCTCTTACTCGCAAAGCCGCATGCGCGGTGATGCGGGCGGGCAAATCAACTGGGGTTACCAGTACAGTACCAGCGAGTTTAGCGTCGCCACCCAGCACACGCGCCGTGACCGCGGCTTTGGCAATCTGGCCCTTTACGATCAGCCGACGGTGTATGACGAAAACGATAAGCCCATCGCCAGCTTTAGCCGTAATACGGACCAGTATTCGCTGACCTTCAATCTGGGACGGTACGGCAACATCGGTGCGGCCTGGATCGGCGTGGAGAGTTTTGACAGCCAAAAAACCGAACTGCTCAATCTCTCCTGGAGCCGCAATCTCTGGGGGGCGAGCAGCATTTACCTGGCCGGCAGCCGGGATCGGCAGCGGGGAGACTGGACGGTCGCGCTGTCGCTGCAGGTGCCGCTGGGGGCTCGCGACAGCGCTGCCGTCACCGTCGAAAACACTCCGGATGCAGGCAGTACCCAGCGCATTAACTACAACCACTCCATGCCTTCTGACGGTGGGTTCAGCTGGAACATGGCCTGGGCCAACCAGTCAAGATCCAGTGATTATCAACAGGGTACGCTGGGATGGCGCAATAACAACATTGAGCTGCAGGGCGGCGGCTATGGCGAAAGGGATACCATGACCTGGTGGGGCGAGGCGATGGGCGCCGTTGTGCTGATGGACGGCGAGCTGTTCGCGGCGAATAAGATCAACGATGCGTTTGTGGTCATCAGCACCGACGGCCACCCGGACGTGCCCGTCAGCTATGAGAACCAGCCCGTCGGTAAAACCAATAATAACGGCTACCTGCTGGTGAGCGGGGTGTCGGCGTATTACCCGGCAAGCTACCGGATTGATACTTTGAATCTGCCGGCGGATACCCGTCTGAAAGAGACCGAACGCCGGATCGCGATTCGGCGCCACAGCGGCTATCTGGTCGATTTCCCGATGGAGCAGGAGCGGGTGGCAAGCGTCATTCTGCATGATGCGCGCGGGAAGGCGTTGCCAGTGGGAAGTCAGGTTCGACGCGCCTCGCGCAGCAATGCGGTGGTGGGGTATGACGGCATCGCCTGGCTGGAAAATCTTAGCGATGTGAACCCGCTGGAGGTGATCGCGCCTGATGGAAAACGCTGCCGGGCTACCCTGACCGTGGGAGCCAACCCGGAGCACAAGCTGCAAACCTACGGGCCGCTGATTTGCCGGGAGGAGCCATGACGCGCCTGCTGCTGTTGATCATGCTGCTGTTCTCCGGCGGCAGCTGGGCGGCGTGTACCGTCAGTACGGTTAATGCGTCGTTTGGCAGCGTCACCTCGTTCGCGCTTAGCGGTACCGGAGAAGTTCAAACGACCGGCACGCTGGTGGTGGCCTGCGATGCCGTACTGAATCTGCTGACCAGCGACTCGGTAACGCTGACCTACACCGCGGCATCGGTTTCGGGCAGCAGCCGGGCCACGATGAAACGCACGGATAATGCGGCCATCACCGACGTGATCCCCACCCGGCTGTGCGGGTTATCGGGATGCGCGAGCAGCAGCGAGGTACAGATAAGTAAATCGTATACCTGGAGCGGGAATACCCTGCTGGGGTTGCTGGGGTCAAAGCAGTACAACATTCCGCTCTATTTCCGCACCGTCGCCGGGCAAAACGTCACTGCCGGGCCATATCAGGTGCAGTTAACCTTCAGCATTAACTACAGCGTGTGCTCCGTGGGCGCGCTCGGCCTTTGCTCAATCAATCAGACGGGAACCGCGACAACCACCATCCTGCTCGATATGACCGTCACCAACGACTGCAGCGCCATGACCACGCCAGATGTGAACTTCAACAGCGCACCGCTGGTGCAAAGTTTCCCCACCGTCTCGCAGGCGATTGCCGTCACCTGTACCAAAGGAAGTTCGTATACCATCGGCATTAATAACGGTGCCAACGCGCTGAACAACGTGCGGCGTATGGTGAGCGGCAGCAATACCATGAGCTACGACATCTATAAGGAAGCCACCGGTAACCGCTGGGGCGGCAGCGGCAGCGAGCGCTGGTCCAGCGCGGTATCGTCCCAGGTCAGTAGCGACGGTTTACTCCGCACCTTCAACTACACCGCTAAGGTCCTGACCAATCAGGCCACGCCGCCCGCCGGAACCTACACCGACACGCTGATTGTCGACGTGGCGTTTTAACCCCGCGCTTTTCCCTTTCGCAAATGTAAAGTTCCTGTGGGCTGTGCCGATAACACCGTTAATAAATCTATGAGAAGGTGTTGTATGTTGAACCGTATCCGCGTTGTCACAATGCTCATGATGGTGCTGGTCATTTTCGCACTTCTTCAGCTCGTCTCCGGCGGGCTTTTTTTCTCGTCATTAAAACAGAACCAGGACAGCTTCGCGGCCTCGAACGATCTCCGCCTGCAGCAGAGTGAACTCACGTCGACGTGGGATCTGATGCTGCAAACGCGTATCAACCTGAGCCGCTCGTCCGCGCGCATGATGATGGACCCCAACAATCAGCAGAGCAGCGCGAAAACCGATCTGTTGAAAAATGCCCGCGCCACCCTCGCTGACGCCGCGAAACATTACGACGCCTTCAAAAAGATCGCCCCGCAGCCTGCTATGGAGCAGGTTAGCCAGAATATCGATGAAAAATACAATGCCTACCATACCGGCCTGACAGAGCTGATTCAGTTCCTGGAGAGCGGCAACATGGACGCCTATTTCGCGCAGCCAACGCAGGGGATGCAAAACGCACTCGGCGCGGCGCTGGGGGAATACGCGAAGGCCAGCGGCGATCTCTATCACTCGGCCTTTACGGAAAGCCAGAATGACTACCGCTTTGCGAAATGGCAGATGGCGGTGCTGGCGCTGGCGCTGGTTATTGTGCTGGTTGCGGTCTGGTACGGCATTCGCCATATCCTGCTGAACCCTCTCGGCCGCGTCATTGCCCACATTCGTGAAATTGCCAGCGGTGACCTGACCAAAACGCTGACCGTTTCCGGGCGCAATGAGATCACCGAGTTGGCAAACAGCGTTGACCATATGCAGCGTTCGTTAATCGAAACCGTCGCCAACGTCCGTAACGGGTCGGAGGCGATCTATACCGGCACCAGCGAAATTGCGATGGGCAATAACGACCTCTCTTCGCGCACCGAACAGCAGGCTTCCGCCCTGGAAGAGACGGCCGCCAGCATGGAGCAGCTCACCGCGACCGTGAAGCAGAACGCCGATAACGCTCGCCAGGCGTCTCAGCTGGCGGAAAGCGCCTCCGAGACGGCGCAGCGCGGCGGCCGCGTGGTGGATGGCGTGGTGAAAACCATGCACGAAATCGCCGACAGCTCGAAGAAAATCGCCGACATCATCAGCGTCATCGACGGGATTGCCTTCCAGACCAACATTCTGGCGCTGAACGCCGCCGTGGAAGCGGCGCGCGCGGGCGAACAGGGGCGAGGGTTTGCCGTGGTGGCCGGGGAAGTACGCAACCTGGCCAGCCGCAGCGCCAACGCGGCAAAAGAGATCAAGTCCCTGATTGAAGATTCCGTCTCCCGCGTGGATACCGGCTCCGTGCTGGTGGAAAGCGCCGGGGAGACCATGAATGACATCGTGAATGCCGTCACCCGCGTGACGGACATCATGGGTGAAATCGCCTCTGCGTCCGATGAGCAGAGTCGTGGTATCGACCAGGTTGCCCTGGCGGTATCGGAAATGGATCGCGTGACACAGCAAAACGCCGCGCTGGTGCAGGAGTCCGCTGCGGCGGCCGCTGCTCTGGAAGACCAGGCGAGCCGTCTGAAGATGGCCGTCTCGGCGTTTCGTCTCGCTTCACTCGCTGGAAACTCGGTCACCCCGCAGGCGACGTATCGCGCGCCAGCCGTTGAATCGGCTGCAAACCGTACGCGCACCGCGACGACCGGACAAGATGAAAACTGGGAAACATTTTGACTGACAATTAAACCGCGGCTGCTTGCCGCTTGATGGGAGCGTGGATGTTAAATCGTATTCGTATCTCGACCACACTGTTTTTGATTCTGATCCTTTGCGGTGTGTTGCAGGTTGGCAGTAACGGGTTGTCTTTTTGGGCGTTTCGCGATGGCTATCAGAATTTGCAGGAAGTTGAGGCGAGTAATCAGCAGCGCTCCGCACTGGCACAAACGCGTGCCGTGCTGTTGCAGGCAAGCACTGCGCTGAACAAGGCGGGAACCTTAACCGCGCTGAGTTATCCGCCGGATGACATTAAAGCGCTGATGGCGACCGCGCGCGACAGCCTGAAGCAGGCTGATGCACAGTTTAAAGCCTTTACGGCGCAGGCCGCCGATAGCGAGAAAGAGAAAGCGCTGAAGGCCGCCATGAAGACGAACTTTGAGCAGTGGTATAGCGATCTGGACCACCAGGCGACGTGGCTTGAGAACAACCAGCTTTCGGACTTTATGACCGCACCGGTTCAGGCGTCTCAGGCGGCGTTTGACGGCAGCTTTAACGCGTGGCAGCAGGATATTAACCAGTCTGTTCAGCGTGCCGGTGACCAGAGCCGTCAAAGCTATCACATGTCGGGCATCATCTTTGCCGTGGTGGTGATTCTGGCAGGGCTGCTGACCGGCGGGGCGCTGCTCTGGTCACGCAGGATGATCGTGCAGCCGCTGGCGATTATCAGCAGCCACTTCGACAGTATTGCGAAAGGGGACCTGGCGCGTCCGGTAGCGGTGTTCGGCAAGAACGAAATTTCGGCGATCTTTGCCAGCCTGAAGGCGATGCAGGGATCGCTGCGGGAAACGGTGAGCGACGTGCGGCAGGGCAGCTATGCCATGCACACCGGGATCTCTGAGATTGCGGCGGGTAACAACGATCTCTCGTCCCGCACCGAGCAGCAGGCGGCCTCGCTGGCGCAGACGGCGGCCAGCATGGAGCAGTTGACCGCGACGGTAGGCCAGAACGCCGATAACGCGCGCCAGGCGTCTGACCTGTCAAAACAGGCGGCGATGACGGCGAAGAAAGGCGGTGACCAGGCGTCACATGTCGCGAGCACCATGCAGGAGATTGCCACCAGCTCGCAGAAAATTGGCGACATCATCAGCGTGATTGACGGTATCGCGTTTCAGACCAACATTCTGGCGCTGAATGCTGCCGTGGAAGCGGCGCGCGCCGGTGAGCAAGGGCGTGGATTTGCGGTGGTGGCGGGGGAAGTGCGTAACCTGGCGAGCCGCAGCGCCAACGCGGCGAAAGAAATTAAGGTCCTGATCGAAGAGTCGGTCTCGCGCGTTCAGCAAGGCTCAACGCTGGTGGATACCGCGGCGAAAACCATGCACGAGATCGTCACCTCCGTCACGCGGGTTAACGACATCATGGGCGAGATCGCCTCGGCGTCGGACGAACAGCGCCGCGGCATTGAGCAGGTTGCCCAGGCTGTCAGCCAGATGGATCAGGTGACGCAACAGAACGCCTCGTTAGTTGAGGAAGCGGCAGCGGCAACCGACCAGCTGGCAAGCCAGGCGGATCGTCTGACCGGACTGGTCGCGGTATTTAATGTGAAAGAGCACGTTGAAGCAGTAACAGAAGTCGGGCGGTCGCAGGCCGTGCCAGTTGTATCCTGAATGTAATTAAGAAGGCGCTATGACATCACCAATGCCCCCTGGGCAAACGTCATTATTGTTGCAGATGACACAGCGCCTCGCGCTGTCCGACGCGCATTTTCGTCGGATATGTCAGTTAATCTACCAGCGTGCGGGGATCGTGCTTGCGGATCATAAGCGGGACATGGTCTACAACCGTCTGGTGCGGCGCTTGCGTACGCTGGGGCTGGATGATTTTGGCCGCTATCTGAGCATGCTCGAGGCGAACCAGAACAGCGCAGAGTGGCAGGCTTTCATTAACTCGTTAACCACCAACCTGACGGCGTTTTTCCGGGAGGCTCACCACTTCCCGGTACTGGCCGAGCATGCGCGCCGTCGCACCGGGGAGTATCGCGTCTGGAGTGCGGCCGCCTCGACGGGTGAAGAGCCGTACTCCCTGGCGATCACCCTTGCCGACACCCTGGGCATGACGCCCGGACGCTGGAAAGTCTACGCCAGCGATATCGATACCGAGGTGCTGGAGAAGGCGCGTAACGGCGTGTATCGCCAGGATGAACTGAAAACGCTGTCGCCGCAGCAGCTGCAGCGTTATTTCATGCGCGGCACGGGCCCGCATGAAGGCCTGGTGCGCGTACGCCAGGAGCTGGCGAACTGTGTCGAATTCGCGCCCGTTAACCTGCTGGATAAGCAGTACAACGTGCCGGGGCCGTTCGACGCCATTTTTTGCCGTAACGTTATGATCTATTTTGATAAAACGACGCAACAGGACATTCTGCGTCGGTTTGTTCCGTTGCTCAAGCCTGACGGTTTACTGTTTGCCGGGCACTCGGAAAACTTCAGCAACCTCGCGCGTGAGTTTAGCCTGCGTGGGCAAACGGTATATGCGCTGAGTAAGGAAAAAGCATGAGTAAAATCAGGGTGTTGTCTGTCGATGATTCAGCGCTGATGCGTCAGATCATGACTGAAATTATCAATAGCCACAGCGACATGGAGATGGTGGCCACTGCGCCCGATCCTCTGGTAGCGCGGGATTTAATTAAAAAATATAACCCCGACGTGCTAACGCTGGATGTCGAGATGCCGCGCATGGATGGCATAGATTTCCTCGAAAAATTAATGCGGCTTCGGCCCATGCCGGTGGTGATGGTCTCCTCCCTGACCGGAAAAGGATCGGAAATCACCCTGCGCGCGCTGGAGCTGGGGGCGGTGGATTTTGTCACCAAACCGCAGCTCGGCATACGCGAAGGGATGCTGGCCTACAGCGAAATGATCGCGGAGAAGATCCGCACCGCGTCGCGTGCGAAGCTTGCAGCCCATACGCCATTGGCCGCGCCTGCGACCCTGAAGGCCGGTCCCTTACTCAGCTCGGAAAAACTGCTGGTCATTGGGGCGTCAACCGGAGGAACAGAGGCAATTCGTCATGTACTCCAGCCATTGCCGCTTTCAAGTCCGGGTATTCTGATCACTCAGCATATGCCGCCAGGCTTTACCCGTTCGTTTGCCGAACGCCTGAACAAGCTGTGCCAGATCAGCGTGAAGGAGGCGGAAGACGGCGAGCGCGTGCTCCCGGGACATGCCTATATCGCCCCGGGCGACAAGCATATGGAGCTGGCGCGCAGCGGCGCTAACTATCAAATCAAAATTCATGACGGACCGCCGGTCAACCGGCACCGTCCGTCGGTGGATGTGCTGTTTCATTCGGTGGCGAAACATGCGGGGCGCAACGCCGTTGGGGTGATCCTGACGGGGATGGGCAACGATGGTGCCGCCGGAATGCTTGCAATGCACCAGGCTGGCGCCTGGACGATTGCGCAGAATGAAGCAAGTTGTGTGGTGTTCGGCATGCCGCGCGAGGCCATCAATATGGGTGGCGTGAGCGAAGTGGTCGATCTTAGCCAGGTAAGCCAGCAGATGCTGGCGAAAATCAGTGCCGGACAGGCAATACGTATTTGACTCAGGAGTATTATTTTATGGCGGATAAAGAGCTTAAGTTTTTGGTTGTGGATGACTTTTCCACCATGCGTCGTATCGTGCGCAACCTGCTGAAAGAGCTGGGCTTCAACAACGTTGAAGAAGCAGAAGACGGCGTTGATGCGCTGAACAAACTGCAGGCTGGCGGGTTTGGTTTTGTTATCTCCGACTGGAACATGCCTAACATGGACGGTCTGGAACTGCTGAAAACCATTCGTGCCGATGCGGGAATGGCGTCTATGCCGGTTCTGATGGTTACTGCAGAAGCGAAAAAAGAGAACATCATTGCCGCTGCACAGGCGGGCGCAAGCGGCTATGTGGTGAAGCCATTCACCGCGGCAACCCTGGAAGAGAAGCTCGGTAAGATCTTCGAGAAACTCGGCATGTGAGGTGATGGAAATGTTGCAACCTGCTATGAAACCCGTTGAAGAACATTCGCCGAGCGATATCATCGTCCGCATCGGCAGCCTGACGCGCATGCTGCGTGACAGCCTGCGCGAGCTGGGTCTGGATCAGGCGATTGCCGAAGCGGCGGAAGCCATTCCTGATGCCCGCGATCGTCTGGACTATGTTGTGCAGATGACCGCTCAGGCTGCAGAGCGTGCGCTGAACAGCGTTGAAGCGTCACAGCCGCACCAGGATGCGATGGAAAAGGGGGCGAAAGCGCTGAGCAAACGCTGGGACGAGTGGTTTGAGAATCCTATCGAGCTGGCGGATGCCCGCGAGCTGGTGACGGATACCCGTCAGTACCTGGGTGATGTGCCGGGCCACACCAGCTTCACCAACGCCCAGCTGCTGGACATCATGATGGCGCAGGATTTCCAGGACCTCACCGGTCAGGTGATCAAGCGCATGATGGATGTTATCCAGGAGATTGAGCGTCAGCTGCTGATGGTTCTGCTGGAGAACATTCCGGAACCGGCAGCCCGTCCAAAACGCGAGAACGAAAGCCTGCTCAATGGTCCACAGCTCGACGCCAGCAAGGCGGGCGTTGTGGCAAGCCAGGATCAGGTCGACGATCTGCTGGACAGCCTCGGCTTCTGATTGTTGTGATTACCCTCAGGCTGCGGCGTCAGCCTGAGGGTATTTCGTTTAGCGAAGATCCATCTTCACCGTCACGTTACCTTCAAAGCGGCCGGGGGCCGGGGGGGCATTCGTCGTGCTGACCGGTACAGCCTGAATTTTGACCACACCATTTCCCTGATCGTCCATCGTTACCGGAAACTCATAGGTACCATCCAGCGCAACGTTCTGACTGTTTTCATCATATACGCGCACCCCGAGATCGTCCCTGTCCAGAAGTTTTGCAATGTACGGCGTACTGCTATCCGCGACCCCCTGATCTGCTGTCAGCGTGAGCTTTATGCGGTCCGTGTTTCCCACTGCGTTATCATCACAGTGGTAGGCAATATCAACGTTTTTGATGGCATAACGTTTTGGCGGTTGCCCCTTGATGACGAATTGCTTGCTGACGATGCTGCCGAACTCAACCTCAATAGTGCTGCCGGCGTTGATAACGCAGCTTAGCGGCGCAGAAAGCGTGCCGCTAAACCAGATATCAGAGACCTGATCTGCCTGCCCTGGATCGCAGCTTCCCCCCGAGCCGAAATAAAGACAGGCGTAGTTTTGAGCGACGATCGTCGAAGGGATAACCTCTTGACCCAGGATGGGTTTTTTAACGTGAAGCAGGATCGCAACGACGTTCCAGCGGAAATTACGCTTTACTGTAGCGGCGTTGCTCGGCTGGGTGCCACTACTGCAAACGTTGGCATCTCCCTCCGTTTTGGCGAGTGCATTCTCGGTAGTGTTACGCATATTAGCTCTGGACGTCGGGTATTCATTGATAGCTAACGGGTTCAATGAAGTACCGTCCGGAGAGTTGATTGCATCCGCGTAGGCGGTGATATCAGCATCGATCTTATCGGTCAAATAGCCGTATCCGTTTGTTCCCGGACTCAGCGGGCTCCCGGCAAACGTTTTTTCATAGACCATGCTCGAAGAAAACATATTTCCGGGACAGCTGCAGTTGGCCACTATCACCGGGCCATTGCCGACCAGATGATTTGGCACATCATAGTCATGATTGGCGACATTTTCGCTGGACGAAAACTCATGATCGAACGACGTGGTGTAGGCTTGCGGCGCACCGAAGCAGTTACGAAGTAAAGTCGCGGCTCCCCTGCACGGGCTGGTTGCGGTCAGGCTCAATGCCGTAGCCAATAAAGCCCAGATGGCCCGTTTCGTGAGTATAGTTTTCATGTGCTTATTCCTGCTGACAAAGCTCGCTAACCGAGCGAATACCGTTAGGGCTTTCGGTTTGGTTGGCTGACTGTTGCGTAATGCTGGCGCGGCACTGTTGGCCCGTGCCGTTGCCCCATTTCACGGTGATCTGCGCGGTCTCTCCAATGCCTGCCAGATAGACGGTGCCGGTTTCATCGACAATACCGCTAATCACCGGGTCGCTACTGGTCGCGATGGCGCCGAACGGAACGGGGAGGCCGTTTGGACGCTTCAAGGTCACCAGCATCCGATAGCCTGTGTGGGCGTCAAATCTGGCCAGCACCGCCGCGTTGCGCGAGGGAATGACGGTGATGGCGGTATCGCTGCTGTCCACATTTTCCGGCAGGCTCGCGGTATCAATACGAATATTGTTCTCCTGGTACGGAGTGAGCGATGGAATGACTGCGTTACCCTGCCAGTCGGTCTGAATACCCCGCTGGTTCAGGAAACGGACGCCGGACGCGTCGTTGGCGTTGACGATAGCAAACTGGCTGCCTAAAGGTTGAGCCAGCGTGACGCCCTGAGGATGGGCAACAATACCGCCGCTAATGCCGTAGTTAAGCTGCTGAGAGTCATCAGTGGAGGCGTAATAGCCTGCGGTCAGGTTGGCGTATTGCGAGCGGTAGCTGCCGTAGACGCTGCTGACATCTTCCCCGTCGTGGTTGGAATGGCTCTGCTGCAACGAGTAGCTCAGACGCTCGTCGTCCAGCAGCGTGCCGCTGAGGCCCACGTTTTGCCGCGTATAGCCATTTTTAGTATTGCTGATGTTATAGCTACTCCAGGCGCGTGGCAGCCATCTGGCGAGAGGAATGCTAAACCCTAAAGAGACCATTCTGTCAGACTCTTCGTCGTTGGTTTTGCTGTACGTATAGGCCACGTGATAACTCGTGCCGGCAATAACGGTATTTAATCCAACCGACAGGCTGCGCTCTTTTTTAGATGTGCCCCAGTAATCCTGCTGATAACCGTTAAGATACAGACTCAACCCAGCAACGGTTTGGCTCACGCTGGCCTGAATGCGGTTGCGTTTATTGTAACGAAACAGCAGATCGTCTTCGTGACCGTCACGCTTTTGGTTGGCGTCGGCAAAGCTGTAATACCCGCGGCTGGTGTATCGGTAGCTGCCGAGGCTGAAGTTGGTATTGGTCGAATCCAGTTTACCGGTATAAAGCAGACGCCATGACTGGCCGGTATGCTGGCTGTTATCGTCTAGCCGGGTGTCGGCCAGGGTAACGTCAGCCGACAGCGAGCCCAGCGGCCCGAGCGCCAGACCGGCTCCGGTATTGGCGGCGTTATAGTCTTTCGAGAGGGTCAGCCCTCCAAACCAGGTGAGAAGGTTATTTAAACCGTAAATCATGCTTCCCTGGAAAAAGTCGGGTTCCTTTTGGTCGCTCCCGCTTTCAGCACGATAACGGCCTGCGGTCATTTCATACTTCATACGCCCTGGCCGCAGCATAACCGCGATACTGGAGTAGGGCTGCGTAAAGCGATGCTCGGTGCCGTCAGCCTCTTTCACCGTAACGTCCAGATCGCCGCTGTTGGTCGTGGAGTAGAGATCGTTGATTTCGAACGCGCCCGGCGCGACATTTTGCTGATAGATGAGATAGCCGTTCTGGCGCACCGAGACTTCTGCATTTGAACTGGCGATGCCGCGTATGACAGGGGCATAGCCGCGTTGGCTATAGGGAAGCATCTCTTCATCCGACGCAAGGTTAACGCCCCGGTACTGTAAGCTATCAAATACCTCGCCACGCGTGCTGCTTTCTCCGGCCGTGAACTGCGCCTTGAGGGCGTCAACATCATGCTGCAGAAAGGTATTGATATTTTCCCACAGGTTTTCACTCTCTGAATTGCTCCACGTAGAATAGTTGCGCACTCGCCAGCCACCCAGGTTGGCGCCGGTGCGCAAATTCAGATACTGACTGGTGGCGCTGCTGTCGCCGCTGTCCTTATTTTTTGATCCTGAAAAAGCGTAGTCACTGAACAACACGGGAACACCGTCGTCCCAGCGCGAGGGATCGATGTAATCGTGACCAGTCCCACTTAACGCAGCCTGAGGAATACTCAACGCTAACGTCATGGTTGAAAAATCAAGCCGCGCGGAGGCCAGAGGGATATAGTTGCTGATATCTTTGGGCAAAGCCGTATTGGCGGGTAACGTAAGCAAGGCGGGATACCGGTCGATAGCAATCCCCCATGCCCGCAGCATATCCGGTGTGAGCTGCGGTATCAGTGACCCTTCCGGCGAGCTGACGTAAGCGATATTGGTGGTACTCAGGCGGCGTTCGTTCACCTGCACTCGTGAAGAATAGGTGCCGGGTAGCTGAGCATTCGACTTTGAAAAGAGTGAAAGGTCGATATCCTGCTGTGCCAGCATGTCTCCTTCCAGCGATGAGGGAGAGAAACGATACTCACGGGCCAGCGTCGAGAAGCTCGCCATGAGCAAGACACCGCCAAGGCAGCGAAGAAGCGGATTCAGTCTAAAGAGCCGCCCGTATGACAAATCAATACGTCCTGTCATCATCGCGGTCTTTTAATCCTGCGCCAGTGTGGAAGTGTATTTTTCTGAAGCATTGCCGTAATCGGTGATGCAGCGCCAGGTGACGCTCGTCCCTTGAGCATTGTCAGGGAGAGGAATGTCAACGCGGGATTTAGGGGCAGCCATATCGGCTTTCTCCACTTTGTGCGAGCCCAGCGCAAGCGAATCAAAGACGCTGTAGAACTCCCCCGCGTTGATGACAGTGAGCTGCTGACCATGACGAGCGAAGCGCAGGTTTTTGCAGGTTTCAGAGGGTGTTCCGCTCAGACCTACAGGGCGCCAGAACAGTTTCAGACGCGTTTTATAGATTAACCGCAGGACGTTTTTGTCACCCTCATCTGTAGCCGTGGCAGGAACGGTTCGCACGTTCATATAGAACAGCGACTCTTTATCCCCTGCTAAGGCTGTCCCGTTCCAGGTAATGCGCAGGCTTTGCTCTTTTTGCGGATCGAGTCGAAAGAGAGGGGGTGTCACGATAAACGGTCCGTGCGTTTTACCATCACCCGTATCCGTCCATGACTGTATTAACCATGGAAGCTCTTTATCATTATTTTGTAAGGGGAGGGCAACTTCCTTTTTCGCGGCATCGTAGATTATGCGTGTGCGACCGATCTGAATACCTGCTGCGTGACAAAAAGTGCTTGCAATGACAGGAATGCATAATAAGACCTGGAGTGATATGCGCATAGTGAAACCTTTAATAAAGGACGTTGAGGGGGATGATAATAGTCCGAATCCGGATTCGGAC
>NZ_JADCKW010000018.1:0-844 GCF_014982155.1 Enterobacter cloacae complex sp. P16RS2 | reverse complement strand
CCGGATTCGGACTATTATCAGAGCATGACTCCTTAAACGTCATGACGCCTAATATATATATTCTGAATGTCAGTGGTGCGTTTATTAACGGTAAAGAATATTTACCGTCATATCAGCATCTGCCGGACCGGCGGTAACCGCAGTTGCAAATGATTTATAGCGGGCATTAAAATCAGCTTTAATTGTATCTTCGGGTTTTGATGCCAGTTCGATATAGACCTGCCCTTCGGCGCCATCCATCGTGATGAGCTTATCATCTTTACCCGCCAGGCTGACGGCAACACCGATACCGGTAGCCGCGGTATCGCCCGTGGTGGTAATTTTACTGACGTCCAGTAGCGTATTGGTCCCGGTGAGGGTTGTTGGGCCGTTAAAGGTCAGCTGTACAGCCGGAAGCCCATCGCTTTTCAACGGACAGTTCGCCAGCGTAACGGAGAAGGGCATAAGTGCGGTTTCCGTTCCAACATCAGTAAACAACGATATAGGATAGGTACCCAGTGGGATAGTACTGTCCGTGCCATCGTCGCCCTGAATCGTACAGCTCGATTCGATAATTTCACCCGTGAAATGAATAGTGCCGGCATTCATTTCTGCGGCGAAACCATTCATCGACAGTGTTGCAAGGGTTAAGCCTGCAATAATATTCTTTTTCAAATCCATCTTAAATGTTCCTTTAAGTGAAAAGAAATATCTGGCATATAATTTGCTTTCTCGTGAGAAGTAAATTATGTCGCGTGAAATTATAACATTTAAATTTCTTGTGGTAAGTGAGTTTCAGGACTAATGTTATATTGATTAATCCCTTTTTGGATTTTCCAGGGTAATGGTTAAATAGAGTTTAAAT
>NZ_JADCKW010000017.1:0-110065 GCF_014982155.1 Enterobacter cloacae complex sp. P16RS2 | reverse complement strand
TAGTGGCGAGTCGGGGTGTCGTACTCAACGTGAGAGGTGTTGATGGTGATACCACGAGCTTTTTCTTCTGGTGCGTTATCGATCTGATCGAATGCACGAGCAGAACCACCGTAGGTTTTTGCCAGAACGGTAGTGATTGCAGCGGTCAGCGTTGTTTTACCATGGTCAACGTGGCCGATAGTACCGACGTTAACGTGCGGTTTTGTACGTTCAAACTTTTCTTTAGACATCGATTGTCCCTCTAAGACACGGATAAATCGGTGATATCACCACATCAACCAGGCGAAATGCCTGAATTGTTGAATACAGTAAAATTGAAACAGAGAGAAACGGGAAGGAGAAGTGAAGTGGTGCTGATACCCAGAGTCGAACTGGGGACCTCACCCTTACCAAGGGTGCGCTCTACCAACTGAGCCATATCAGCACGTATTGGAGCGGGCAGCGGGAATCGAACCCGCATCATCAGCTTGGAAGGCTGAGGTAATAGCCATTATACGATGCCCGCATCCTGAAACTCGGCTACCCAGTTCTTTCTGTAACAAAAAAAGAGATTTCTCTCTTTTTCAGTTTGAGCTGGCTAATTTTTCCAACCAGCTCCGGCGGCATTTACGCTGCCAGAAAGTGGTGGTGGGGGAAGGATTCGAACCTTCGAAGTCTGTGACGGCAGATTTACAGTCTGCTCCCTTTGGCCGCTCGGGAACCCCACCGGACTTGATGGTGCCGACTACCGGAATCGAACTGGTGACCTACTGATTACAAGTCAGTTGCTCTACCTACTGAGCTAAGTCGGCATCAAGTAGCGCGCATTCTATGGATACCTGCGCGGTCATGCAACTAAAAATTTGCATAAAACGTTCTTTCGCTCACATTTTATGCGAAGAGCGTGTCGGACGCTGTAAAAGTAGTCATTTGAGGTCAAATATTCAACATATCATCGTGATTTGCACCGTATTCACCGTAGCGTGACGGCTTCCGCGTAACGCAGCGCTTTCCATCTTTTTTCTTATTATTCCCGTCATCTGGTGTTAACCTCCTGCCCATTGTCCAAAATTAACTGTGTGATGAGCCATGATCCGGCAGTGTGATGCTGGCTCACTGAAGCATGCTTATGAGCAAAAAAGAGCAAACGTTAATGACGCCTTATCTTCACTTTAACCGCAGCCAGTGGGCTGCCCTGCGTGATTCCGTCCCTATGACGCTGACGGAAGGTGAAATCGCACGGTTAAAAGGGATAAACGAAGATCTGTCCCTGGAAGAGGTGGCAGAAATTTATCTCCCCCTCTCTCGCTTGCTTAACTTCTATATCAGCTCGAACCTGCGTCGTCAGGCCGTGCTGGAGCAGTTTCTCGGGACGAACGGTCAACGTATTCCTTATATCATTAGTATTGCAGGCAGCGTGGCCGTGGGTAAAAGTACCACCGCGCGCGTCCTGCAGGCTCTGTTGAGCCGCTGGCCGGAACACCGCAGCGTGGAGCTAATCACCACCGACGGCTTCCTGCACCCGAACGAGGTGTTAAAAGAACGTGGGCTTATGAAGAAGAAGGGCTTCCCGCTCTCTTACGATATGCACCGTCTGGTGAAATTTGTCTCTGACCTGAAATCCGGCGTGCCGCACGTGACTGCGCCAGTCTATTCGCACCTGATCTACGATCGCATCCCGGGTGGGGATAAAACCGTGGTCCAGCCGGACATCCTGATTCTGGAAGGTCTGAACGTGCTGCAGAGCGGGATGGACTATCCTCACGACCCGCATCACGTATTCGTCTCGGATTTCGTCGATTTCTCTATTTATGTCGATGCGCCGGAAGATCTGCTGCAGAACTGGTACATCAACCGCTTCCTGAAGTTCCGCGAAGGGGCGTTCACCGACCCGGACTCCTATTTCCACCATTACGCCCAGCTTTCTGAAGAAGAAGCGATCAATGTGGCGACGGGGCTGTGGAATGAGATCAACTACGTGAACCTCAAAGAGAACATCCTGCCGACGCGCGAGCGTGCGAGCCTGATCCTCACCAAGAGCGAGAAGCACGCCGTCGACCAGATTCGCCTGCGGAAATAATCAATCAGACATAAAAAAAACCGGCTTAACGCCGGTTTTTTTCGTTATGCCTGTGGCTTCTCGCCATTTTCATCCTGATCGACTGCGAAGCAGGCAACCAGCTGGCCGCCATACTCCTTCAGCTGCGGCTGGAGCTGGGTGCACGGACCGAAGCGGCGACTGCAGCGGGCGTTGAATGCACATCCCGGAGGCGGATTCAGCGGGCTTGGCAGTTCACCCGTCAGCTTAATACGCTCACGACGATCGTCCGGGTTCAGACGCGGCGTCGCAGACAGCAGCGCCTGGGTATACGGGTGACGAGGGTTATTAAAGATCTGGTCTTTAGTCCCCTTCTCCACGCAGCGCCCCAGGTACATCACCATCACTTCATCAGCAATATGTTCCACCACCGACAGGTCGTGGGAGATAAACACGTAAGAGAGCCCCAGCTCCTGCTGGAGATCCATCATCAGGTTCAGCACCTGCGCACGCACGGATACGTCGAGCGCGGAGACCGGCTCATCGGCAATCACCACGTCCGGATCGAGCATCAGCCCGCGGGCGATAGCGATACGCTGACGCTGCCCGCCGGAGAACATGTGCGGATAGCGATCGTAATGCTCGGTTTTGAGGCCGACCTTCGCCATCATCGCCAGCGCTTTTTCACGGCGCTGCTCTTTGCTCAGATTACTGTTGATCAGCAGCGGCTCTTCCAGAATCTGCCCCACTTTTTTACGCGGGTTCAAAGAACCATACGGGTTCTGGAACACAATCTGGATTTTCTGGCGGCGCAGCTTCTGCGCCTGCGGATCGTGCTTGAGCAGATCCTGCCCCTGATAATAGAGCTCCCCGCCGGTCGGCACTTCAATCATCGTCAGCAGACGGCCCAGCGTGGATTTGCCGCAGCCTGACTCCCCCACCACCGCCAGCGTTTTACCGCGTTCGAGGTTAAAGGAAACGCCGTCCAGCGCTTTCACCAGGCGTTCAGGGGCAAACAGCCCCTTCTTCACCGGGTAGTATTTTTTCAGGTCGATGGCCTGCAACAGCGGTTGTTGCGTGGTGGCCTGTTGCGTACTCATAGTGTTGGCCTCCCGGCATCATCGAGTGGGTAGTGGCATTTCGACTGACGGCCGTCAGCAAGCTGGTTCAGCTCTGGCTCTTCTGCCCGGCATTTGTCCGTCGCATACGGGCAGCGCGGATTGAGCAGACAGCCCTGCGGACGGTCATATTTACCCGGTACCACACCCGGCAGCGACGCCAGACGCTCTTTGTCCTGGGCAAACTCCGGCAGCGCGCGTAAAAGCGCCTGGGTATACGGGTGACGCGGCGCGCGGAAAATATCGTGTGAATTTCCGGTTTCGACCACCTGACCGGCATACATCACGATGATTTTGTGCGCGGCTTCGGCCACCAGCGCCAGATCGTGCGTAATCAGCACCAGCGCCATATTCTCTTTCTGCTGCAGCTCCAGCAGCAGTTCGATGATTTGCGCCTGAATGGTCACATCCAGCGCCGTCGTCGGTTCATCTGCAATCAGCAGTTTTGGTCGACAGGCAATCGCCATCGCGATCATCACGCGCTGGCTCATCCCACCGGAGAGCTGGTGCGGGTAAACGTCCAGGCGTGATGCCGGGTCAGGAATACCCACCTGGTTCAGCAGGTCGATCGCGCGCTGACGACGGGTTTTCTTATTCCCGCCCTGATGCACCTTAATCGCTTCCATAATCTGGAAACCAACGGTGTAGCAAGGGTTCAGGCTGGTCATGGGATCCTGGAAAATCATCGCCACTTCGGCGCCCACCAGCTGGCGGCGCTGTTTTTCAGAAATGCGCTTCAGATCCTGACCGTTGAACTGCAGGTTTTCCGCCATCACGCGGCCCGGGTAATCAATCAGCCCCATGATCGCCAGTGAGCTCACTGACTTACCGGAACCGGACTCCCCGACAATGCCAACCACTTCGCCCTGATTTACGCTGTAGCTGATGCGGTCCACGGCGCGAAACGGGGTGCCTTCGTCGCCGAAGTGCACCGATAATTTATCTACATTTAATAACGCCATCTCGTGCCTCTTACTGCTTCAGTTTGGGATCAAGCGCATCACGCAGACCATCACCCATCAGGTTAAATGCCAGCACCGTCAGCAGGATTGCCAGACCCGGGAAGGTGACAACCCACCAGGCGCTTTGTGCGAACTGCAACACGTCGGAGAGCATGGTGCCCCACTCCGGTGTTGGCGGCTGCGCACCCATGCCCAGGAAGCCAAGAGCGGCCATATCAAGAATGGCGTTAGAGAAACCGAGCGACGCCTGAACAATCAGCGGCGCAAGGCAGTTTGGGAAGATATTGACGAACATCTGGCGCATCGCACCGGCACCCGCCACGCGAGAGGCGGTGACGTAATCGCGGTTCACTTCTACCAGCACCGCCGCACGGGTTAAACGCACGTAGTGAGGGAGCGCTACGAAGGTCAACGCCAGCGCGGCATTGCCTATCGACGGGCCGAAGATTGCCACCAGCACCAGCGCCAGCAGAAGGCTTGGCAGCGCCAGCATGATGTCGACGATACGCATGATGATGTTATCAACGATACCGCCGAAGTAACCGGCAACCAGGCCGAGTACAACGCCCATGATCAGCGACAGCACAACAACGAGACAGCCGACCAGCAGCGACAGGCGCGCGCCGTACATCAGACGCGACAGCACGTCGCGGCCCACGTCATCGGTACCCAGCAGGTGCGCCAGGCTGCCGCCGTCCTGCCACGCAGGCGGCGCGAGCAGCGCATCGCGGAACTGGTCCGCCGGGTTATACGGTGCGAGGAAATTCGCAAACACCGCAATCAGGATCATGATTACGACATACACCAGCCCTACCACCGCGCCTTTATTGCGCTTGAAGTAGTGCCAGAATTCCTGCAGCGGCGTCATAGGAACCGGTGCAGCGACCACTTTATTTTGAGTGACTTGTGACATGATGGTCCCTTACTTCTTATGACGAATACGCGGGTTCACCACGCCGTACAGCAAATCGACCAGCAGGTTAACGAGGATAATCATCGTCGCGACCAGCAGTACACCGCCCTGCACAACCGGATAGTCACGGCGTTGCAGCGCGTCAATCAGCCAGCGTCCAAGGCCCGGCCAGGAGAAGATGGTTTCGGTCAGGATCGCCCCCGCCAGCAACGTCCCCACCTGGAGACCGATAACGGTCACCACCGGCAGCATGGCATTACGCAGCGCATGGACGATGATGACGCGCATACGCGTCAGGCCCTTTGCTCGCGCGGTGCGGATATAATCCTCACCCAGCACTTCCAGCATCGAAGAACGGGTCATTCGCACGATCACCGCCAGAGGAATGGTGCCCAGCACCATGGCAGGCAGGATCATGTGCGCCATGGCATCAATGAAGTTGCCCTCTTCGCCCCAGATAGCCGTATCAATCAGCATAAAGCCGGTGAGCGGGTTGGAGTCATCCAGGAAGACCATATCACTGACGCGCCCGGAGACCGGTGTCAGGTTAAGCTGCACCGATACCAGCATGATCAGCATCATGCCCCACCAGAAGATAGGCATGGAGTAGCCGGTCAGCGCCAGGCCCACGGCGGTATGGTCAAAAATAGAGCCACGCTTGACGGCAGCCAGTACCCCGACAGGAATACCCACCGCAGTGGCGAAAATCATGGCGCAGACGCCAAGCTCCAGCGTCGCTTTAAAACGCGGCACGAACTCGTCCCACACCGGAAGGCGGCTTTTCAGCGAAATCCCTAAATCACCGTGCAATACGCCCCAGATATAGTGGAGGTACTGCTGCCACATCGGCTTATCGAGACCGAGTTCCGCCAGCAGCTGTGCATGGCGCTCAGGGGAAATACCACGCTCGCCCGCCATAATCATTACCGGGTCGCCGGGGATCATATGGACGAAGGCAAAAGTGAGAAGGGTGATACCGATAAACGTGGGGATAACAAGTCCCAGACGTCGGAGGATGAACTGCAACATAACCCGGATTCTCTCTGATGACGCACGACCAGTGGCGTGACGTCTGTATTGCTCACAAATGTAAATTCCCTCTCCCAGCGGGAGAGGGTTAGGGTGAGGGGATGCATGCACGCCCCTCACCCCTGCCCTCTCCAAAGGGAGAGGGAGAACACCCTACTTATTATTCAACCGATACGTTTTCGAAGTGGTGTTTGCCCAGTGGATCTACCACGTAGCCCTTCACTTCTTTACGCACTGGCTCGTACACGGTGGAGTGAGCAACAATCAGCGCCGGAGCCTGATCGTGCATAACAACCTGAGCCTGCTTGTACAGTTCAATACGTTTGTTGTGATCGTCGGTGGCACGCGCCGGCTGGATCAGATCTTCAAACGGCTTGTAGCACCAGCGAGAGTAGTTAGAACCGTCTTTCGCCGCCGCGCAGCTGAACAGGGTGGCGAAGAAGTTGTCCGGATCCCCGTTGTCACCGGTCCAGCCCATCATTACCGCCTGGTGCTCACCCGCTTTGGCGCGCTTCAGGTACTCGCCCCACTCGTAGGTCACAATCTTGGCCTGAACGCCAACCTTAGCCCAGTCAGCCTGTACCATTTCCGCCATACGGCGTGCGTTCGGGTTGTAAGGACGCTGTACCGGCATCGCCCACAGCTCAACGGTAAAGCCTTTATCCTGGCCAGCTTCTTTCAGCAGCGCTTTCGCTTTCTCAGGATCGTAGGTGTAGTCTTTAACGTCGTCGTTATAACCCCACATGGTTGGTGGGATCAGGTTTTTGGCAGCAACGCCAGCGCCCTGGTAAACCGCCTTGATAATCGCTTCTTTGTTCACCGCGTAGGTCAACGCCTGACGAACCTTCACGTCATCAAACGGTTTCTTCTCGGTGTTGAAGGAGAGATAGCCCACGTTCAGGCCAGCCTGCTCCAGCAGGTTGATATTCTTGTCCTGCTTCATGCGGGCGATATCAGCCGGGTTCGGGTACGGCATCACCTGGCATTCGTTTTTCTGCAGTTTTGCGTAACGCACGGAAGCATCAGGCGTGATGGAGAAGACCAGACGGTCGATCTGCGGCTTGGTGCCCCAATAGCCTTCGAACGCTTTATACAGAATGCGGGAGTCTTTCTGGTACTGCAGCAGCTGGAATGGACCGGTACCGATTGGGTTCAGGTCAACTTTCTCCGGCGTGCCGGCTTTCAGCATGTTGTCCGCGTACTCTTTGGACAGAATTGAGGCGAAGTCCATGGCCAGGTCAGCCAGGAATGGCGCTTCCGGACGCGTCAGCACGAACTGAACCGTTTTATCGTCCACTTTTTTCACTTCAGCGATCAGGTCTGGCAGACCCATCCCTTCGAAGTATTCATAGCTGCCACCAGACACTTTATGGTACGGGTTCTGAGCGTTTTTCTGACGGTCAAAGGAGAACACAACGTCGTCGGCGTTAAAGTCGCGCGTTGGTTTGAAATCTTTGCTGTCCTGCCACTTCACGCCCTGGCGCAGGTGGAAGGTATAGGTTTTGCCGTCTTCGCTGACGTCCCACTTCTCGGCCAGACCCGGAATTACTTCCGTGGTACCGGTTTTGAATTCAACCAGACGGTTATAGATCGGTACAGAGCTTGCGTCGTAAGTCGTACCAGAGGTAAAGAGCTGTGGGTTAAAGCCTTCCGGCGAGCCTTCAGAACAGTAAACCAGGGTTTTTGCCTGTACGCTTGCTGCCACGGTCATAGCCACCAGGCTCAGACCAAGCTTCAGCATCCCTGACTTCTTCAAGGAAATACTCATTATTCTGCTCCAATGTGATGTTTTGCTTTGTTGTGTTACGCCGCCAGACCTTTATTTATTTTTTACCCGGTCCGGTCGGTGATGCCCGAAGGCTTTAAAGGGATGGAGAATCCTTTCAGAAGAGCGTTTGAGTTGCAGCGCAGATCGTCCCTGAAATGCCCCTCATGCCCTACAATCTGTCAACAGAATGTGAAAACGTCAATACAGGTGACGGGGATTTACGCTGAGTGTGAGAAACCGCAAACAAAGATTAAAAAAACTATGCATGCCAGTTTTCAGCAGGGAAATTTATGCTACTCGCTATCTTGCAGCACAAGTCTCTTCATATTTCGCAACAATCAGTGATTAACTTTTATTCAGAATGGGTAAATTTTCTTGCAGAATGGTGATTATCTGAGCACTAAATACCGCGAACGTTAAAACGCACAGCGAAAAATGCTGAGGTTATCCATAAGCAACGCGAAAAAAGATCAATCTATATATAAAAAAATACAATGGATTATGTCACAAAATCGTTAACAGGCAGGGAGAAGCAGGCCTAAGGGGCGTTTTGGATACTCTGGCGGGATAAGATCATAATGCAAAAAGGGCTAACCTTGCGGTTAGCCCTTTTCAGAATGTGGTCGGCGAGAGAGGATTCGAACCTCCGACCCACTGGTCCCAAACCAGTTGCGCTACCAAGCTGCGCTACTCGCCGAATGCGGAGCGCATCTTACTGCTGAGGTGCGCCCCCGTCAATCCCTTATTTTCAAAAAGCCATTCAACTGGCGATATTCTCGCCAGAGCAGCTACTGCGCGGCTTTTACGCTGTTATCAGGGAGTTTACACCAGTTGTTGTTTTCGTTAATCCCACCGTTCGGTGAGGTATAACCGAGACAACCCATAATGGTGTCGTACAGCTCAACGTGACGACGCGGCACCTTCATATCCGCCTCTTTTTTCAGCTGAGCAAACATCTTCGCCTTCTCCGGATTTTCAAGATACTTATCCGACATCCACATGATCATCGGCACGCGGAACTGTTCCGGCGGTGCCAGCTTGCGCGGCGTACCGTGCAGATGCTCTTTCTCATTGATGGATTCACCGTGATCTGCCGCGTAAATCACAATCGCTTTTTTATCGCGCAGCTGGTCGATCACCCGGCTCAGGAAGGTATCCACGTACAGCACCGAGTTGTCGTAGGCGTTGATCAGCTCCTGCTTGCTGCAGTCTTTATTAATGCCCACGCACTCAGGCTGCCACTTCGCGAAATCACGCGTGTAGCGCTGGTAGTAGCTGTAATGCGACCCTTTGGTATGCAGAATAACCAGATGCTTGCCCTGCGGATGGTTCTTGAGGGATTGCGACATCTCTTCCAGCAGCAGCATGTCGTCGACGTTTTTGCCGCGGTTGCGCGGCTCGGCGCCAATCTGCTCGCGGTACGCGATGTTATCTGCCAGCGTGTTGGTGTAGAACCACATCTCACTTTGCATGGCGAACAGGTCAGAGCTAAATCCAAGCTGCTTCAGCACGGCAAACACGTTCTGCTCTTTCAGCGTGCGTTGCGGGTTATCGCTTGCACCGCCTTCACGCACAAACATGCAGCGCAGCGAGAGCTTGGTTGCGGTATCGCAGGAGTAGCCACGGTAGGCCACCAGGTTTTTCTCCTGCGCCAGCTTTGGCGTGGTGTCCCGGTTATAGCCGAGAATGCCCATATGATCCCAGCGCGTCGTTTCGCCGATGACGAAGACGACGTACGTATCATCAATCCCGTCGGCTGGCGGCTGGTAGGTGAATTGTTTCGTTGGATTGATCAGCGACTTCACATCACTGGATTCGTCCGCCTGCGCCCAGGCATACAGACCTAACGCTGACAGCCAGTTGGACGGCAAATACGAGTTTGCCACCACGCCGCCATAGCTTGGCATATCCACGCCCGTCGCTTTTTCAACGCGTTTTTGCTGCGTTTCCATCAGGCGGATTGGCGCCCACACCAGCAGACCGGCCAGCAGGACGACGACGATATTGCGGATCCGCTGTCCACGGGTGCGCAGCTGGCGTAACAGCGTATAGCGGCACGTATTGCTCCAGATAAAGAACAGCGGGATCAGACAGGCTAAAACCGTCCAAACGATAAAGCCTTTCCCTACCACCTCTTTCGAGAGGTCGATATCCGTGGTCATCACCGAGGCAACGATACCGTAACCAATGACCACGTTCATAAAGGTCATGTAATAGCTTGCGGCGGCGGAAATAATCACCACCAGCGAGGCCAAAATTTGCCAGGTACGTCGACCAAAAAGGGACAGGAGGCGTAAGAGGAAGAAGGTCGCGAGAACGGAGCCGAATACTTCAATTGCGGCAAATATACCATTACTTAGGGTAAGGTTTTCAACATACCCTTCCACTCTTCTGAACAGTACCGCGCCATTCAGAAATAATCCGATATAGACAGCCAGCATCAGACACAATCTTTGCTGGGTAAGAGACCTAATGTATTTCATGCAAACAACCCTGGGGGAAGGGGTATAAAGACCCGTCGAATCTCAAAGAGAAAGCGGACAGAGTAAGTAAATGCGTAAGGAAGCGTTATGAGAAACGTCTACAAGCGCGGTAAGTAGACCACAGCGGGAGAGAAAAGTGGCAGCAGAGAGTGTGATCGGTGTAAATTTTTACAAAATATCGAGACGGGAAGCGTCTCGCATAAAGAAAAAAGAGGCCACGGAGGCCTCTTTCATACAGCTTACGCGTGCGCTTCTTTGAATACTTCGCGCTGCGGCTGGCGAATCGTGGTCGAGAGCGCCAGCGAGATAATCAGCAAGGCAAATATGACGCAGAAGGTCACGTAGAAGCCGCCGAACAGGGAGGCAATCAGCGAGCCGCAGATACTGCCGATCCCGAAGCCCAGATAGATAACGCCGTAGTTTTTCGCCAGATTGTTCAGGCCAAAGAACTCGCTCACCAGTGACGGGAAGACGGTAATGGTGCCGCCGAAGTTAAAGGCCACGCAGGCAATCGCCGCAAAGAAGGTGGCTTCATTCAGCGGAGCGAACAGCAGCGCTGCCATACCGACCAGCGAAACCACCTGCCCAATCGTAATCACACGGATGCGGGCAATTTTGTCAGACAGAATGCCGAGCACCAGACGACCGGAGAGGTTGGCTATGGAGATGACCGTCACCGCATTCGCCGCCGTAGCCGCATCCAGCTTCACCATCCCCTGCGCGATATCCTTCGCCACGCCGATAACATACAGACCGCTCATGCAGGCAGTCAGGAACATCACCGCCAGCATCCAGTACTGCGGCTTACGCATTGACTGCGCGAGAGTGAAGTCGTTCTCCACCACGCCGTTAACGGATTTGACCTCCTGCTGCGGCGCATCGGTCATCAGCGTGGCGCCGAACAGAATCATCACCAGCACGATTGCGCCCCAGATCATAAAGGTGTTTTCGAGGCCAACGGACGCCAGCAGATGGGAGTCGATAAATTTGAACCCGAGGCTGCCCAGGCCATAAGAGCCGATGGCGAACGCGGAGATGAGGCCTTTACGCTCCGGGAACCACTTCACGCAGTTCGACAGGGTCAGCAGGTAACCTGCGCCATCGGCCAGACCCACCAGCACGCCGGCGCTCAGCCACAGCATCATCAGGCTGCTGGAATGCGCCGTCAGGAAAAAGCCCAACCCCAGCAGAATGCCGGACGCCATGGTCACGCGCTTCACGCCAAAACGCTCCTGCAGCTTGCCCGCGACGGAAGACGAAATCGCCAGACCCAGGCTCAGCAGACCAAAGGAGAACGCAACCTGGCTGACCGGCGCGCCGAGTTTGTCGGAAAGCGCGCTGTTAAACAGGCTCCAGGTATAGACCGACCCCAGAGCAAACTGGGTGACGATGGTGCCAAAGAGCGTAAGCCAGCGCGTGCGGTTATAAGTTAATGTGTTCATGGCAGTTGTCCTGCAAGAGAAATTGAAGTTCGCTGAGGACAACGATAAACAAAACCTTAATACGCCTGGGGTAAAACGGCATGAAATGCAGGCGGAACGGAATGAAATGCCTGGAATCGGGAATGAATGGCCTGGCCCGGGAATAAAGCGACAACATGTTAGTACCCGCTATCGCTGTAAAGCCCGTGGTTGTTGTATTCGAGATGTTATCGTAACGTTTAAAAAAGTAACAATTCTAGAAATTTGCGCTAACGCCGAGGGTGTATAAAAACTCCTCACCGGTGGTGGTGTGCTCCCCCTGAGCCAGCGACGCATAGGCCGCCATGTGCGTATTAAAAGGAATATCCGTTCCCACGGTGACGTCCATCCAGCTACCGTTTTGGGCAGGGGCTGGCGTTTGCGGCATGCCAAACTGCGATTTCCACTGGTTTTCACCAAACTGCTGGTTATAGCTAATCTGCGCCCACGGACGAAGATCGCCGTACTGGGTATTCACGCGCCACCCCAGCGTGCTGACGCTGGCATGCCAGAGCGGGTCGGTGATTGCCTGCGTCGACGCGCTATCACCAAACTCGTTGATCATCATGGGAGCCGTGCCGTCGTACCGCCACGCCACTACCGGACCGGTGGTGATACGCGCTGAAACCGGAAAATTCCAGCCCACGCTCATCGCCCCCTCCGTCGTGCTGCCAGACGGTATATTCAGGGCAAGACCCGGCGCGTTTTGCGAAGACTGAATACGCTCAGCAAGAATATCCTCATAACGCGGTTGGTGATCCGCGTCCCATGTATAGCGTTCCGCCGTATTATTTTGGGCGTCTGAAACGATATATTCCTGTTGCCAGGCAGACGCGGTATTACAAAAAAACAGGCAGGCTGAAATTCCCACCAGGCCAGAAGCAGCATGGCGACCACTGATTTTTTTTATCATCATCAACGCGACCCCAGAGAGAGCCGAATTCGGCGATATTTGTCGTTATTCAGGAAGAGCTTATAGCCCTGTATTAACTATTGTCTTTATAGTAAACACGTCAAGCCAGTCAGAAAGAAAATTTTGCGAAATCAGTATCAATAAGGGAGATGACGGATGGAACGTTGCGGTTGGGTGAGCCAGGATCAGCTTTATATCGACTATCACGATCGGGAATGGGGCGTGCCGGAAACGGATGGCAAAAAACTCTTTGAGATGATCTGCCTGGAGGGCCAGCAGGCTGGGTTGTCATGGATTACGGTACTGAAGAAACGCGAAAACTACCGTAACGCCTTCCACCAGTTCGATCCTGTCGCCGTCGCCGCGATGACCGATGAAGATGTGGAACGCCTGGTGCAGGACGCCGGTATCATCCGTCATCGCGGTAAGATCCAGGCCATCATCGGCAACGCTCGTGCTTACCTGGCGATGGAACAAAACGGCGAATCGTTCTCAGATTTTGTCTGGACGTTTGTGAACAACGATCCGCAGGTCACCCAGGCCGCCACGCTCGCGGAAATCCCGGCCTCTACCCCGGCCTCGGATGCCCTCTCGAAGGCCCTGAAAAAACGCGGCTTTAAGTTTGTCGGCTCCACCATCTGCTACGCCTTTATGCAGGCCTGTGGCCTGGTCAACGACCACGTTACCGGCTGCTTCTGTCATCCGGGAGGCCATCATGATCCGCAAATGGCAAAGTGAGAATACCGCGCCGCTTCTGAGCCTGTGGCTTGAAAGCACCACGGAAGCGCATCCGTTTATCGAGCCGGGTTACTGGAAAGAGAACGAGGCCATGGTGCGGGACGTTTACCTTCCGTCGGCGGAAACCTGGGTCTGGGAACAGGATGGCGAGCCATACGGATTTATCAGCGTGATGCAGTCTCAGTTTGTCGGCGCGCTGTTTGTCACACCATCATGCATAGGGAAAGGCATCGGGCGCGCGCTGCTGAACCATGTTCAACAGCGCTTCCCGCATTTAACGCTGGAGGTATATCAGAAAAATGTGCGGGCGGTGAATTTCTACCATGCTCAGGGCTTTCGCATTGAAGACAGCGCCTGGCAGGATGACACTCAGCACCCGACGTGGATCATGAGCTGGCAGGCGGATCAAACGCCGTTAAGGTAAGCTCGGGTCCCTGATATTTCTCTACCCAGGCCAGCGCCGTGTTCCCTGCACAACCATTCCCCAGCTTCGAGCTGGGGAGATCTTTGGTCAGCACGTTAACCGCCCCGTTTTTACAGATCCCTCCCTCGGCGGGCTCAAGGTCGGGCCATGCGCCCTGATGAATGCAGATCACGCCCGGTTTAATCCCGTCGCTCACCACCGCCCCTGCCAGCACCTGCCCGCGCGAGTTCCAGACGCGCACCACGTCGCCGTCCGCGATCCCGCGGGCTTTCGCATCAAGGGTATTCAGCGTGATCGGCTCTCGCCCGGCGACCGCATACTGCTCGCGCAGGGAGGTATAGTTAAGCTGGCTGTGCAGGCGGTGCGCGGGATGCGCAGATAACACCTGCAGCTGATCCGGTCGGGCGTTGCCGTGCCATTCGTCCGGTTCGAGCCACATAGGATGCGGCGGGCAGTCAGCATAGCCAAAGCTGGCAATGCGCTCGCTGTAGATCACAATCTTTCCGCTCTCGGTTTTCAGCGGATGGTTCTCCGGATCGCGTCGAAAATCAGCGAAACGGACAAACTGCGCGTTCTGCTCGCTCTCCGGCATTTCAACAATCTGGTTCGCCTCCCAAAACTCAGCGAATGGCGGAAGCGTCACGCCCTGCGCCGCGCCGCGCTGCCCGGCAATCTGGTAGAAGGTCTCCAGCCATTGCAGATCGCTTTTCCCTTCGGTAAAACGCTCGCGACCGCCCGCTTCCCATAGTTCGCTCAGTTCAGCAAACACGTCAAAATCATCACGTGCTTCATCTCGCGGGGCCACTACGCGCTTCATCGGGACCATATGCTGGTTGCTGTAGTCACCGGTCATGGTGAGATCGTTACGCTCAAACGAGGTAGTCGCTGGCAGCACAATATCTGCATGCTTAGCCGAACCGGTCCAGAAGCACTCGGAAATCACCACCAGCTCCGGCTTTTGCCAGGCGCGGATCAGGCGGTTGGTATCCTGATGGTGCGTGAAGTTCGATCCGCCCGCCCACCAGACAAATTTAATGTCCGGGAAGTGGCGGTCCAGACCGTTGTGCTGATAAAAACCGCCGGGGTTTTCCAGGGCTTCAACAATACGCGCCACCGGGATTTTATCCACGGCGTCCACGCCGCCCTGCACCGAGCCTTGCAGAGACGCCAGCACCGCCGCTTTACGCGTCGGGTTACCGCCGTTAGCAAAGTGATAGGAGAGACCAAAACCGCCGCCCGGCGTGCCGATCTGCCCAAGCATCGCGGCAAGCGTTACCAGCATCCAGTGTTTTTGCTCGCCAAACTGCTGACGCTGCATTCCCCAGCCGGACATTAACATCGTGGTATTTTTATAGAACAACGCCGCCAGTTCGCGGAGTTTTTCCGCCGGAACGCCGCAAATCTCTGCTGCCCACTCTGCCGTTTTAGCAACCCCGTCGGTTTTGCCCGTCAGGTAGTCGGCGAATTTATCGAAGCCGGTGGTACAGCGCGTCAGGAATTCAACATCGTGCCAGCCGTTTTCGACCAGCGTATGGGCAATCCCCAGCATCATCGCCACGTCGGTGCCCATATGGGGGGCAATCCACTCTGCGCTGTCACCGAAGAAATCCATGGTTTCAGAGCGCATCGGGTCAATGCAGATGATGCGCTTGCCGCTTTTGCGCAGCGCGTCGAAATACCCGATGCCCTGCTCGTCGCTGGCGTTCCAGGCAATTTTCAGCGTGTTGAGGGGGTTAGCGCTCCAGAGCACCACCACGTCGGTATGTACCAGCACCAGCGGCCAGCTGGTCTGCTGCTGGTATACTTCGTTCCCCCCCACGACGTACGGCATGATCGCCTGCGCCGCGCCGGTGGAGTAATCCCCCAGATGGCCGGTATAGCCTCCCGCCAGGCTCATGTAACGCTGCAGCAGCGTCGAGGCCTTGTGCAGCACGCCGTTAGAACGCCAGCCGTACGACCCGGCGAAAATGGACGACGGGCCGTAGCTGTCGCGAATGCGTTTGTGCTGGGCGTGGATCAGCGCCAGCGCGTCATCCCAGCTCACGCGAACAAACTCATCCTGACCGCGAATCCCCTGTGGCTTATCCGGCGAGGCCAGAAAACCTTTACGCACCATTGGCCAGCGCACGCGCGTTTTGCTGTGTACCTGATCGCGAACGACGGTCTGTAACGAGTTGGGATGTTGGGTTGGCAGTGCCCCGCGGGACGACAGAACATTTTCGCCATCGGTTTCGACCAGCATCGGCCCCCAGTGGGCGGCGGTCAGAATGGTTTTCGTTGAGGTGCTCAAGCGTGCGCTCCTGGTTGCGTGCAGGTTTACGGCCTTCTTTCTGAGGCAGTTTATGGTTTGTCACAAATTTCAGAGTTATACCCGGAATTTTCTCCGTATCTGGACGTCATAATCAACTGCCACGCTCGCCGTGGCAAAGAATAAAAAGGATTAAGGAAAGAAGATGAAAAAACGCGTACTCGTTATTGCCGCTCTGGTGAGCGGTGCCCTGGCTGTTTCTGGCTGCACAACCAACCCTTACACCGGTGAGCGTGAAGCGGGTAAATCCGGCATTGGCGCGGGTATCGGCTCGCTGGTCGGCGCAGGCGTGGGGGCGCTCTCCTCCTCCAAGAAAGACCGCGGCAAAGGCGCGCTGATTGGCGCAGCGGCGGGCGCGGCGCTGGGCGGCGGCGTTGGCTATTACATGGACGTGCAGGAAGCGAAGCTGCGCGACAAAATGAAGGGAACCGGCGTGAGCGTGACGCGCAGCGGCGATAACATCATCCTGAATATGCCGAACAACGTGACCTTCGATAGCAGCAGCGCAACGCTGAAACCAGCAGGCGCAAACACCCTGACCGGCGTGGCGATGGTGCTGAAAGAGTACAATAAAACCGCCGTTAACGTGATTGGCTATACCGACAGTACCGGCAGCCAGGATCTGAACATGCGACTGTCTCAGCAGCGCGCCGATTCCGTGGCCAGCTCGCTGATTACCCAGGGTGTTGAAGCGAACCGTATCCGCACCAGCGGCATGGGCCCTGCCAACCCTATCGCCAGCAACAGCACGGCGGAAGGCAAAGCGCAGAACCGCCGCGTTGAGATTACGTTAAGCCCAATTCAGTAGGTAAAAGCAAAACGGCAACGCTCGTTGCCGTTTTTAGTGGTTGCACCCTCTCCCGTGGGAGAGGGCTGGGGTGAGGGCACCAGACCGCAACCTCCGGTAAGCGCAGCGCCACCGGGCAAATTACTTGATTCGTCTGATTTTCCCGCTAAGGTATTCTCACTAAATTCAAGGAAATCAGCGATGAGCAAACCAGCCCGGGCCACCATCAGCGACGTGGCGAAAGCCGCCAAAACCGGTAAAACCAGTATTTCACGCTACCTTAACGGCGAGAAACACCTGCTGTCCGACGCATTGCTGGCGCGTATTGAACAGGCCATTGCCGATCTCGACTACCGTCCCAGCCTCATGGCGCGCGGGCTCAAACGCGGCCGCACCCGCCTTATCGGGCTTATCATCGCCGATATCACCAACCCCTATTCCGTTAACGTCCTCAGCGGTATTGAAGCCGCCTGTCGCGAGAAGGGGTTCACGCCGCTGGTCTGTAATACCAACAACGAAGTTGACCAGGAGCTGCATTACCTCGATCTGCTGCGCAGCTATCAGGTCGAAGGGATTGTGGTGAACGCGGTGGGCATGCGGGAAGAGGGTTTAAACCGCCTGCAGCAGTCCTCTCTGCCTATGGTCCTCATCGACCGTAAAATCCCGGAATTTGCCTGCGATGTGGTCGGTCTGGATAACACCCAGGCAGCCACTACCGCCACCGAACATCTGATCGAACAGGGCTTCGAGGCCATTCTGTTTCTGAGTGAACCGTTAGGGATGGTCAATACCCGTCGCGAGCGCCTGAGCGCATTTCGCACCACGCTGGAGCGATATCCCGGCGTGATCGCCGAAAATGCCGAAACGCCGCTTCACGAAGCTGACCAGCTCGATAACACCCTGCGCCAGTTCCACACGCGCCATCGCGGTATGCGCAAAGCCGTTATCTCCGCCAACGGGGCGCTGACGCTTCAGGTCGCCCGCTCGCTCAAGCGCATTGGCCTGCACTGGGGCAGCGATATCGGTCTGCTGGGGTTTGATGAACTGGAGTGGGCGGAGCTGGCGGGCGTCGGCATTACTACCCTTAAACAACCCACCTGGCAGATTGGCTATGCTGCTGTTGAACAAGTAGTTCGTCGCATTGAAGGTACCAGCGATGCCGTTCGCGAGCAGGTCTTCTCCGGCGAGCTGATCGTTCGCGGCTCCACGGCGCGTTAATTTTCCCTTGTGATACCGATCATAAATTCGACATCCTGACCTTTTCTTTGGAACCGGTTCCATCTAGCGTAATAGTATTGATATGTTGCGATGGAGTCCGAAGATGGGCAGGAAAATTATGGTGGTCACCGCCGCGTACGGTGCGGAACAGGTGCGACAGGCGGGCGGTCAGCGGGCAATGCTTCCTGTGATTGCAGGCGCAGGGGCAGACGGCGTGGAGATCCGCCGGGAATTGTTCAACAGCGAAGAGCTGCTGGCGCTGCCTGCGCTGGGAGAATCCATTGAGCTGCTCGGCCTGCTGGCGTGCTACTCCGCCCCCGCCGCCCTGTTTATGCCTGACGGCACCCTCAACCCGGACCTGACCCGCTATCTCTCTGAGGCCAGCACCCTGAACGCCCTGTGGCTGAAGGTTTCCCTGGGCCATTTCCGCGACGCGCAGCCTCTCGACGCCCTGCGTACCCTGCTGAACGCAAGCGGCATGGCGCTGGTCGTGGAGAACGATCAGACCGACTGCGGACAGCTCGCGCCGATGCAGCGCTTCCAGACCGCCTGCCGGGAAATGGCCTTACCCGTCACGCTGACCTTCGATATGGGCAACTGGCTGTGGGTTGGCGATTCTCCTGAAGAGGCCGCGCGTCATCTGGCCCCTGCGGTGAGCTATATCCACGTGAAAGCCGTCGTGCCGCACAAAGATAACTTCCGCGCCGTGGCGCCGGACCACGCCGATGCGCGCTGGCTGGATCTGCTCGGCCAGCTGCCTGCCGATGCCCCGCGCGGTATCGAGTTCCCGCTGGAAGGGACGGATTTAACCGCCGTTACCCGCCATTACGTCAACCTGCTGCGCGAGGAGTAAACCATGCACAAGACGCTGGATGTCATCACGATTGGCGAAGCCATGGCAATGTTTGTCGCCACTGAAACGGGCGAACTGAGCGCGGTAGAGCACTTTATCAAACGCGTGGCGGGCGCAGAGCTGAACGTCGCAACCGGCCTGGCGCGTCTCGGCCTGAACGTGGGCTGGGTCAGCCGCGTGGGGGATGACAGCTTTGGCCATTTCGTTCTCGATTCGCTGAAAAAAGAGGGTATTGATGCCGCCGGCGTCACTCTCGACGGACGCTTCCCGACCGGCTTTCAGCTTAAATCTAAGGTCGAAAATGGAACCGATCCCATCGTGGAGTATTTCCGTAAGGGATCGGCCGCAAGCCACCTCTCAGTGGCGGATTACCACGCCGACTATTTCGCCTCCGCGCGCCATCTGCACCTGAGCGGCGTGGCGGCAGCGCTGTCCGCCAGCTCGTATGAGCTGCTGGATCACGCGGCAGCCACTCTGAAAGCCCAGGGAAAAACAATCTCTTTCGATCCGAACCTGCGTCCGGTGCTGTGGAAAAGCGAAGCGGAAATGGTCGAGAAGCTCAACCGTCTGGCGTTCCAGGCGGACTGGGTTCTGCCGGGCCTGAAAGAAGGGATGATCCTGACCGGAGAAAGCACGCCGGAAGGCATTGCCGATTTCTACCTGAATAAAGGGGTAAAAGCGGTGGTGCTGAAGACCGGTGCCGATGGCGCATGGTTCAAGACGGCCGACGGCCAACAGGGCGCGGTCGCGGCGGTGAAGGTTGAGAACGTTGTCGACACCGTCGGCGCGGGCGACGGTTTTGCCGTGGGCGTGATTAGCGCCCTGCTGGAAGGCAAAACGCTGCCGCAGGCCGTGGCGCGGGGCAACAAGATTGGCTCGCTGGCCATTCAGGTGCAGGGCGACAGCGAAGGATTACCCACGCGAGCAGAGCTCGGCATTTAAATTCCCTCTCCCTGTGGGAGAGGACCAGGGTGAGGGCAGCAAGCCGCACCAAATAATTAAGCCACCGTGTACCCTACAGACAACGGCGGTAACAACCTCAACAACAGAGGCAAGCCTATGAACAGTTCGACCAATGCAGTAAAACGCTGGTGGTACATCATGCCTATCGTGTTTATCACGTACAGCCTGGCGTACCTTGACCGTGCCAACTTCAGCTTCGCGTCCGCAGCGGGGATCACCGAAGACCTCGGGATCACCAAAGGTATCTCCTCCCTGCTGGGTGCCCTCTTCTTCCTGGGCTACTTCTTCTTCCAGATCCCGGGCGCGATTTATGCAGAACGCCGCAGCGTGCGTAAGCTGATCTTCGTCTGTCTGATCCTGTGGGGCGCCTGCGCGTCACTGACCGGCGTGGTGAACAATATTCCTGCCCTGGCCGCCATTCGCTTTATCCTCGGCGTCGTTGAGGCGGCGGTCATGCCGGCAATGCTGATCTACATCAGCAACTGGTTTACCAAATCTGAACGCTCGCGCGCGAATACCTTCCTGATCCTCGGTAACCCGGTCACGGTGCTGTGGATGTCGGTGGTGTCTGGCTACCTGATCCAGTCCTTCGGCTGGCGCGAAATGTTTATCATCGAAGGGGTCCCGGCAGTGATCTGGGCATTCTGCTGGTGGGTGCTGGTGAAGGATAAACCTGCCCAGGCGAAATGGCTTTCCGAAGACGAAAAAGCGGCGCTGCAGGCGCAGCTGGATAAAGAACAGCAAGGTCTGAAGGCGGTACGCAACTACGGTGAAGCCTTCCGCTCGCGCAACGTGATCCTGCTCTGCGCGCAGTACTTTACCTGGAGCATTGGCGTGTACGGTTTTGTGCTGTGGCTGCCGTCGATTATCCGCAGCGGCGGCGAAAACCTCGGCATGGTAGAAGTGGGCTGGCTCTCTTCCGTACCGTATCTGGCCGCGACCATCGCCATGATCGTCGTCTCCTGGGCGTCAGACAAGCTGCAGAACCGAAAATTGTTTGTCTGGCCGCTGCTGCTGATCGCTGCTTTTGCCTTTATCGGCTCGTGGGCCGTGGGTGCAAATCACTTCTGGGCCTCTTATACCCTGCTGGTGGTCGCCGGTGCCGCCATGTATGCCCCGTATGGTCCGTTCTTTGCCATCATCCCGGAAATGCTGCCGCGTAACGTCGCGGGTGGCGCGATGGCATTAATTAACAGTATGGGTGCGCTGGGGTCGTTCTGCGGCTCCTGGTTCGTCGGTTATCTGAACGGTGCCACCGGTAGTCCGTCCGCATCGTACATTTTTATGGGGGTGGCGCTTTTCGCCTCCGTGTGGCTTACTCTGATTGTTAAGCCTGCTAATAATCAACAACACCCTGTCGGCGCACGCCACGCCTGAATCCTTAAAAATCAACGGAGATTAGCATGAAGCCGTCCGTCATTTTGTACAAAGCGCTGCCGGAAGATCTGCAGAAACGCCTTGAAGAACACTTCACCGTCACGCAGGTGAAGAACCTGAGCCCGGAAACCGTGGCGCAGCACGCCGAAGCGTTCGCCAGCGCCGAAGGCCTGCTGGGTTCAAGCGAGAAAGTGGATGCCGCCCTGCTGGAGAAAATGCCGAAGCTTCGTGCTACCTCTACCGTTTCCGTGGGTTACGACAATTTCGATGTGGATGCCCTTAACGCCCGCAAGATCCTGCTGATGCATACGCCACATGCCCTGACGGAAACCGTGGCCGATACGCTGATGGCGCTGGTACTCACCACGGCACGTCGCGTGGTGGAAGTAGCCGAGCGCGTCAAAGCGGGCGAATGGACAAAAAGCATTGGACCGGACTGGTTCGGCGTGGACGTTAACGGCAAAACGCTGGGCATTGTTGGCATGGGGCGCATTGGGCTAGCACTGGCGCAGCGCGCGCATTTTGGTTTTAACATGCCGATTCTGTATAACGCGCGTCGCCATCACAGTGAAGCCGATGAACGCTTCAACGCCCGCTACTGCGAGCTGGATACCCTGCTGGAGGAAGCCGACTTTGTTTGTCTGGTTCTGCCGCTGACGGACGAAACGCGTCATCTGATTGGCAAATCCGCATTTGAAAAAATGAAGAAATCCGCCATTTTCATCAACGCGGGTCGCGGCCCGGTGGTGGATGAGAAGGCGCTGATTGAAGCTCTGCAGAACGGCGAGATCCATGCCGCGGGTCTGGACGTGTTTGAACAGGAGCCTCTGCCGGTGGATTCCCCGCTGCTGGCAATGCCAAACGTCGTCGCCCTGCCCCACATCGGCTCAGCCACCCATGAGACGCGCTACAACATGGCGGCCACTGCGGTCGATAACCTTATCGCCGCCCTAAGCGGAAAGGTGGAGATAAACTGCGTGAACCCGCAGGTGCAACGATAGAAACGAAAAAACCCGCCAGAAGGCGGGTTTTTGAATTTTGTGCTACTGGGTTGGAAGCTTACAGGCTTACAACGTTACCAGCTGCTGGGCCTTTAGCGCCGCTTTCGATGGTGAAGGAAACTTTCTGACCTTCGTCCAGAGATTTGTAGCCATCGTTCTGGATAGCAGAGAAGTGTACGAACACGTCTTTAGAGCCATCGTCAGGAGTGATGAAGCCGAAACCTTTATCAGCGTTGAACCATTTTACCAGACCAGTCATTTTAGCAGACATAGAAATTACCTTATTAACAAATATATTGAGCCTTCCGGCTTGATGGATTGCGTTACAGATTTTTAAGCGATGAAGGAAGGGTCACAACGAAGGGTATCTATGGATAACAATCTGGACTGCTTTACTAAACTGCTTTAGGTCTGTGTAACAAACCGACGGGGATAGTTATACCGATGTGGTAGAAGAATGACAAGCGTTATTTTCCATAAGCATAAAAAACCCCGCCGGAAGCGGGGTTTTTTTCGGTTTATTCTGTGGCCGTGACGGCGGCACTCCAGGCCTGGCTAAAGGCCTGATGCTGGGAGGCCAGCGGCCCAATCAGCGTATTGTACTGGCTTGCCTGCTGCGAGGTCGGGAACTGAATGCCGTTGGCAACGAAGCTCACCTGAGTATCCTGCTGGGCAATAAAGTCGCCCACCTGAACCAGCTGCTGCGTGAAGATTTGCGCGGCCGGAATCAGCGGTTGCAGCGCTTCAGACGGTTTCGTCACCACTTTCTCGTACACTTTGTCGAAGACAGGTTTGAGATCGTCACCCTGCTTCAGCGCAGAACGTGACGCATCAGCCTGCATTTTCGCATTCTGCAACTGCTGGCTCAGCACGCCAAGCGCACCGTTGGACTGGCGAAGCGGTTCACGCTGCGTCATATAATCCTGCGGAACGCGAATGGCGTTCACGCTATCCACTACCGGGCGGATACCGGAATCCATCGCCTGGCTCACCTGCTGTGAATAACCATAAAGAATGGCGTAATCGGACACGAAGGGGCCAAACTGTTTTTTCTGATCCGCAGTCAGCGTCGGCAACCGCTCGCCGCTGCGCATCACTGTATTCTGCAGAAAATCGATAAACGCTTTGCGCTGATCGCCTTCTTTATCAAAACACCCACTCAGGCTAACAACCATCAACAACGCCGCAATAGGCGCAAACCAGCGAGAGCAGGACATTCCTGTCGCCATTTTATTACTCCTTTCACCCAAAAAAGCGCACACCGGCACACGCGTGCCCGACGCTGACAAGGATAGTCCAGGTCAGCCTTGCAAGATACTCTTTTCATGCAAAACGGCTATTGCCGATTTATTTCTTACCATTTACAAAAAAATACCTGCCGAAGCCGACATATGACTAATCAGGTAATTAGTATAACTATCCATATCGCTGAATCGGGTAAAGCGATCGTTACCGCACGATTAATCACACCCGTGACGATCCTGAGTTCGTATTAGGGACTATTCTTAACTGGCTCTCTGATGTTCTTGATCACGATGTGAGATTTAAGAGGAGTCCTCAATGGAATATAAAGATCCTGAGTTTGAGCTGCTGAGCAGCCTGGAACAGATCATTTTTAAAGACGTACCGCAGACGATTACCCTGCAACAAAAATCCAATCCCTTTACAGAATATGAGCAATTGCGCAAAGGGACAGGACTGAAAACCGAAGAATTCGCCAGAGCGATGGGTGTCAGCGTGGCTATGGTGCAGGAGTGGGAGTCAAAACGTGAGAAACCCACCCCAACCGAGTTAAGGCTGATGCGCCTGATTCAGGCCAACCCTGCACTCAGCAAACAGATAGCGTAGTGAAGATTGAATGCCCCCGCCTCTGCGGGGGCTTGTGTTTTAAAGGCTCTCGCAACGCCAGCCCGCCTCTTCCCATACCCATTCATGCGTTAACGTTAAGCCTCTTAAAAAAGCCTCGTCGTGTGATACCACCAGCAGAGCTCCGGGGAAACCGGCCAGCGCCGCTTCAATGGCCTGGACCGAGGCCAAATCCAGATGGTTGGTAGGTTCATCCAGCAGCAGAAGCTGGGTAGCCTCCGCGCGCCAAAGCACGCAGGCCAGGGCGGCCTTAAGACGCTCTCCGCCGCTCAGCTCCGCCAGCGGAAGCGTAACTTTGTCGGCACCCAGTTGAAGCTGTGCCAGACGGGTTCGCAATACCCCCTCGTCCAGAGGCGTATGACTCAGGTTGAGATGCGTCATGACCGACTGCGAAAGATCGAGCCGGGAAAGATGCTGGTCGAGATAAGCACAGCTGACTGAAACCCTACAGGTACCCGAACGGGGAGTAATCTCGCCGAGGAGGATTTTTAACAGCGTCGATTTGCCGCAGCCGTTCGGTCCCTTTAACGCCACGCGCATCGGTCCGTCCATTCGCAAGTTGAGCGGAGGAACAGGCACATGCGGCAGCACCAGTTCCTCCAGCACCAGCACCTGCTTCCCCTCCGGGATCTGACTCCCCGGCAGGGTGAACATTACCGGGTTATCTTCCTCAACGCGTTCACGCGCCTTATTTACCGCGGCGTTCAGGGCTTCATTTTGCTCGCTGTGCTGTTTTTTCCAGGAGCCGATCCGCTCCTTTGCCGCGCCTTTATATTTGACCCGCTCGAACGACGCGATATTCAGGGTATCGACGGTGCGCAATGTCTTTGCCGAACGCCGCTGGCTATCGTCATGCTCTTTTTGCATGCGTACCCGGGTGCGTTTGCGCTCGGTTGCCGCATGTTCCAGCGCCGCGCGGGCCGCCTGCTGTTCGGCATCGCGCTGGGTTTGATAATCCGCATAATTCCCGCCGTAGCTGCGCAGATCCGAGGCGCTCAGCTCAAGGATACGCGGCACCTGCTCCAGAAGTTCGCGGTCATGGGAGGCTACCAGCACGCCGCCCTGAAAACGGTGGAGCTGGTCGTAGAACCACGCCCGGCCCTGTCGGTCCAGATGGTTAGTGGGCTCGTCCAGCAGCATGAAATCCGCCTCAGCCGTAAACGCCCCGCACAGCAGGGCGCGAATGCGCTCGCCGCCGCTGAGTTCGCCGGCGGGTTTATCCGGATCAAACGGTGGGAGCTGCGCATTGATAAACGCCTCGCTCAGGCGCTCGGCAACATCCCAGTGGCCGTCGAGCATGTCCAGATCGTCAGGCTGGTAATCGCCGCTGTCGATGCGCTTACGCGCCGCAAAAATCGCGTCATACCCGAGCAGTTCAGCAAGCGTCGTCTGCGGCGAAATGAGGTGCTGCTGCGCCACCCAGGCATGCGAGCCAAAGCGTTCAATATGACCGGAAGCCGGTTCATCCAGCCCCGCCAGCAGACGCAGCAGACGCGTTTTCCCGCTGCCGTTGCGGCCAACCAGCGCGCACAGGGAGGGTTCGAGCGTGAGATTCAGCGGACCAAAAAGGGTATCGCCCGTCGGAAACTGACAGGTGACCTGATGCAAAATAAAAGAAGGGGACTGCGCAAAATGAGCCATAAGCACTCCTGAATGAAATCAAAACATCCCCTGCCGACGCGGTGGCGTTTAGCAAGGATCGAAATTCATCAGTCGTGTTTGTTCATTTTTGGGGGGCGCTCCAGCGCGAGAAAGTTAACACGTTAAGGATAGCGGTAATGCGTTGACGGTTTCAAGGTTAAATTTTGGTCGAATTGTACTCCCTCTCCCTTTGGGCTGAGGGATCCCCACCAAATATTGTCTGCACTGACGGCCCCCTCTCCCTTGAGGGAGAGGGCTGGGGTGTGGGGAAGCATACGGCTCTGGTAGTCATTCCGTTCACTTTATGTTCCTTGCTACTCTGTAAAGACAATACCCGTGAACGTGCCAGGGTGGCTCAGTCGCCACCACCCTGGCTACCCGGGCTCCCGGCGGTAAATCGCCGCTACGCGGTACCTTCGGCTTATTCCTTCCGGCTTATCGGGGACGGGCGGAGGTAACATCCATGTAAAGCCCGCCCTCTCGGCGCATCCATGCGCCTCGCCCCGGCCTGCAGGAAACGCCTCAGCGATTTACAGCCGGACCATAGCGTCGCTGTAAGACCTCTGCCCGCAGTATGCTTTTCATTGCGGTAATTTTGCGAGTCTCTTTCCAGAAATGGTAATATCCTCAGTTGCATAGCTCAAATCTATTGCCGCCTGTTTTGATGAGCAGTAAGTTCTCTTTGCACCTGCAAAATCAGGTGCCGGGTTTAGCATCCTGGCTTATCTTATCGGCGGCACATTATGTGCAGCATGCTTTGCTACATCTCAATGGTGGGCTGAGCAGGGGCATCGAAAGATGCGCCGGTATCCGATAAGGCCGGTAATGCTAACTCTGTTCAGTCCACCACCAGCGAAGTTAGCATTTCCGGTGGTGGAAGCTTTATCACTTATCGGAGGCTGCCAATATGGCTACTACCCCAACCCAAGCTCATTCTTTATTCACCCTGCCCTTCAACCACGCCACCGACTTCACCGAACTGGCGGATAACTGCGAACGTTTTACCGACGCACTGGTAGATTGCGAAGAACCCGCCCCAAAAATGGCGCTTTACGGCAGACTTTATGCCTGTCTGAATCTTCTGCAACCCACGCTTCTGGAACCTGTTCCGGACGCTTTAAAAGCCAGCCTGACCGTGAAGGAACTCCCGTCACGCGTTCCGGCTTTCGAACCCGAATGCGATCAGCTGGGGCGCTACTGTCAGGAGCTTACGCAGATGCTGATGAACGGCTCACTGCCGCGACAATCTGAAATCGTTATGGAAGATTTGCTGTGCGAGCTGGTCAGCTACTTTGCCGATACGCTGAAGGCACCGCGCTGGCTGCAGACAGACGAAGGCACAATCGCGATCGGCTAAACCTGCCGGATGGCGCTGCGCTCATCCGGCCTACAAAAGACCCATAAAAAAACCCGCCGAAGCGGGTTTTTAGCATTTGTAACAGCGGGCCCATTACTGCAGCAGCGAAATATCCGCCACGCGCAGGAACAGCTCGCGCAGTTTATCGAGCATAGAGAGACGGTTAATACGCAGCTCTTTATCTTCTACGTTCACCATCACTTTCTCGAAGAAGGCGTCGATCACGTCACGCAGCTCGGCCAGCTCCACCAGCGCTTCCTGGTAGCGACCTTCCGTGAAGTACGGCTCGAGCTTGTCGCGCAGCACCACAACCTGCATCGCCAGAGCGATCTCTTCCGGCTCTTTCAGGGTTGCGGCGTTCACGCGCTCGTTCAGCGTCTCGTCGGATTTCGCCAGAATGTTGGATACACGCTTGTTGGCCGCGGCCAGGGCAGATGCCGCTTCCAGGGTACGGAAGTGGGAAACCGCCTTCATACGCGCATCGAAATCAGCCGGACGGGTCGGACGACGCGCCAGCACCGCCTGAATGGTGTCAACGGTGTAACCTTCGTCCTGATACCACGCGCGGAAACGACCGAGCATAAAGTCGATCACATCATCCACAACGTTCGCGTTGGTCAGCTTGTTGCCGTACAGACGCACCGCTTCTTCGGTCAGGGTCTGCAGATCGAGGTTCAGGTTCTTCTCAACGATGATACGCAGCACGCCCAGCGCGGCACGACGCAGCGCAAACGGGTCTTTATCGCCTTTCGGATGCTGGCCGATACCGAAGATACCCGCCAGGGTGTCCATCTTATCGGCAATTGCGACGGCACATGCAACCGGGTTGGACGGCAGCTCGTCACCCGCAAAGCGCGGCTGATACTGCTCATTCAGGGCAACGGCTACGTCTTCCGCTTCGCCATCGTGACGCGCGTAGTGCATACCCATCACGCCCTGGGTGTCGGTGAATTCGAACACCATGTTGGTCATCAGGTCGCACTTGGACAGCAGGCCTGCACGCGTCGCGTGGTTGACGTCTGCACCGATTTCACGGGCAATCCAGCCGGACAGCTCCGCAATGCGGTCGGTCTTGTCGCGCAGCGTGCCCAACTGCTGTTGGAACAGCACGGTCTGCAGGCGCGGCAGGTTATCTTCCAGACGCTTTTTACGGTCGGTGTTGAAGAAGAACTCTGCATCCGCCAGACGCGGACGAACGACTTTCTCGTTACCGGAGATAATCTGGATAGGATCTTTCGATTCAATGTTTGCCACGAAGATGAAGTTTGGCAGCAGCTTGCCGTCGTTGGCATAGACCGGGAAGTACTTCTGGTCACCCTTCATGGTGTACACCAGCGCTTCAGCCGGAACGGCCAGGAATTTCTCTTCGAACTTCGCGGTCAGCACAACCGGCCATTCAACCAGAGAGGTCACTTCTTCCAGCAGGCTTTCGCTCAGGTCGGCGTTACCGCCAATCTGGCGCGCCGCTTCTTCAGCGTCCGCTTTGATTTTGGCTTTACGCTGTTCGTAGTCGGCAATGACCTTACCGCGCTCCAGCAGGATCTGCGGATACTGGTCGGCATTGTCGATGGTGAACTCTGGCTCGCCCATAAAGCGGTGGCCGCGGATCACCCGATCGGACGCCACGCCCAGAATGGTCGCCGGGATAACGGTATCGCCCAGCAGCAGGGTCACGGTGTGAACCGGACGCACGAAGTGCACGTCGGACGCGCCCCAGCGCATCAGCTTAGGAATCGGCAGCTTTGCCAGAGACGTGGCAATCATATCCGGCAGCAGCGCTTCCGCGCTTTCGCCTTTCACGTGCGCACGGTACAGCAGCCACTCGCCTTTATCCGTGGTCAGACGTTCGGCCTGATCAACGGTGATGCCGCAGCCGCGCGCCCAGCCTTCAGCCGCTTTGCTCGGCTTGCCTTCCGCGTCAAACGCCTGGGCAATCGCCGGGCCACGTTTTTCGACTTCGCGATCCGGCTGAGACGCCGCCAGATTTGCCACTTTCAGCGCCAGACGGCGAGGTGCGGCAAACCACTCAATTTTACCGTGTGCCAGGCCAGCGTTATCCAGCTCAGCGGTCACGTTCGCAGCGAAAGATTCAGCCAGGCTGCGCAGGGCTTTTGGTGGCAGCTCTTCGGTGCCGATTTCCACCAGGAAAGTTTTCTCAGACATGGCCGCCTCTTATTTGTTTCGGTTGCACATCGGGAAGCCAAGGGCTTCACGGGACGCGTAGTAAGCTTCTGCAACGGCTTTGGTCAGGGTACGAATACGCAGAATGTAGCGCTGACGTTCAGTCACGGAGATGGCTTTGCGGGCGTCCAGCAGGTTGAAGCTGTGGGCGGCCTTCAGAATACGCTCGTAGGCAGGCAGAGGCAGCGGAGTCTCCAGCGCCAGCAGCTGCTGCGCTTCTTTCTCGTACTGCTCGAAGCAGGTGAACAGGAAGTCCACGTCCGCGTATTCGAAGTTATAGGTGGATTGCTCCACTTCGTTCTGATGGAACACGTCGCCGTAGGTGGTTTTACCCAGCGGGCCGTCGCTCCAGACCAGGTCGTAAACGCTGTCTACGCCCTGAATGTACATCGCCAGACGTTCCAGACCGTAGGTGATTTCACCGGTGATTGGCTTACATTCCAGACCGCCAACCTGCTGGAAGTAAGTGAACTGAGTCACTTCCATGCCGTTCAGCCACACTTCCCAACCCAGACCCCAGGCACCCAGCGTTGGGTTTTCCCAGTTATCTTCCACGAAACGGATGTCGTGAATGGTTGGATCCATACCCAGCTCTTTCAGCGACCCGAGGTACAGTTCCTGAATGTTGTCGGGTGATGGCTTAATCACCACCTGGAACTGATAGTAATGCTGCAGACGGTTCGGGTTTTCACCGTAACGACCATCGGTCGGACGACGGGAAGGCTGCACATACGCGGTCGCCATTGGCTCTGGCCCCAACGCGCGCAGGCTGGTCATCGGGTGTGAAGTGCCGGCGCCGACTTCCATGTCCAAAGGTTGAACAATGGTACAGCCCTGACGAGCCCAGTAATCCTGTAAGGTCAGGATCAGGCCCTGGAAGGTCTTGGTATCAAACTTTTGCATAGTATTTCGTGCTGGATACGTGTGGTTTTAAATGGAAGGGACCAGTATACCCGCTGGCTGCAAGATATACAGTACGAAACGGGGTTGTTTAGGGAAAATTGGGGAAATAAGCCTTCCGGCCAGAACGCTGACGGCGTCTGGCTGTTGATTATACGAGCAGGCTAGCGCATGGAGAGGTGTAAAAACTGACCATCCGCATCAAACGAGCAGACAAAGCCCTCTTTACGCGCCGTATATCCTCTTAGTTCATAGCTGCCCTGAAAGCGCTCGAATCCGATGACGTTAATTTTCTGAATGTCCGAGTTATAGCGGCGGGCGGCCTTGTCCTTGCAGAGAGACTCCATATTCAACGAACGTTCCGGGCTCATTTTACCCTGCTGCGCTTTTTGCACAGGTGCTTCTTGCGACGCGCTGCATCCCGCCAGGATCACCAGCAGAAAGAGTGACGCCACACGCTTCATCATCATTTTTATTACCGCCCTGGTCAGTGGCTGTTATTTTTAGTATCAAAGCTTTTATAGATTAAGGTCCGGCATTCTGCGAATCTCGCGGCCTCCCTACAAGCCTGCTGAATAAAACTCAGAATTTTCCAAGCGAAGACTTTTGGACAATGGCAGTCACACTCAATTTACAGGGAATACGAGGAACTGATGCAGTCAAAAATTAACTGGATTGATAACCTGCGAGGAATAGCGTGTCTGATGGTGGTCATGATCCACACGACGACCTGGTACGTCACGAATGCCCACAGCATCAGCCCCGTTAACTGGGATATCGCCAATATTCTCAACTCTGCGTCACGCGTCAGCGTGCCGCTGTTCTTTATGATTTCCGGCTTTCTCTTTTTTGGCGAGCGTAGCGCGCAGCCGCGGCACTTCATCCGCATCGCGGCCTGTCTGGGGTTCTACAGCGCCGTTGCCCTGCTCTATATCACGCTGTTCACCTCCATTAACGCCGGGCTATCGCTGAAATACGTGCTGCAAAAACCGGTGTTCTACCACCTGTGGTTCTTCTTCGCCATTATCGTTATCTATCTGGTGTCCCCGCTCATCCAGGTAAAACACGTCAGCGGAAAAATGCTTTTAGCCCTGATGGTGGTGATTGGCATTGTTGCCAACCCGAATACGCTCTCACAGAAAATCGACGGATTTGAGTGGCTGCCGGTCAATCTCTATATCAACGGCGATACTTTTTACTACGTGCTTTACGGCATGCTGGGGCGCGCCATCGGGATGATGGACACGCAAAAACGCGGTCTGAACTGGCTCTGCGGGGCGCTGTTTATCGCTGGCGTGGCGGTGATTTCGCGCGGGACGCTGTACGAGCTGCAGTGGCGCGGCAATTTTGCCGATACCTGGTATTTGTATTGCGGGCCGATGGTCTTTATCTGTGCCGTTTCGCTGCTCACGCTCGCCAAAAATACCCTGAACGCGCGCGCCCTGCCCGTACTCAGTCTTATCTCGCGCCACTCTCTCGGGATTTACGGTTTTCACGCGCTGGTGATCCACGCGCTGCGCACGAGAGGCGTTGAGCTAAAAAGCTGGCCGGTGCTGGATATCGTCTGGATTTTTGCCGCCACGCTGGCGATCAGCCTGCTGCTGTCGATGCTGCTGCAAAAAATAGACGTTCGCCGCTTCGTCAGCTAATGCTTCGCTGCCGGGCGCGATGGTACTGGCGCGGGGAGGAAAACCCCGCCGCCAGTGAAGCCTGCTCCACGCCGCGCCCCTGCAGTAGCCACTGCTCCGCCACCGCCAGACGCAGCTGTTCCAGATAATCGCGAACGCTAATCCCTAAATGTGACTGGAAAAGCCGGGTGAGATGACGCGGGCTGACGTGCGCCAGTGCAGCAATGTCAGGCAAGCTCCACGCTTTTTGCGGCTCGGCGGTGAGCGCATCCTGCGCCCGATGGATCGCCGGATGAAGATGATTGCGGTAGCGCAGCCACGGGGATAGCTGGGGATCGTCACCGGAACGGCGGAACCAGACCACCATTTCGCGCGCCACGGCCAGCGCCTTTTCAGGGCCGCACAGGCGGTTAATCATGTGCAGCGCCAGATCGATGCCAGACGTGATCCCCGCGCTGGTCCAGATGTTCTCATCCTGCACAAAGATGCGGTTTTCTTTAATCGTCGCCGTGGGGGCCGCGGTGCGTAAACGGCTAATAACGTCATGATGGGTCGTGCACTGCCGGTTGTTCAACAGGCCCGATTTCGCCGCCAGCAAGGCCCCTGAACAGACGCACATCACGGTGATTTCCTGGCGCTGGATCTGCGGCTGCAGGCACATCAGCCAGTGCTGGATCTGCTGCGCCTGTGGCGTTGAGAACTGACTGCGGGAGTCGCTCACACCCGGCAGCACCAGCAGGCTGCCTTCCGTGAGACGCTCCGGCAGCGGCTGAATGCCGCTCATCGTCAGGCCAATGGACGTCGGAACCTCAGATTGCGGGCCAATGTAATGCGGGCGAAACGCGTCGCCAGCCAGCACAAAGGTCTCTGCCGGGCCGGTCATGTCTAATGACAGCACCCCGGGCAACATCACGAACCAGACGTCGATGCTCATTACAGGGACTCCAGCGTCTCCGCTACCGTTTTAATCTCGGCAAAACGCCCGGACAGTACCGTCTCGGTACGATGGCGAATTTCCGCTGCGCTAAGGGTTATCCCCTTGTACGTCATGGGAAACGTCAGCGTTGCCTCACTAACAAAGGTCACAGCATAACCCAGATCGGAAGCCACCCGGGCGGTGGTTTCACAGCATTGCTCAGTACGAATTCCGCAGATAATCACACTGTTGATATCACGCTCGCGCAGCCAGCGGTCAAGCCCGGTATCCGTGAAGGCATTATGGACGTGTTTCTGGAAAACCACATCCGGCTGATGACGCAAAAAGGCCATCGGTTTGACATAGCCGCTTTCCAGAGTGAAAGGACCGTCTTCATCCACGTGAAAAATATCAACGACCGGAATATTGCGCGCCTGGCAGCCTTCAATCAGCCCCAGCATCGCCTGCTGAAAGGCAGGAATTTCGTCCTCCTGCCAGTAATTGCGGTGATGGAAGGACTGCTGAGTATCGATGTTTATTAATGCGATGCGTGACATGATAAATCTCCTCGCCAGTGGGTGTGGCACCATACTGGCAAGGAAATGAAGGCACGCACAGACCAAAAAAGGACATCCTCGTGCCTCTCCCGGACAAGCGTATTTACGACATCAGAGGCAGCAGCTGCTGGTAGATTTTACGGAATACCGCGCGCCTTTCCGCGTACCGCGCATGGTTTGCCGCGTCAGGGAAATGCGCCTGTTCAAGGGTAAGCTGAGGCAGCAGTTGTGAAAGTGGTTTTTCCGGGTTCATAGCAATCTGCGCCAGACGCGCGGCGCCGAGCGCGGGGCCGACATCGCCACCGGTGCGGAAATCCAGCTGCAACCCGCTGATATCCGACAGCATCTGTCGCCAGTAAGGGCTTCGCGCACCGCCGCCAATCAGGGTGACGCTCGTCGGTTCCAGGCCGCAGTCGTGCACCACGTCCATCCCGTCGGCCAGCGCATAGCCCACGCCTTCGAGAACCGCACGCGCCAGCTCTGCCGGGCCATGCTGATGGGTTAAGCCAAAGAACACCCCTTTCGCTTCCGGGTTGTTGTGCGGCGTACGCTCGCCGGAAAGATACGGTAAAAACCAGACGGTACCCGCAGCGTCATCCGCCTGCTGGGCTGCGGAAATGAGCGCCGGAACGTCGGCCATGCCGGTGAGTTTTGCCGCCCAGTCCAGGCAGGACGCTGCGCTGAGCATCACCGACATCAAATGCCATTTCCCTGGAAGGGCATGACAGAAACTGTGCACAGCGCTTTCAGGATTACTGCGATACCCGTCGCTGACGGCAAAATAGACGCCAGACGTTCCCAGTGACAGCATCGCCTGGCCCGCCTCAACCATGCCGACACCGACAGCGCCCGCCGCGTTATCGCCGCCCCCGGCCACCACCGGTACGGCAGGCATATTCCAGCGCTCAGCAACAGCTGGCAGCAGTGCGCCTGTCACCTCACAGCCTTCGTACAGCGCGGGCATATGTTCCCGGGTCAGATGGCAGGCATCCAGCATCGCCTCGCTCCAGTCGCGCTTCGCCACGTCGAGCCACATGGTGCCCGCGGCATCGGACATGTCGCTGGCGAAATCGCCCGTCATGCGAAAACGCAGATAGTCTTTCGGCAGCAGGACTTTCGCCACCTGCTGGAAAATCTCCGGTTCATGGCGCTGCACCCACAGCAATTTGGGCGCAGTAAAGCCGGGCATCATCAGGTTACCGGTAATCTCGCGGGAATTGGGTACGCGTTCCTCAAGAAGCGCACACTCTTCCGCACAGCGGCCATCGTTCCAGAGGATCGCAGGACGCAACACACGATGCTGGCTATCGAGCAGCGTAGCGCCGTGCATTTGTCCGGCAATCCCCAGCGCTTTCACGTCGCGCAGGCTGTGCTGCTCACCTAAGGCTTTGATTGCGCGATCCGTCGCCTGCCACCACTGTTCCGGATCCTGTTCCGACCACAGCGAATGCGGACGTGAAACCTGCAGCGTTTCCGTCTGCGTTGCTAACACGTCGCCCTGCTCGCTCAACAGGATAGCTTTCACACCCGATGTGCCAAGATCGATCCCGATATACATTACAGTGACTCCTTTAACAGAAATGCCCGGTGGCGTTAACGCTTACCGGGCCTACATGCATCTTCAGCTCAATCACTTATCAAACAGATAGTGGTTTACGAGATTTTCCAGCAGTTCCTGGTGCCCGCTCTGGTGCTGCGGTGCCAGCTGATGTTGTTCAGCGTACTTCGCAATTTCCGCCAGCGATAACTGACCTTTCAAGATTTGCTGGCCCAGCTCACTGTTCCAGCCGCTGTAACGCTTCGCCACGCGCTTATCCAGTTCGCCGTCTTCAATCATGCGCGCGGCCACTTTCAGCGCCAGCGCCATGGTGTCCATCGCGCCAATGTGGCCGTAGAACAGATCGTATTTGTCGGTGCTCTGACGACGTACCTTGGCGTCAAAATTCAGGCCGCCGGTGGTGAAACCGCCCGCTTTGACGATCTCGTACATCACCAGGGCATTCTCTTCCACGCTGTTCGGGAACTGATCGGTGTCCCAGCCCAGCTGTGCATCGCCGCGGTTCGCATCGACAGAGCCGAAAATGCCCAGCGCAATGGCAGACGCGATCTCGTGATGGAAAGAGTGGCCCGCCAGCGTGGCGTGGTTGGCTTCAATGTTCACTTTAATCTCTTTTTCCAGACCGAACTGCTTCAGGAAGCCATACACCGTCGCCACGTCGTAGTCATACTGGTGCTTGGTCGGTTCCTGCGGTTTCGGCTCGATCAGCAGCGTGCCGCGGAAGCCGATTTTGTGCTTATGGTCGACAACCATCTGCATAAAGCGGCCAATCTGCTCGCGCTCCTGACGCAGGTCGGTGTTCAGCAGCGTTTCATAACCTTCACGGCCACCCCACAGGACATAGTTCTCGCCACCCAGCTGATGCGTAGCGTTCATTGCCGTCACCACCTGCGTGGCTGCCCAGCTAAACACTTCCGGATCCGGATTGGTTGCCGCGCCCGCGCCGTAGCGTGGGTTGGTGAAGCAGTTTGCCGTGCCCCAGAGCAGCTTCACGCCGCTTTGCTGCTGTTTCGCCGCCAGTACATCCACCATCTGCGCAAAATTGTTCAGATACTCTTTCAGCGACGCCCCTTCCGGCGACACGTCCACGTCATGGAAGCAGTAGTACGGCACGTTTAGCTTGTGGAAGAACTCAAATGCGACATCGGCTTTGCGCTTTGCCAGCTCAATGGCCTCACCCGGCTGCTGCCACGGGCGGTCAAAGGAACCCACGCCGAACATATCGGCGCCGTTCCAGCAGAAGGTATGCCAGTAACAGGCGGCAAAGCGCAGATGATCTTCCATGCGCTTACCCAGCACCAGCTCATCCGGGTTGTAGTGACGAAATGCTAAAGGATTGGTCGTTTTTGGGCCTTCGTAACGAACACGATCGAGTTGGTCGAAATAAGCTTGCATATTGAGCTCCATAATCAGGGTATGCGGCGAGTCGTTGATACAGGAGTAATAGTGAATAGACATTTTGGGTTGCTCAATTACGTTATTTCACACTGCTATTGAGAGAATGCACAACTGTGCGCTGGCTCGCAAAATGATGCGTAGACAAACTATTTTTCGGCGCGTATTCCAGAATCAAATGTAATTAAGACGTTACGTATTTTAAAATCCGATCGCGGTCATAAATTCAGAAATAAACCAAATATCATAATGAGAAGATAAAAATCTGTAATTGCCAGCCCGCCTTTCCGCGTTAAAAATTTGCTGCGTCTCAGCAGTGAATGTTTCTTTTATCTCAGCAACACATACCCCTACAAAAAGGCCTAATAATTATGAAGATAAAGAACCTGACTCTAACGCTCTGCGCTACGCTCCTCCTTGCAAGCTTTGCAGGACATGCCAAAGAGGTCAAAATTGGTATGGCGATTGACGACCTCCGCCTGGAGCGCTGGCAAAAAGATCGCGATATTTTTGTGAAGAAAGCAGAATCCCTCGGCGCCAGCGTGTTTGTTCAGTCGGCTAATGGCAATGAAGAAACACAAATGTCGCAGATCGAGAATATGATCAACCGTGGCGTCGATGTTCTGGTCATTATCCCCTATAACGGCCAGGTATTAAGTAACGTGGTGAAAGAAGCCAAACAGGAAGGCATAAAAGTCCTGGCCTATGACCGCATGATTAATAATGCGGATATTGATTATTATATTTCGTTCGACAATGAAAAAGTCGGGGAATTACAGGCGCAAAGCCTGATCGACAAAGTGCCTCAGGGCAATTATTTTCTGATGGGCGGCTCTCCGGTAGATAACAACGCCAAACTGTTCCGCGAAGGGCAAATGAAAGTCCTTAAGCCGTACATCGATAACGGGAAAATTAAAGTGGTTGGCGATCAGTGGGCCGACGGCTGGCTGCCAGAAAACGCGCTGAAAATTATGGAAAACGCGCTGACGGCCAACAACAACAAAATTGATGCGGTTGTGGCCTCCAACGATGCCACTGCAGGCGGTGCTATCCAGGCCCTGAGCGCGCAGGGGCTGGCCGGAAAAGTCGCCATTTCAGGACAGGATGCCGATCTGGCTGGCGTAAAACGCATTATCGCAGGCACCCAAACCATGACGGTCTACAAACCGATTACCCAGTTGGCCAATACGGCGGCGGAAATCGCCGTGGAGCTGGGCAATGGCAAACAACCTAAAGCAGATGCAACGCTGAATAACGGCCTGAAAGACGTTCCAGCTCGCCTGCTCACGCCGATTGAAGTCAATAAAGAGAACATTGACGCCACCGTGGTTAAAGACGGTTTCCACAAGAAGAGCGAACTGTAATCCGGCGCGGCCCCTGCTCTGCGGGGGCGCATCACGTTGTACTGTTCTTCCCTCGGGTTATGTGGAGCGGTTATGCCCTATTTACTTGAAATGAAAAGCATCACCAAGCGCTTCGGCACGGTGAAAGCCGTCGATAACGTTAGCCTCCGGTTGAACCCCGGCGAAGTGGTTTCACTGTGCGGCGAGAACGGCTCGGGCAAGTCGACGCTGATGAAAGTGCTGTGCGGGATCTACCCACACGGCAGCTACGAAGGCGAAATCATCTTTGCCGGCGAAGTGATTCAGGCGACACACATCCGCGATACCGAACGCAAAGGCATCGCCATCATCCACCAGGAGCTGGCGCTGGTGAAGCATCTCACCGTGCTGGAGAACATTTTCCTCGGGGCCGAAATTTCCCACCGCGGCGTGCTGGATTACGACACCATGACGCTCCGCTGCGAAAAGCTGCTGGCGCAGGTGAGCCTCAACATTTCACCGGATACCCGCGTGGCGGATCTGGGCCTCGGGCAACAGCAGCTGGTCGAAATAGCGAAGGCGCTAAATAAACAGGTCAGGCTGCTGATCCTTGATGAGCCCACGGCCTCACTTACCGAACAGGAAACCGCGGTTCTGCTCAACATCATCCGCGATCTGCAAAACCACGGCATCGCCTGCATCTACATTTCACACAAGCTGAACGAGGTTAAAGCCATTTCGGATACCATCTGCGTGATCCGCGACGGGCAGCACATCGGCACGCGTGAAGCCGCCGGGATGAGCGAAGATGACATCATCACCATGATGGTAGGGCGCGAGCTTACGGCGCTCTACCCGAATGAGCCTCACACCAAAGGTGATGAAGTGCTGCGCGTGGAAAACCTGACCGCGTGGCACCCCGTTAACCGCCATATCAGGCGCGTCAATAACGTCTCGTTTTCTCTGCACAGCGGCGAAATTCTTGGTATTGCCGGGTTAGTCGGCGCCGGGCGCACGGAGGCCGTACAGTGTCTCTTTGGCGTGTGGCCGGGGCGCTGGGAGGGCACGATTTATATCGACAGTCAGCCGGTGAAAATCGATAACTGCCAGCAGGCGATTGCCCACGGCATTGCCATGGTGCCGGAAGATCGTAAGAAAGACGGCATCGTACCGGTGATGGCTGTGGGTAAAAACATTACGCTTGCGGCACTCGATCGGTTCTCCGGCGCGCTGAGCAGCCTGGACGACGCCGCCGAGCAGCAGTGCATCCTCCAGTCGCTTGCCCGGCTGAAGGTCAAAACCTCCTCGCCGGAACTGGCGATTGGCCGCCTGAGCGGGGGAAACCAGCAGAAGGCGATTCTGGCGCGCTGCCTGCTTCTCAATCCACGCATATTAATCCTTGATGAGCCGACGCGCGGGATTGATATCGGTGCCAAATATGAAATCTACAAACTGATTAATCAGCTTGTACAGCAAGGGATTGCCGTCATTGTCATTTCGTCTGAGTTACCCGAAGTGCTCGGCCTGAGCGACCGCGTGCTGGTCATGCACGAGGGAAAACTGAAAGCCAACCTGATTAACCAGAACCTGACGCAGGAGCAGGTGATGGAAGCCGCTTTAAGGAGCGAACGTCATGTCGAAAAGCAATCCGTCTGATATCAAAGTCGCTGTTCCGACGCCCGGTGCATTCGCGGGGCTAAAAGCGCTTAACCTGCAGGTTTTCGTGATGATCGCGGCCATTATCGTCATCATGCTGTTCTTTACCTGGATGACCGATGGCTCGTACTTAAGCGCGCGTAACGTCTCCAACCTGCTCCGCCAGACCGCCATCACCGGCATTCTGGCCGTGGGCATGGTGTTCGTGATTATCTCCGCGGAGATCGACCTGTCGGTCGGGTCGATGATGGGTCTACTCGGCGGCGTGGCGGCGATTTTTGACGTCTGGCTCGGGTGGCCGCTGCCGCTGACCGTGGCGGTCACGCTGGTGCTGGGTCTGGTTCTGGGTGCCTGGAACGGCTGGTGGGTTGCCTACCGTAAGGTGCCATCGTTCATTGTCACCCTGGCGGGGATGCTGGCCTTTCGCGGGATCTTAATTGGCATCACTAATGGCACCACCGTCTCCCCGACCAGTGCAGCCATGTCGCAGATTGGCCAGAGTTACCTCTCAGATAGCGTGGGCTTTACCCTCGGTGTGGTGGGGTTGTTGGGGTTTGTCGCGTGGCAGTGGCGTGGACGCATGCGTCGTCAGGCGCTGGGGCTGGCTTCTCCGGCGTCAACCTCGGTGGTGGGGCGTCAGGCGCTCACGGCGGTCATTGTGTTGGGCGCCATCTGGCTTTTAAACGACTATCGCGGTGTCCCGACACCCGTCCTGCTGCTGGCGCTTTTACTGCTGGCCGGTATGTTTATGGCGACGCGCACCGCGTTTGGCCGCCGTATTTATGCCATAGGCGGCAACCTTGAAGCTGCCCGCCTCTCGGGTATCAATGTCGAACGTACCAAGCTGGCGGTCTTCGCCATTAACGGCCTGATGGTCGCTATCGCCGGGCTGATCCTCAGCTCGCGTCTGGGCGCCGGTTCTCCCTCCGCCGGTAACATCGCCGAGCTGGATGCTATCGCCGCCTGCGTCATTGGCGGCACCAGCCTCGCAGGGGGTATCGGGAGCGTGGCGGGCGCGGTCATGGGCGCATTTATCATGGCGTCGTTGGATAACGGGATGAGTATGATGGACGTCCCGACGTTTTGGCAGTATATCGTCAAGGGGGCGATTCTTTTACTGGCAGTCTGGATGGACTCGGCCACCAAGCGACGGGCCTGATAACCTTATTGTGACTTAATTGGGAAGTGAGCCATGTTTGAAAAGCGTCACCGCATTACGTTGTTATTCAATGCCAATAAAGCCTATGACCGTCAGGTGGTGGAAGGCGTGGGTGAATATTTGCAGGCGTCGCAATCCGAATGGGATATTTTTATTGAAGAAGATTTTCGCACCCGTCTGGAGAACATCAAAGACTGGCTGGGCGATGGCGTCATCGCCGACTATGACGATCCCGTCATCGAACAGCTGTTGACCGACGTCGACGTCCCGATTGTGGGCGTCGGCGGCTCCTATCATGCGCCCGAACACTATCCGCCGGTCCACTATATTGCCACCGATAACCATGCCCTGGTCGAGGCCGCCTTTCTCCATTTAAAAGAGAAAGGCGTCCATCGCTTCGCGTTTTATGGTTTACCCGCCACCAGCGGCAAGCGCTGGGCCGTTGAGCGTGAACACGCGTTTTGCCAGCTGGTCGCGCAGGAGAAGTATCGCGGCGTGGTCTATCAGGGGCTGGAAACCGCCCCGGAAAACTGGCAGCACGCGCAAAACCGCCTCGCTGACTGGCTGCAAACGCTGCCGCCGCAAACCGGCATTATTGCCGTGACGGACGCGCGCGCGCGGCACGTGCTGCAGGTCTGCGAACACTTACACATTCCGGTGCCCGAAAAGCTGTGCGTGATTGGCATCGATAACGAAGAACTGACCCGCTATCTGTCTCGCGTGGCGCTCTCCTCCGTTGCTCAGGGCACGCGTCAGATGGGCTATCAGGCGGCGAAGCTGCTGCATCGTCTGCTGGATAAAGAGTCCCTGCCGCTTCAGCGCCTGCTGGTGCCTCCTGTTCGCGTCGTAGAACGCCGCTCAACCGATTATCGCTCCTTGAGCGATCCGGCCGTCATTCAGGCCATGCACTATATTCGCAACCACGCCTGTAAAGGGATTAAGGTCGATCAGGTGCTGGATTCGGTGGGCATTTCGCGTTCGAATCTGGAGAAGCGCTTTAAAGAAGAGGTGGGCGAAACCATTCATGCCGTCATCCATGCGGAAAAGCTGGAGAAAGCACGCAGCCTGCTCATCTCCACGTCGCTGTCGATCAACGAAATCTCGCAGATGTGCGGTTACCCGTCTCTGCAATATTTCTATTCGGTGTTTCGCAAAGAGTATGATACCACGCCGAAAGAGTACCGGGATCGCCACAGCGAGGTGCTGATTTAGAAAAGAAAACGCCTTCCAGCGGAAGGCGTTTTTATGAGATTACATATGGGCGGCGATTAAGCGCTGGTTATCCTGGTACATGGCGAACAGATAGTTGTTATAGCTCTGTCCCTTTGTCGAATAACCTTTCAGCTTGTGGATCATCGTACTGGCCGTCACTTCCTGGTCCGCTTTACGCAGCTGAGCGCGTGATTTACGGAACGATGAGTAGGCCGGGTGCGTGTTCAGATTCACTACGTAAGCGCTGACGGAATCCTTCACAGATTCAAACTGCGAATAGCCTTTCACCTTGCCAGGGGCATTATTACAACGACCTTTCACACATTTCATGCCGAAAAGGTTGTTGTTGCTACGCGCAAGCTTAGAAGTACCCCAGCCGCTTTCGGCAGCAGCCATGGTAGCAACCATGCTGCCCGGGATGATATCTACACGCTCAAGGAGAGCATTCCACGGCACACGACGGGTGTTACCGTTCCAGCTCAGCTTGTAGCGTTTCGTGATATCTTTCAGACGCGCGCGCTCTGACGGCGACCAGCGGCTATCGTACTGTTTGGAAATCAGCCAGTTACGATCCGCAGTAATCGCGGCATTTTGACTCGTGATGTAAGGCATTACCGTCCGGAGAAACGCTTTTTTCCTTGGTGTTCCGGAAGGGTATTTTCGCAAATCAGGAAGTGAACTACTCTTTGCACTATTGCGAGAATACTCTTGTTTACTGCTAACCTTACTACTTGTCGTCTTTATTACGTGGGCTTTCTTACTCGTTGTATCCGTGTGCGTCTTCGCAAGCACCTCACCCGAAAATGCCGTGGTGAGTAACATGAGTATCGCAGCCCCATATCGTCGAATGGGAGTCGATATCATTAGGTCTCCTGGTCGGATGTAATCATCCCAACACCTTATTTTTTTCACAAATTTGAGAGCGGAATCTCAAATCATATCAAAAATAGACTTCAAGAGCACGTATAGAAATAGTCCAATTCCGAAACTATGTCACCTGAAACTTGCTCATAAAAACATCATTCCACAAAAACTGTGTGCGCTATCGCAGATAACTGCCTAATTTTGCGCGAGATCACTCATCCTCACGCATCCTCCTGGCAGAAAGCGACAGGGGATGAGTTTCAGCACCCCGCCTGATGGCACACTGGTCAAAAATGCCGCGACAGGAAAAAGGAATGAAACGTACCGCATTAGCCTTTCTGATTTTACCCGCACTGGCGCATGCCAACTGGTCATCGCCGGGGTTTAACGCATTTAGCGTCGAAGGCACCGGTGTCTTCACCAGCCAGGCAAAGCTTGCGAAGGGTACGCGTCCTCTGACGCTGAGTTTTGACAAGACGTGCTGGCAGCCTGCGGATGCGATAAAACTCAATGAGATGCTGTCGCTCAAGCCCTGTGACGGCACGCCGCCGCAGTGGCGCCTTTTCCGCGACGGTGACTACCAGATGCGGATTGATACCCGCTCCGGCACGCCCACCCTGCTGCTGACGATTCAGAGTGCCTCAGAACAGCCGGTTGCAAACGTCATTCGCCAGTGTCCGAAGTGGGACGGCAAACCGCTGACGCTGGACGTCAGCAGTACCTTCCCGGAAGGCTCCGTGGTGCGCGACTACTACAGTAAACAGACGGCGACGGTGCAGAATGGAAAAATCACCCTGCAGCCAGCCGCTAACAGTAACGGCCTGCTGCTGCTTGAGCGCGCCGAAACCGACAGGCCTGCGCCGTTTAGCTGGCAAAACGCCACCGTCTATTTTGTGCTGACCGACCGTTATGTGAATGGTGACCCGGGCAACGACAACAGCTACGGTCGCCATAAAGACGGTATGCAGGAGATTGGCACCTTCCACGGCGGGGATCTCAAGGGACTCGCCGGCAAGCTCGATTATTTACAGCAGTTGGGAGTGAACGCACTCTGGATAAGCTCCCCGCTTGAGCAGATCCACGGTTGGGTAGGTGGTGGCACCAAAGGAGATTTCCCGCATTACGCCTATCACGGCTACTACACCCAGGACTGGACGAAGCTCGACGCCAACATGGGAACCGAAGATGATTTACGCCATCTTGTCGACGAAGCGCACAAGCGCGGGATCCGCGTTCTGTTTGATATCGTTATGAACCACGTTGGCTATGCCACGCTGGCAGACATGCAGGAATTTCAGTTTGGTGCCCTGTACCTTCAGGGTGATGAGCTGAAAAAGACGCTGGGAGAACGCTGGACGGACTGGAAGCCGGGCGCGGGCCAAAGCTGGCACAGCTTTAACGACTACATCAACTTTAGCGACAAAGCCGCATGGGAGAAATGGTGGGGCAAGAAATGGATCCGCACGGACATCGGCGATTACGACAACCCTGGCTTCGACGATTTGACCATGTCGCTGGCATTTCTGCCGGATCTGAAAACGGAATCCACGACGCCTTCCGGATTGCCTAACTTTTACCAACACAAGCCCGACACCCACGCGAAGGCCATCCCCGGATATACCCCGCGCGATTATCTGACCCACTGGCTGAGCCAGTGGGTACGTGACTACGGCATCGACGGTTTCCGGGTGGATACGGCGAAACACGTTGAGCTTGCGGCCTGGCAACAGCTGAAAGACCAGGCAAGCCAGGCGCTGGCCGCCTGGAAAGGGGCGAACCCGGATAAAAAGCTCGACAACGCACCGTTCTGGATGACCGGGGAATCCTGGGGCCACGGGGTGATGCAAAGCGATTATTACCGCCACGGTTTTGATGCGATGATTAACTTTGATTATCAGGAGCAGGCGGCAAAAGCGGTGGATTGCCTGGCCGATATGGATCTCACCTGGCAGCAGATGGCGGAAAAGCTGCAAAGCTTCAACGTGCTGAGCTATCTCTCATCACACGATACGCGTCTGTTCCGCGAAGGGGGCCAGCGAGCTGCGGAGCTGCTTCTGTTAGCACCGGGCAGCGTACAAATCTATTACGGGGATGAATCCGAGCGTCCGTTCGGGCCGACAGGTTCTGACCCATTACAGGGCACCCGATCAGATATGAACTGGCAGGACGTTACGGGCAAGCAGGCCCTAACCGTCGCCCACTGGCAAACGCTGGGTCAGTTCCGCGCCCGCCATCCGGCGATCGGTGAAGGCAAGCAAACCACATTATCGCTGAAAGAGGGATATGGCTTCGTGCGCGAGCACAAGGGCGATAAGGTGATGGTGGTATGGGCAGGTAATCAATAATTCTCCCCCACCCTAACCCTCTCCCCGCAGGGGAGAGGGAACCGCACGGCGCCGTCTTTTCCCCTTCTCCCTCCTGGAAGAGGGGCGGGGTGAGGGAAAATTCACCAGAACTATTCACTGTATAAATCCAACTCTGCCATATAAAACAACAAATCCGACCACGTCACCCGATTTGCACCAGCACGGTGCTAGCGTTATGGTTACCCACTTTCAAAATAAGCTCGACAGATCACCTGCTATGACGTTTTCACTTTTCGGCGACAAATTTACCCGCCATTCAGGCATTACTCGCCTGATGGAGGACCTCAACGACGGGCTGCGCACACCGGGCGCAATCATGCTCGGCGGCGGAAACCCGGCTCAAATTCCGGAGATGAATACCTATTTCCAGACGCTGCTCGCTCAGATGCTGGAAAGCGGCAAAGCAACCGATGCGCTTTGCAATTACGACGGCCCGCAGGGGAAAACCGAACTGCTGGCACTCCTCGCCGAAATGCTGCGTGACGAGCTGGGTTGGGATATCGAACCACAGAATATTGCACTGACAAACGGCAGCCAGAGCGCGTTTTTCTACTTGTTTAACCTGTTCGCAGGACGTCGCGCCGACGGCACCACCAAAAAAGTGCTGTTCCCGCTGGCGCCGGAGTATATCGGCTACGCCGATTCCGGTCTGGAAGAGGATCTGTTCGTCTCCGCGCGCCCGAATATTGAGCTGCTGCCGGAAGGACAGTTCAAATATCACGTCGATTTTGAACACCTGCATATTGGTGAAGAGACGTGCATGATCTGCGTATCGCGCCCGACTAACCCAACGGGCAACGTGATCACCGACGACGAACTGATGAAGCTGGATGCGCTGGCGAATCAGCACGGCATTCCGCTGGTGATCGATAACGCCTACGGCGTGCCGTTCCCGGGCATTATCTTCAGCGAAGCACGTCCGCTGTGGAACCCGAACATTGTCCTGTGCATGAGCCTCTCTAAGCTGGGTCTGCCGGGCAGCCGCTGCGGCATCATCATCGCCAACGAGAAAATCATCACCGCCATTACCAATATGAACGGCATTATCAGCCTTTCACCGGGGGGCATTGGCCCGGCGATGATGTGCGAAATGATTAAGCGCAACGACTTGCTGCGTCTGTCAAATGACGTGATCAAGCCATTCTATTACCAGCGCGTACAGGAGACGATTGCGATACTTCGCCGCTACTTGCCGGAAGAACGCTGCCTGATCCATAAACCTGAAGGGGCGATTTTCCTGTGGCTGTGGTTTAAGGATTTGCCTATCACCACCGAACTGCTCTACCAGCGCCTGAAAAAGCGCGGCGTGCTGATGGTACCGGGCGATTATTTCTTCCCGGGGCTGGATAAGCCGTGGCCGCATACTCACCAGTGCATGCGCATGAACTACGTGCCCGATCCGGAAAAAATCGAAGCGGGTGTTAAAATTCTCGCCGAAGAAATTGAAAAAGCCTGGCGCGAAGACGGTCAGTAAGTTCTTACGCCAGATTATGCAGCCGTTTGGCGCGTAGTCTGGCAGGATCAACGCATCGCAACGCGTGGGTTGGACAGGCCTCCACGCAGGCCGGTCCGCCTTCGCGATGCAGGCATAAATCACATTTCAGCGCCTGCGCCCTATTTCCCTCCAGGCGCACCTGCATCGCCCCGAACGGACACGCCACCATACAGCTTTTGCACCCAATGCAGTGCGTCTGCTCAACGAGCCAGACTCCCGCCGTACGGCTGATAGCATGGGTTGGACAGACGTTAGCACAAGGCGCATCCTCGCACTGATGGCAGCCCACTGCCGTTGTGTAGTCGTCCCCCTTAACCACCCGAAGGCGGGGCGTAAAGGCATGAGCGGAGACGGCGTCCTGATGCGACACCGCGCAGGCCACTTCGCAGGTGCGGCACCCAATGCATTTTTCCGCATCCGCCACGATAAATCGGTTCATCTGTTACGCCTCGCGCACGTTAAAATCCAGTTCTTTTGAGATAGCCGCTGGCGCTACCGTCGGAATCAGAATGAATGTAAGCCGTATAAAACATAACGACTCCTGATATCCGTGCTTAATTCCCACCCGTCGTCAAATACAGGCGAGAGTGCCCGGTTTAATTTTCTTTAAGAATGATACACATGATGCACACCTTTATTGATGGCGCAGATCGCATTAGCGTATCAGGAATATTAATGAGGAAGTCATGACGGGAAGGGAAAACGGAAGATCGGTACTCTCAAATATGCCCGGCGGCGCTTCGCTTGCTCGGGCCTACGTAAAACTGCGATGGCAGTCCATGTAGGCCGGGTAAGACGAAGCCGCCACCCGGCTTTAACGCATCAGAAACGCCAGGTCAGGCCGGTCATCAGCGCGAAGCTGTCGTCGCGGTCGATCATCGGGCTGTTCTTCACGTCGTCAGGCAATACGGTGTAGACCGCGCTGGCGTTGAGATACAGCTTCTGGGTTAACTGATATTTGGCCGCCAGGCCAACGTATGGCGTCCAGCTGTCACCGGCGGTGTATTCATCCAGACCTGAGCGGCGAGACTCGTTGCCGGATACGCCGTAGTAGTAGTCGTTATAGCTTTCGTCGCTATAGAAAATACCGACAGAGGGCGTCAGGGTCAGGCGTTCCATCCTGATTGGACGGAAGTAAGAAACCTCGCCGATCATACCGCCGCTTTCATCCATGGCATCACCAGAGACCGCCACTTTCAGAGAACCCCAGCTTTCGTGGCGGTAGTACGCGCCGCCGAGGAAGGCAGAGGCTTTACGCTCATCAAGCTGTTTCATCTGATGGTCGTCGTTGTCATCTGGATCGAAATGCAGCGGCATCCACGATGCGGTCAGGCTGAGTTCATTTTTTGCGTCTTTCCACAGGATCCATCCGCCCGTGGTCTGGCGAACATAAAAGTTGTCGCCTTCGTAGCTAATTAACGGTACGGCGGTCGTATTTTCGTTATAGCCTTTGTAAGGAGACTCATTAAATACAGCCCCCGCTCCTAGTGAAAAGTCACCGGCCATTGCTGAGGATGTTGCAAATAACGTGGCCGCGATGAGTAAATTGTATTTAATAGTCATTACATGTAATCCATTAAAATGCCAAACAAGCGAGGCGCATAATAATGGTTACAAATTTGCCAATGCAACGCTGTGGTTTATATAATATTATATATAAAATCATATAGATGGGTGTGCAGGATGAGTAATTTACAGCTGAAGCCACGCGAATTAAAAATCATATCCGTCATCGCCGCAACTCGCAGCATTGGTGATGCCGCCGCCCTGCTGGGCATGGCGCAGGCCAACGTCAGCAAATATCTGTCTGATTTTGAAACACGGGTTGGACTCAAGGTTTTTGAACGCACCACGCGTCAACTGGCGCTTACTCAGTTCGGTGAAGCGTTACTTCCCTATGTTAACGCCACGCTGGATAAAAATACTCAACTTGTTAATTTCATTGCGGATTACAAGCATGAAAAACGCGGAAAAGTCACGATTTACGCCCCTACGGGTATCGTGACCTATCTGTCGCGGCATGTGATCCACAAAATCAATGATATCGGTGACATCCGCATCTCCCTGAAAACCTACAACCTCGACCGGAATGAATTTTCAGAAGGCGTTTCCTTTCCGGATGACTGCGACATTTTAATTACCTATGCGCAACCGAAAGACGAAAGTCTGGTTGCCAGCGTGTTAACAAAATATTCCGTTACGGCATTTGCAACCGTTGAGTATTTAAATAAGCACCCCTTAAAGGGACCTGAAGATTTAATTAATCATTCCTGTATTCTCATTGACTCCATGCTGGTCGATGATGCAAATATCTGGCGTTTTCGCGTGCACGGCAGTGATAGCGTGCATGACTACCGGGTGACCGGTAATTATATTTGCGACAATACGCAGACGGCCCTGGAGCTGGCAAGAAATAATCTCGGGATTGTTTTTGCGCCAAAAGAGAGTCTGAAAAAAGAATTAACGCAAGGGATGCTGGTCCCCTGCTTCCCGCATCAGGAAGAGTGGTGGCTCGATCTGACGGCCATCTTCCGCAAACGCGAATACCAGCCCTGGCGCGTGCAATACGTTCTGGATGGCGTTCTGAACTGCCTGCGCCAGCAAATAGCTCAGGCCGCCCATGGACGGCCTGAGCTGGGCGATTAGAATAGCCCCAGCGGTTTATCGGAGTAGCTGACCAGCAAACATTTCGTTTGCTGATAATGCTCCAGCATCATCTTATGGGTTTCACGCCCGATACCCGATTGCTTGTAACCGCCAAATGCCGCGTGTGCCGGATAGGCGTGGTAGCAGTTGGTCCAGACGCGCCCGGCCTGAATACCTCTGCCCATTTTATAGGCCAGATTACCGTTGCGGCTCCAGACGCCCGCTCCCAGCCCATACGGCGTGTCGTTGGCAATCTCCAGCGCCTCCTCCATCGTTTTGAAGGTGGTCACGGCCAGTACCGGTCCGAAAATTTCCTCCTGGAAGACGCGCATGTTGTTCTGACCGAACAGGATCGTTGGCTCCAGGTAATACCCTTCCTGCAGATCCCCACCGAGCACCTTACGGCGACCGCCGGTCAGAATATCCGCCCCCTCTTTCTTGCCGATGTCGATGTAGTTGAGGATGGTTTCCAGCTGTCCATGCGAGACCTGCGCCCCCATCTGCGTCACGTTATCGAGCGGGTTACCGCTGCGGATAGACTCGACGCGGCGAATGGCCCGCTCCATAAAGCGCTCATAAATGGACTCCTGCACCAGCGCGCGGCTTGGGCAGGTGCAGACTTCGCCCTGGTTAAACGCAAACAGCGCAAACCCTTCCAGGGCTTTATCAAAGAAGGCATCCTCTTCCTCCATCACGTCCGCGAAGAAGATGTTCGGGGATTTCCCGCCCAGCTCCAGGGTCACCGGAATGATGTTCTGCGTGGCGTACTGCATAATCTGCTGGCCCACTTCCGTCGACCCAGTAAACGCCACTTTGGCGATACGTTTTGAGGTGGCCAGATATTCCCCTATCTCACCGCCCGCACCGTTGACCACGTTAATCACGCCCGGCGGCAGAAGGTCGCCAACGATTTCCATCAGCAGCAGGACCGAGAGCGGGGTCAGACGCGCCGGTTTGAGCACAATACAGTTTCCAGCCGCCAGCGCGGGCGCCATCTTCCAGCTCGCCATCAGCAGCGGGAAGTTCCACGGAATGATTTGCCCGACGACGCCCAGCGGTTCGTGGAAATGATACGCCACGGTGTCGCTGTCTACCTCGCTTATTCCGCCCTCCTGAGCGCGAATGCAGGAGGCAAAATAGCGGAAGTGGTCGATGGCCAGCGGCACGTCTGCCGCCATCGTTTCCCGGATCGGCTTGCCGTTATCCCAGGTTTCCGCCGTCGCCAGCAGCTCCAGATTCTGCTCCATCCGGTCAGCGATTTTGAACAAAATAGCTGCGCGGTCCTGAACTGAGGTATGGCCCCATTTATCTTTCGCTTTGTGCGCCGCATCCAGCGCCAGATCGATATCGCGCTTGCCGGAGCTGGCTATTTCGCACAGCGGCTGGCCGGTTACGGGGGTCAGGTTGGAATAGTATTCGCCGTCGACGGGAGCTACCCAGTCGCCGCCAATAAAGTTGTCATAACGGGGCTTCAGCTTGAGGGGAAAACCATACTCGCCGGGCTGGATACGCGATGAGGGAGGATTGATTGTCATGACCGTCTCCTTGCTGTTGGTGTACAACAAGGGTAGTTCCGGCTGGCGATTTTCTCGCCAGCCGGTAACGGTGTTTACGACGGAGGTCACGGAGTTTCAGGAAATAATAACGAATCGCGCAACAGATGATCGTTACCGCGACGGCGGGTAAAGCCGATGCGGTTGAAATACTCCAGGATCTGGATCGCCAGCTTGCGGCCCACGTTCAGCCGGTCGCGGAAATCCGCTGCGCAGGTCGAGCCGCGCGCCTGATCCAGCTCGCGGATCAGGTTGGCAAACGCCACAATGCGATCGTTACGGTAGTAACGATCTTTCACGATCGCGACGATTAGCCCCTGCTGCGCCGCATGGCGCAATACCTGGCGCATCACCTGCTCGTCGGTGTTGGTTTCGCGAGCCAGATCCCGAACCCACCACGGCTCATCGCCAAACAGCGGGGCTGCTTTTTGCCATATGGCCTCCTGATCTGCGGTGAACCCGGCCTTGTGATCCGGCAGGTGCAGCCAGCCGTGGTGGCTTTTAATCACCCCGCTTTCGCGCATGTTTTCAATCAGCAGCAGCACCAGCGCATCGTCTTCCATCGGCAGCGCCATGCGTCGCAGACGCTCACGGCCCGGGCCAGGCTCATCCTGATGCTGTTCATGGTACGTTGCGAGCGTGTTCAGTATCTTACGCTGCCATTGCGCGGCAACCGGGGCGTTTAGCAGACTGTTTCCAGCCTGAATAAAGCCCGGCTGCTGGGCCAGCAGGCGTAACCCTTCCTCGCTCAGCTGGCGTGCCCATGCAAAATCACGCAGGCTCACCGCACCGCGCTCAAGATGCACCCGCAGCGCGTCGTTATCATCGCTGGCCTGCGCCAACGCTGCCAGCCACTGCAGATATTCAGGTTTACGCTTGCCGCGTCGCGGTGGATTCAGCGCGACCACCCGTGCCCCGGCAAGCGTTTCCCGCGCGGAAATATCACGCAGAACCAGACGATCGTTGTCTGCCAGCCAGAGCGGCGAATCGAATACCAGCTCGGCAAGGTCGTTTTCCAGCAGCGACACGCGCCCGGTGATATGGCTGGCCGCGTGGTGAATATGCAGCGGCTGCCATTGGGTCAACGGTATGTGTGTCTGCAGGGAGACAATCACGCGTTCAGACGGTTCCGGCGGAGCATCGGCCAGCAGCCAGTCTCCGCGGTTCAGCTGCTCTTTTTCCGCATCCCCGGCAATGTTCAGCGCGATCCGCTGCCCGGCGTGGGCGCGGTCTGCGGGCTGGTTTTGTGCGTGCAGTCCGCGCACGCGCATCGGTTTATTCACGCCCGTCAGCCAGAGGGTATCTCCCACGCTGACTTCACCGCTCAGCGCGGTGCCGGTTACGACCAGCCCCGCACCTTTTACGGTAAAGGCCCGGTCGATCGCCAGACGAAAGCGGTGATGGCTTGCGTGAGCGCGTGATGAAAGGTGCTGTAAATGGTGGCGAAGTTCGTCGATACCACACCCTTCTGTCGCCACGGTGACAAAAAGCGATGCGTCGGCAAAGCCATACTCCCGCAGGGTCGCCTGGACCGTTTCGCGCACCTCGCTGACGCGCGCGTCATCCACGCGATCGGCTTTGGTCAGCGCCACGGTCAGCTGCGGGTTGCCGGTTAGCTGCAGGATCGCCAGGTGCTCGCGGGTTTGCGCCATCACGCCGTCATCGCAGGCCACCACCAGCAGGGCATGATCGATGCCGCCCACGCCCGCCAGCATGTTAGACAGAAACTTTTCATGCCCCGGTACATCTATAAAACCCAGTACGCGGCCATCAGGCTGGGGCCAGTAGGCATAGCCCAGATCGATGGTCATGCCGCGCTTTTTCTCTTCCGGCAGGCGGTCGGCGTTTATGCCGGTAATCGCCTGCAGCAACGTGGTTTTTCCGTGGTCGACGTGACCGGCGGTGGCAATAATCATTTCAACAACATCTCCAGAAATCGCTCTTCATCTTCAAGGCAGCGCAGATCCAGCCACATTCGGCCATCGTAAATCCGCCCGATAACCGGCGCGGGCAGGCCACGCCAGCGCGACGACAGGGCTTCAAGGTGGCTGCCGCGCCCGTCACGCGGCGTGAACGTGAGCGCTTCGCTCGGCAGCCTGTCCACCGGCAGCGAACCGCTGCCAATCTGCGACTGGCAGGGCTCAATGCGAACGTTAAAATCGGGGTAGTGCGGGGCGACGCGCGGCAGCAGTAATTCGGCCTGGGCGCGAATCGAGGCGGCATCCCGGCTTAACAGGCGCAGCGTGGGCAGGCGGTCGGCCAGTTTCTCCGGATGGAGATAAAGACGCAGCGTCGCCTCCAGCGCGGCAAGCGTCATTTTATCGGCTCGCAGGGCGCGCTTGAGCGGATGCTGCTGCAGCTGCGCAATCAGCTCGCTCTTGCCGACGATAATCCCGGCCTGCGGCCCGCCAAGCAGCTTGTCGCCGGAAAAGCTGACCAGGCTGACGCCCGCCGCAATCATCTCTTGCGGCATCGGCTCTTTCGGCAGCCCGTAAAGGCTCAGATCCACCAGCGAGCCGCTGCCGAGATCGGCAATCACCGGAATATTCAGTTCGCGGCCAATCGCCGCCAGCTCGCCCTCTTCAACCGTTTTGGTGAAGCCTTCAATATGATAATTGCTGGTGTGAACCTTCATCAGCAGGGCGGTATTTTCATTCACCGCCGCGCGATAATCTTTCGCATGGGTGCGGTTGGTAGTGCCCACCTCATGCAGCGTACAGCCCGCCTGGCGCATCACGTCCGGAATACGAAACGCCCCACCAATCTCCACCAGCTCGCCGCGGGAAACCACCACCTCTTTGCCGCTGGCGGTGGCCGCCAGCATCAGCAGCACCGCTGCGGCGTTGTTATTCACAATGCAGGCATCTTCCGCGCCGGTCAGATGGCACAGCAGGTCCGCCAGCGCCCGGTCACGATGCCCGCGTCCGGCGCCGTCCAGATCGTACTCCAGCGTCACGGGCGCCCGCATGGCCTGCACAACCGCAGCAACCGCCTCTTCCGACTGCTGCGCGCGTCCCAGGTTGGTATGCAGTACGGTACCGGTCAGGTTAATCACCGGGCGTAACGCGCTTTGCGCTTTCTCATCCAGCCGGTGCTCAACTTCCTGCTCCCACGCCGCGCACCAGTCGGGCAAGGCGTTTTCTGACTGAATCGCGGATCGGGCTTCGTCCTGAAGCAGGCGTAACATCGCCACCGTCGCGGTATGGCCGAAACGCTCAGCAACAGCATGAATGCGGGGCTCGCGAAGAAGACGGTCGGTAGCGGGGATCTGGCTGTACAGCGAATGATGAGTAGTCATGAAGGCGCCTGGCGAGTAAATATCTTCCCCCCTCCCGACGGGAGAGGGAGTTAACATGTGGAGGGATTGTACCGCCTCCGACGCCGAAGTGTTATAACCCGCGTCAAGCCTTTGGCGGTTCGGTACGGGCAAAGCTCTCGCGGCTAAAAAGCGTGTCTGCAAGTTTCACCAGCAGCGGACGGTCGACGCACCAGCCAGGGGAAACGCGGCGGAAGTTGAGATAACCAATCGCGCAGGCGATGGCGATGGTCCCCAGGTTCAGGCTGTCGGTGTCGATCTTTCCCTCCCGGATAAGCTGTTCACACCTGTCCAGGCTGCGGCTGATTTTTTCCCGCTGGCGTAACAGTTCCGTTTCCGACTGCTGGGCAGCGGGCCTTGCCTGTTCCCGTACGGAGGTTAACGCCGCATCCATAATACCGTCGGCCAGAGCTTCGACCTGCTTCACCGCCAGCGCCGCTTTTGGGTCAGCCGGCAGCATTGCCGGGGCAACGCCCAGCAGTTCGATATACTCCGCAATAATCGGGGAATCGAACCAGTATTCGCCCTCGTCCGTCACCAGCGCCGGGACTTTTCCCAGCGGGTTGTACTGCGCAACGCCGTTTTCCGCGTTGTAGGGCTGTTCATTGATGAATTCAAATTCAATCCCCTTCTCCAGCAGGAGAATCGAGATTTTTCGCACGAAGGGACTGGTGTAGCTGCCGATGAGTTTCATTGCCTGATCCTTAATGCCGGAAAAAAGTCAGTATGGATCAAGCGATGAAAAAAGGGCAGGTCTGCATGTCGCATTCCTGCCCTGGAAGGATTAGTGATCGAGGTAGAGGTAGTGCATCCAGCTGGTCATACGCAGCAATACTTTACGCATGACCGAGACGTGGGCGAAATGGTCCGAGTAGACCGCCACCTGGGCATAGATACCATCCGGCAGGGCATCGACTTCGGCGTTGGGTTCCAGCTCAATAAGTGCCTGAACGCCGTCCGTTCCCGGCACCACCGTCAGCGACTGCAGCGCGCCCTGCGCCTGATAGGTTCCCCCTGGCACCACCGGCAGAATACTGATGAGCTTCCCGGAGAACACCTGGCCCGGCAGCGCGTTAAACACCACTTCCGCTTCATCGCCCGGCTTCAGACGCAGCAGCGAGTTCTGGCGGAACTGGGCCACAATCTGACGCTTCTGTTCAGGAATGAAGACCATTACCGGACGCAGAGGCAGCGCGGCGGCATAGGTCCCCGGACGGATCAGCACCTGGGTGATGTAACCATCGCTCGGCGCACGCACCACGGTCTGGTCCAGGTTATATTTGGCTTCGGCAAGCTGGGCACGTAACGAAGCAATCTGCGACTGCTCGCCGTTCACCATGCTGTCTAACTGGCTTTGAATCTGCACCTGCTCAGCCACGGAGCCTTTCACCATGGCATCCTGTGCCAGATAGTTTTGCCGCGCGTTGTCGATATCGCTTTCAGAGAACGGATTCACCTTCGCCTGGCTTCCTTTCAGGTAGCGCTGATAATCTTTATACAGGCGGTCACGCTCTGCGGAAACGCGCGTCGTATTGGCGACGGCTTCCGCCAGCTGCGCTTTAAGATTGTCGATATTATGCGTCGCGGTCACCAGGTCGGCCTGGAGTCTGTCGACGCGCGCCTGATAGCGGCCCGGATCCAGTTTAAATAACACTTCGCCTTTTTTAATGAGCTGGTTATTTTTATCGGTCACTTCGCTGACCACACCGGTAACCTGCGGCGTAATCGGAATAGAAATAACCGCTTTTTGCGCCGTAAAGGTGTACGGATGGTTATAGTTCATTAACAGAATAAGTCCGGCAACAATAAATACGCCGCCTAATGTTGCGGTGGCAAGCGTCCACTGGTTGACCGGAATTCGGAATATTTTAAAAATGGCCCAGGCAAATGCCACGTAGGTCAAAATAATCAACAGATCCATGATTAGCGCTCCAGCGTGTTCTTATCAGCAGTGGGCTGTACTGCAGCCAGCTTTTGTTCGAGTTCCGCCACGCGTTTGGCCAGCGCATCCATGCCCGGAACTTCATCAGGCTTTGTGATGTGGTTTTGCATGCCCCAGCCGCGATCTTCGCGGTACAGCGTGGCCCAAATCCACAGGAATGGCCAGATGGCATGGAGTGTAAACAGGCTAATCCAGCCTGCCGTATGAATGGCATCGGCATGCGGATGGTTACGCTTTTTGGCCATATTATAAGGAATATCATGGATGGCGATGATTCCGTAAAAGAGAACCAGAAATACAAAAATCAATACGCCCAGCGCAAAATAGTTGAGAAACATATTCTCCTCACTTAAACAACGTCAACTCATTAAATTAATAAAACGGTACGCAACCTAATTAATTTTTTTATAAACACGGGGATGTGCTTACTATTTCCGAGCCGGGGAGTATGAGTTTTTATAATATCTCCATGCAAGTTTATAAGCGTGTCAAAATATATCCTGAATAATAATAGACTTAACCTTACAATATGAGCGTAATCCACCTTTTAACTTTTCGCCATACCACACATCAAAAGTGGTTTTTTAGCTTATCGTGTCGTGCCATATTATCCTGGCGCTGAAACGCGAAGCAGAGTTTGCCGCCGATCACAGCCGGAGAAATCTGCATAAAAATATTTTGTGAAATCAGTCACAATCCAGAAACAAACACGCCATAATAAAACGTGACGGTAATCACACAAATGGGTGGATTTTGCTTTTTTTCTCGCCATCGTATTTTTTTTGCCCACTTATTTTGTGATTGAGATCACTTCATTGACATCCCTACCCCCTGTCTTTACGTGACACGCATCACATAAATTTTCCCTGTCTGGACAGTTGAACGATTCAGTGCCAGATTTCACAGCATCAGAACAGGGCCCGGCTACCTCTGCCGCCTCATTAACAATAAACCTCGGGCCGCAAGCCTAAGCGTAAACAGAAGAAGGGGTGTTTTATGTCATCCGATTTCAAGATCAAAGTTCAAAGCTTTGGTCGTTTCCTCAGCAACATGGTGATGCCAAATATCGGCGCGTTTATCGCGTGGGGTATCATCACTGCATTGTTCATTCCGACAGGGTGGTTGCCTAACGAAACGCTGGCGAAACTTGTTGGCCCAATGATTACCTATCTCCTGCCGCTGCTCATCGGTTTCACTGGTGGTCGTCTGGTGGGCGGTGACCGTGGTGGCGTAGTGGGCGCTATCACGACCATGGGTGTTATCGTCGGTGCGGATATGCCGATGTTCCTCGGAGCAATGATTGCCGGTCCTCTGGGCGGCTGGGCGATTAAGAAATTCGACGTCTGGGTTGATGGTAAGATCAAATCCGGCTTCGAAATGCTGGTGAACAACTTCTCTGCGGGCATCATCGGGATGATCCTCGCGATTCTGGCGTTCCTCGGCATTGGCCCTGCGGTTGAAGTGCTGTCCAAAATTCTGGCGGCGGGCGTTAACTTCATGGTTGCGCACGACATGCTGCCGCTGGCGTCTATTTTCGTTGAACCGGCGAAAATCCTGTTCCTGAACAACGCCATCAACCACGGCATCTTCTCGCCGCTGGGTATTCAGCAGTCTCACGATCTCGGCAAATCAATCTTCTTCCTGATTGAAGCGAACCCAGGTCCGGGTATGGGCGTTCTGCTGGCGTACATGTTCTTTGGTCGCGGCAGCGCTAAGCAGTCTGCTGGCGGTGCGGCAATCATCCACTTCCTGGGCGGTATCCACGAAATTTACTTCCCGTACGTGCTGATGAACCCACGTCTGATCCTGGCCGTTATCCTTGGCGGTATGACCGGCGTGTTCACCCTGAGCGTGCTGGGCGGAGGTCTGGTGTCTCCAGCCTCTCCGGGTTCTATCCTGGCGGTGCTGGCGATGACGCCAAAAGGGGCGTACTTCGCGAACATCGCGGCCATCTGTGCGGCAATGGCGGTCTCATTCGTGGTCTCTTCTATCCTGCTGAAAACCAGCAAAGTGAAAGAAGACGACGATATTGAAGCGGCGACCCGTCGTATGCACGACATGAAAGCCGAATCCAAAGGCGCGACCCCGCTGGCGGCTGGCGATGTCTCTAACGACCTGAGCCACGTGCGTAAAATCATTGTTGCCTGTGACGCCGGTATGGGTTCCAGCGCAATGGGTGCAGGCGTGCTGCGTAAGAAAGTGCAGGATGCGGGCCTGACCAACATCTCCGTCACCAACAGCGCCATTAACAGCCTGCCGCCGGACGTTGACCTGGTCATCACGCACCGCGACCTGACCGAGCGCGCCATGCGCCAGGTACCGCAGGCACAGCACATTTCGCTGACTAACTTCCTCGACAGCGGTCTGTACACCAGCCTGACCGAACGTCTGGTTGCGGCGCAGCGTCACGAAGACAACGAAGTGAAAGTGCGCTCAAGCCTGCAGGACAGCTTTGACGAGAGCAACGCCCACCTGTTCAAACTGGGTGCGGAAAACATCTTCCTCGGTCGCACAGCGGCAACTAAAGAAGAAGCGATTCGCTTCGCTGGCGAGCAGCTGGTGAAAGGCGGCTACGTTCAGCCTGAATATGTTGACGCGATGCTGGAACGCGAAAAACTGACGCCAACCTACCTGGGCGAATCCATCGCGGTGCCGCACGGTACGGTTGAAGCGAAAGATCGCGTCCTGAAAACCGGCGTCGTATTCTGTCAGTATCCGCAGGGCGTGCGCTTCGGTGAAGAAGAAGACGACATCGCCCGTCTGGTGATTGGTATCGCCGCTCGCAACAACGAGCACATTCAGGTGATTACCAGCCTGACCAACGCGCTGGATGATGAATCTGTCATTGCGCGTCTGGCGAGCACCACCAGCGTGGAAGAAGTCCTGGCACTTCTTAACAAATAAGTCCTCTTCCCTCTCCCCTCTGGGGAGAGGGCTAGGGTGAGGGGAAACGTTCCTCACCCCAGCCCTCTCGGGTAAAAACATTGATGAAGGTTAACACTATGAAAGCATTACATTTTGGCGCAGGTAATATCGGTCGTGGTTTTATCGGTAAACTGCTGGCAGACGCGGGCATTACGCTGACATTCGCCGATGTGAATCAGGTTGTCCTGGATGCCCTGAATGCGCGTCATAGCTATCAGGTCCATGTAGTCGGTGAAAACGAGCAGGTTGAGACGGTATCCGGCGTCAACGCGGTCAGCAGCATCGGTGAAGACGTTATCGACCTGATCGCCAGCGTCGATCTGGTCACCACGGCCGTGGGTCCGGTCGTTCTTGAGCGCATCGCCCCTGCGGTTGCGAAAGGCCTGGCAAAACGTAAAGCGCAGGGCATCGACACCCCGCTGAACATCATCGCCTGCGAAAACATGGTGCGCGGCACCACGCAGCTGAAAGGCCACGTGCTTAACGCTGTAGCAGACGAAGACAAAGCCTGGGTTGAAGCGCACGTCGGGTTTGTGGATTCCGCCGTGGATCGCATCGTTCCGCCGTCTGAATCCGCCACCAACGACCCGCTGGAAGTGACCGTGGAAACCTTCAGCGAGTGGATCGTTGATAAAACCCAGTTTAAAGGCGCCCTGCCGACCATTCCGGGAATGGAATTAACCGATAACCTGATGGCATTTGTCGAACGCAAACTCTTCACGCTGAACACCGGGCATGCTATAACCGCGTACCTCGGAAAATTGGCCGGTCATCAGACCATTCGTGATGCGATCCTCGATGAGAAGATCCGCGCGGTGGTAAAAGGGGCAATGGAAGAGAGCGGCGCGGTGCTGATCAAACGCTACGGTTTTGATGCTGATAAACATGCAGCATACATCCAGAAAATCCTCGGTCGCTTTGAAAATCCGTATCTGAAAGATGACGTTGAGCGCGTGGGCCGTCAGCCTCTGCGCAAACTGAGCGCGGGCGATCGCCTGATTAAGCCGCTGCTGGGCACGCTGGAATACGGCCTGCCGCACGCCAACCTGGTGAAAGGGATTGCCGCTGCGATGCACTACCGCAGCGAGCAGGACCCACAGGCGCAGGAACTGGCTCAGCTGATTGATGACAAAGGCGCGCAGGCTGCGCTGGCGCAGATTTCCGGTCTGGACGCCAACAGCGACGTGGTTGTGGAGGCGGTTAACGCATACAACGCAACCAAATGATGCACAGTGCGGCGCAGGTTAACCTGCGCCCAAATAATAGATTGTCAGATATGCAGGCAATAATGGAACAAACCCAGGCCTTTGAAAATCGTGTGCTTGAGCGTCTGAATGCTGGCAAAACCGTACGAAGCTTCCTGATTGCCGCCGTCGAGCTGTTAACCGAGGCGGTGAATATCCTGGTGCTTCAGGTGTTTCGCAAAGACGACTACGCGGTAAAATATGCTGTAGAACCGTTACTGGACGGAGACGGACCGCTGGGCGATCTATCCGTGCGCCTGAAGCTGATTTATGGTCTTGGCGTGCTCAACCGACAAGAGTATGAAGATGCGGAGCTGTTAATGGCGCTGCGCGAAGAGCTCAATCATGACGGTAACGAGTACACCTTTACCGATTATGAGATCCTGGGGCCCTTCGGCGAGCTGCACTGCGTCACCGCGCTGCCCCCTGCTCCCCATTTTGACAACAGCGACCCTGAGCTCTACGCGATGCAAAAGCTGCGTTATCAACAGGTTGTCCGGTCCACGATGGTTCTCTCCCTGACTGAGCTGATTTCCCGAATCAGCTTAAAAAAAGCGTTTCAGAAGTAAGCCTGCTCACATTGGTGTATCCTTCCCTGTAAATTCCCCGTTTTCAGAGTTATTTGTCATGAAAGAAGTCGAAAAGAACGAAATTAAACGCCTGAGCGACCGCCTGGATCTGATCCGCCACCAGATGGCTGGCCTGTCACTGGTCGATTCCGCCGAGAAGTACGCCGAGCTGGAAAAAGAAGCCGCCACGCTGGAAACAGAAATCGAGCGCCTGCGCGAAGTGAAAGGCCAGAAGCTGAGCAAAGAAGCGCAGAAGCTGATGAACATGCCGCACCGCCGCGCGATCACCAAAAAAGAACAGGCCGACATGGGCAAGCTGAAGAAAAGCGTCCGTGGTCTGGTGGTGGTACACCCGATGACCGAACTTGGCCGCGAAATGGGCCTGAAAGAGATGACGGGTTTTTGTAAGACCGCGTTCTAATACCTATCCCCCTCACCTTAACCCTAACCCTCTCCCCAAAAGGGCGAGGGAACTGTACGGTCCGTTTTTCTCCTACTCCCCATGGGAGAGGGCCGGGGTGAGGGCTTCAGGCCCCACCTCGCTTCAAATTGGCCCAACCAATCCCCCTTCTCTTTCTTCCCCGGTTCACAATTCCATTATTTCCGCTCACAAACTCATTGCCTGACCATAACATTTGGTTAACCATTCGTTGTCATTAACCCTACAACACAACATTGGCAGGACCACTTTTACACAACCTGTGACGCAGAGTTGAGCGGAGACTCACCCGCAGCGCAGGCTGTCTGGTCCCCAGGAGACCTGCATGAGCCTCTGGCAACAAAACTACGACCCGGCCGGTAATATCTGGCTGTCGAGCCTGATCGCATCGCTTCCGATCCTGTTCTTCTTCTTTGCGCTGATTAAGCTCAAGCTGAAGGGCTACCTCGCCGCGACGTATACCGTTGCTATCGCCCTGATGGTGGCGCTGTTCTTCTATAAAATGCCGGTCGATCGCGCGCTGGCCTCCGTCGTCTACGGTTTCTTCTACGGCCTGTGGCCAATTGCGTGGATCATCATCGCGGCGGTGTTTGTCTATAAAATCTCGGTGAAAACCGGGCAGTTCGACATAATCCGTTCGTCGATTCTTTCCATCACGCCGGACCAGCGCCTGCAGATGCTGATTGTCGGCTTCTCCTTCGGGGCGTTTCTGGAAGGCGCGGCAGGCTTTGGCGCACCGGTGGCGATCACCGCCGCGCTGCTGGTCGGTCTGGGCTTTAACCCGCTCTATGCCGCCGGCCTGTGCCTGATTGTGAACACCGCGCCGGTGGCATTTGGCGCGATGGGTATTCCGATTCTGGTGGCCGGACAGGTTACCGGGCTGGACAGCTTCGAGATCGGCCAGATGGTCGGCCGCCAGCTGCCCTTCCTGACCATTATCGTCCTGTTCTGGATCATGGCGATTATGGACGGCTGGCGCGGCGTGAAGGAGACCTGGCCTGCGGTGATGGTGGCGGGCGGTTCGTTCGCTATCGCTCAATACCTCAGCTCGAACTTCCTCGGCCCGGAGCTGCCGGACATCATCTCTTCGCTGGTGTCGCTGGTCTGTCTGACGCTGTTCCTGAAGCGCTGGCAGCCGGTGCGTATTTTCCGCTTCGCCGACATGGGCGCCTCGCAGGTTGATCAAACCCTGGCCCGTACGGGCTATACGGCAGGACAGGTGATCCGCGCCTGGTCGCCGTTCCTGTTCCTGACCGCAACGGTCACCCTGTGGAGCATCCCGCCGTTTAAAGCCCTGTTTGCCCCGGGCGGGGCGCTGTACGACATGGTGATTAACATCTCCGTACCGTTCCTCGACAAGATGGTAGCCCGTATGCCGCCGGTGGTGCACGCCGCTACGCCGTATGCCGCGGTCTATAAATTCGACTGGTTCTCCGCCACCGGTACCGCCATCCTGTTTGCCGCTATTCTTTCCGTGGTGTGGCTGCGCATGAAGCCTGCGGCCGCGGTGCAGACCTTTGCCGCGACCGTTAAAGAGCTGATGCTGCCGATTTACTCCATCGGCATGGTGCTGGCGTTCGCGTTTATCTCGAACTACTCCGGCCTGTCATCGACGCTGGCGCTGGCGCTGGCCCATACCAGCCACGCCTTCACCTTCTTCTCGCCGTTCCTCGGCTGGCTGGGGGTGTTCCTGACCGGTTCAGATACCTCGTCTAACGCCCTGTTTGCCGCGCTGCAGGCAACGGCGGCCCAGCAGATTGGCGTGTCGGACGTCCTGCTGGTGGCCGCGAATACCACTGGCGGCGTGACCGGGAAAATGATCTCTCCACAATCCATCGCCATTGCCTGTGCGGCGGTGGGACTGGTCGGTAAAGAGTCGGATCTGTTCCGCTTTACCGTGAAACACAGCCTGATATTCACCTGCATGGTCGGGGTGATCACCACCCTGCAGGCCTATGTCTTAACCTGGATGATCCCATGATAGTGATGCCCAGACGCCTGTCCGACGAGATTGCCTCTCGCGTGCGGGCGCTGATTGATGAACAACAGCTGGAAGCGGGCATGAAGTTGCCCGCCGAACGCCAGCTTGCCGCCCAACTTGGCGTGTCGCGCAATTCACTGCGCGAGGCGCTGGCGACGCTGGTCAGCGAAGGCGTGCTGGTGAGCCGTCGCGGCGGCGGCACCTTTGTGCGCTGGCAGCATGACGACTGGTCCGAGCAAAACATCGTGCAGCCCCTGAAAACGCTGATGGAGAACGACCCGGACTACAGCTTCGACATCCTTGAAGCGCGTCACGCCATCGAAACCAGTACCGCCTGGCACGCGGCCATGCGGGCAACCGACGCCGACAAAGAGAAACTCATCGCCTGCTTTGAGGCCACGCAGAGCAGCGACCCGGATATCGCCTCCCAGGCGGACGTGCGTTTTCACCTGGCGATTGCCGAGGCGTCGCACAATGTGGTGCTGCTCCAGACCATGCGCGGGTTCTTCGACCTGCTGCAATCCTCCGTTAAACAGAGCCGCCAGCGTATGTATCTGGTTCCGCCGGTGTTTGCCCGGCTGACCGAACAGCACGAGGCGGTGCTCAAGGCCATTCTGGCCGGTGATGCCGAGGCCGCACGCAAAGCGATGATGGCGCATCTCGGCTTCGTGCACACCACCATTAAACGATTCGATGAAGACCAGGCCCGACAGGCGCGTATTACCCGTCTGCCTGGCGACAGTGATATTTCCAGGGAGAACAAAGCATGATTATTTCAGCAGCCAGTGACTATCGCGCCGCGGCGCAGCGCATTTTGCCCCCGTTCCTGTTCCACTATATCGACGGCGGGGCGTATGCCGAATACACCCTGCGCCGCAACGTGGAAGATCTGTCGGAGGTGGCTCTGCGCCAGCGCGTGCTGAAGAATATGTCTGACCTGAGCCTTGAGACAAAACTGTTTAACGAAACGCTTTCCATGCCCGTCGCGCTCGCGCCTGTGGGCCTGTGCGGCATGTATGCCCGCCGTGGCGAAGTGCAGGCGGCCGCGGCGGCGGATGCCAAAGGCATTCCGTTTACCCTCTCTACCGTCTCGGTTTGTCCGATTGAAGAGGTCGCCCCGACCATCAAGCGGCCAATGTGGTTCCAGCTGTACGTCCTGCGCGATCGCGGCTTTATGCGCAACGCGCTCGAGCGCGCCAAAGCGGCGGGCTGCTCGACGCTGGTCTTTACCGTCGATATGCCAACGCCAGGGGCGCGCTATCGTGATGCCCACTCCGGCATGAGCGGCCCGAATGCTGCGTTACGCCGCTACTGGCAGGCCATGACCCATCCGCAGTGGGCGTGGGATGTCGGCCTGAACGGTCGTCCGCACGATCTGGGCAATATCTCGGCATACCTCGGTAAACCGACCGGGCTGGAGGATTACATTGGCTGGCTGGCGAACAACTTCGATCCGTCGATCTCGTGGAAAGACCTGGAGTGGATCCGCGAGTTCTGGGACGGCCCGATGGTGATCAAAGGGATCCTCGATCCGGAAGATGCCCGCGATGCGGTCCGCTTTGGCGCTGACGGGATTGTGGTCTCTAACCACGGCGGACGCCAGCTTGACGGGGTGCTCTCTTCCGCACGCGCCCTGCCGGCCATCGCCGATGCGGTGAAAGGCGATATTGCCATCCTGGCCGACAGCGGCATCCGCAACGGGCTGGACGTGGTGCGCATGATTGCGCTGGGCGCCGACAGCGTGCTGCTGGGACGCGCGTATCTGTATGCGCTGGCGACGGCTGGCCAGGCAGGCGTGGCGAATCTGCTCAACCTGATCGAAAAAGAGATGAAGGTAGCGATGACGCTGACAGGAGCGAAAACGATCGGTGAAATCAGCAGAGATTCTCTGGTGCAGGAGTTAAGCAAATTACCGGCGGCGCTGGCGCCACTTGCTCAGGGAAACGCGGCATAAATTCTCCTCCGTTAATACACCTTTCTCACGCGCCCGATTTCCCCCTCGGGCGCTTTTTTACGCCAAAAATAACATCCAGATAACATATTAGATAAGAAAATTTGACATCCATCTGCCGTCCGCAATTGTATAGACAAGCAAATACAAGAACACAAAAACAACATCAGATCGGAGTGGAGCGTATGGCGTATTCAGGTAAGGTGGATATTCAGCAGGTGATCGATGAGAGTCCCTTTTCAGGGTTTCACTGGCTGCTCATTGTGCTGGGCTTTCTGGTTCTGGCGATCGATGGTTTTGATACGGCAGCGATGGGTTACATCGCGCCTACGCTGTCGGCAGAATGGGGGATACACAAACAGGATCTGGGGCCGGTGCTGAGTGCGGCGCTGCTGGGGCTGTCGCTGGGCGCGCTGGTTGCCGGTCCGGTATCGGACCGGATGGGGCGCAAGCGCGTGCTGGTCTTTTCGTGCCTGTTCTTCGGCCTTGCGAGCCTGGGGACGGCCTGGGCACAAAGTCTGAATACCCTGACGATGTGGCGCTTTCTGACGGGACTGGGCCTCGGCGCCGCAATGCCTAACGCCATCACGCTGATCTCCGAGTTTGCCCCCCAGCGCTGTCGCGCCATGGCGATCAATACCATGTACTGCGGCTTCCCTCTGGGTGCGGCGGGCGGCGGCGCGATCTCTTCCTGGCTTATCCCCCATCACGGCTGGCGAAGCGTGCTGCTGACCGGGGCGATTGCGCCGCTGATTTTAACGCTGCTGCTGACGCTGTTTTTACCGGAGTCCGTGAAGTTTCTGGTGCAGCGCGGGAAAGACGTCATGCAGGTCCGCCGTATCGCCAGCCGGTTCGCCCGCAGCACGCTGGATAGCGTCACGGGCTTTTTCCTGGCCGAGGAGAAAATCGCGTCTAAAAAAGGGAGCGTGTCGCAGCTCTTTTCCATGCCCTGGCTGCCCGGCACCCTGATGCTGTGGGTGACCTACTTTATGGGGCTGGTCATTTACTACGTTCTGCTAAGCTGGATGCCAACGCTGATGCAGGGGATGGGCTATGCGCTGGCGGAATCCGCCTGGCTCACCTCGCTGTTCACCTTCGGCGGTACCGCAGGCATTCTGCTCGCGGGCTGGATGATGGACCGCTGGGAAGCGCACAGGGTGGTCGCGTGTGGTTTCGTGCTGACAATGGGCCTTATTCTTTTGCTTGGCATTGAGCATAACCATATCGCCCTGTTTGGCGGGCTGATTTTCCTGATGGGGATCGCGATGAACGGCGCGCAATCGGGCATGCAAACCCTGGCCGCCACCTTTTACCCTACCGAGTGCCGCGCGACGGGCATCGCCTGGATGCAGGGGATCGGCCGCTTCGGCGGCGTAGCGGGAACCATGACCAGCGCCCAGCTTCTCTCTATGCAGTGGCAGGCAGACAGTATTTTAATGATCCTCAGCGTGCCCGCTCTGGTAGCCGCGGCGGCAACCGTCTACAAAATGCTGTACAGCCGCTCGCAGGAACCCGGCGTCGCGTAGTTCCTCTCTTTTCTGCTATTCTGCCCCCGCAATTAAGGGGGCAGCATGCTTAACATCGTTTTATTCGAACCAGAAATTCCGCCGAACACCGGCAATATCATCCGCCTGTGTGCCAACACCGGTTTTCGTCTGCACATCATTGAGCCGATGGGCTTTACGTGGGACGACAAACGTCTGCGTCGCGCAGGGCTGGATTATCATGAATTTACCGCCGTCGTTCGCCACCACGATTACGCCGCGTTTCTGGAAGCCGAGCAGCCGCAGCGCATGTTCGCCCTGACTACCAAAGGCACGCCAGCACACAGCGCCGTGAGCTATCAGGCAGGTGACTATCTGATGTTTGGCCCGGAAACCCGCGGCCTGCCGGCCACGATCCTGGATGCCCTGCCCGCTGAGCAGAAAATCCGTATTCCGATGATGCCGGACAGCCGCAGCATGAACCTGTCGAACGCGGTGTCGGTGGTGGTGTATGAAGCATGGCGCCAGCTGGGGTATCCGGGCGCCATTCTCAGAAGTTAAATGCCGTCACCATACTCGAACGTATGGTGAATGCCGTTGAAGTGCTGATCCATGTCCATGGACGGCTTATCGCTGTCTGGTTTACCGACGATGCGCGCCGGTACGCCAGCGGCAGTGGTATGCGGTGGCACAGGCTGGAGCACCACGGAGCCTGCACCGATCTTAGCACCGCGCCCGACTTCGATATTGCCGAGGATCTTGGCGCCCGCGCCAATCATCACCCCTTCACGAATTTTTGGATGGCGATCGCCGCTGGTTTTACCGGTACCGCCCAGGGTGACCGACTGCAGGATCGAGACGTCATCTTCAATCACCGCCGTTTCCCCGACGACAATCCCGGTGGCGTGGTCGAGCATGATCCCACGGCCAATCTTTGCCGCCGGGTGAATATCGACCTGGAACGTCACGGAAACCTGGTTTTGCAGGAAGATCGCCAGCGCGCGGCGGCCTTCATTCCACAGCCAGTGGCCAATGCGGTAAGCCTGCAGGGCGTGGAAGCCTTTCAGGTACAGCAGCGGCGTAGAATATTTATCGACCGCCGGGTCACGCGTGCGCACGGCCTGGATATCACAGGCGGCAGAGGCGATCATTTCCGGGTCTGCGGCGTAAGCCTCTTCCACCACCTCACGAATGGCGATAGCAGGCATAATCGAGGACGCCAGCTTGTTGGCGAGCATATAGCTGAGCGCGCTGCCGAGGTTTTCGTGCTTGAGTAGCGTCGCGTGGTAGAAACTGGCCAGCATAGGCTCACAGTCGGCCAGCGCCCGGGCTTCAGCTTTAATATTGTTCCAGACGATATCCAGTTCTTCACACGGCATTGCTTACTCCAGACGATAGTTAATGACCAGCCAGTTCTGCGCTGGCTGGGTCATTCAGGTGACAACGGTTCCGACTAGTTACTGCTGCGCTCGTCCTTGCGCGCACGACCTAATAAGGTCAATGCTGCCTCGCGCGCATTTTTTCCGCAATACAATACCTGATAAATTTCCTCGGTTATTGGCATTTCGACACCGAAACGGTGCGCCAACTCGCGGACTTCTTTGGTATTGCGGTAGCCTTCAACCACCTGACCAATCTTCTCCTGCGCGCCTTTAACATCGCTGCCCTGCCCGAGCATCATGCCAAAGCGGCGGTTACGAGACTGGTTGTCGGTACAGGTCAGCACCAGGTCGCCCAAGCCAGCCATCCCCATAAAGGTGGCCGGATCGGCACCCAGCGCTTCGCCCAGGCGGGACATTTCGGTCAGTCCTCGGGTGATCAGCGCCGTACGCGCATTGGCACCAAAACCAATGCCGTCTGACATCCCGGCGCCAATCGCAATCACGTTCTTCACCGCACCGCCCAGCTGCACGCCGATAAAATCGGGGTTGCTGTAGACGCGGAAGCTCTTGCCGCAGTGCAGCAGCTGTTGAAGATCGTCGGAGAAGGCCTGATCGGTGGAGGCCAGCGAAATCGCCGTCGGCAGGCCAGCGGCCAGCTCTTTGGCAAAGGTCGGGCCGGAGATGACCGCCAGCGGGATCGCATCACCCAGCGCTTCGCGGGCAACGTCCTGCAGCAGGCGTCCGGTTTCGGCTTCCAGTCCTTTTGTCGCCCAGACAATGCGCGCATCCGGGCGCATCAGCGGCTTAATCTGACGGAGCACGTCGCCAAATACATGGCTCGGAACCACAATCAGAATGTTGCGGCTGGCCGCCAGCGCGGTCGCAAGGTCGCTTTCAAGGTGCAGGGAGTCGGGGAACGGAACGTCCGGAAGAAACGCCACGTTGCAACGATCGCGTTGCAGCGTTGCGATATGTTTTGGGTCGTGGCCCCAGAGAACCACTTCGTGACCATTTCTTGCCAGCGTGATGGCAAGAGCGGTGCCGTATGAGCCGGCACCGATCACAGTCATTGACGCATTAACAGTGCTCATCAGGCATCCTGATGTTGTTCAGCACCTTCGCCAGCTTGCTGCTGCAGATAGTTCATGAACAGCGCATCAAAGTTAACTGGCGCAAGGTTCAGTTGCGGGAATGTACCGCGAGAAACCAGGCTGGTGATGCATTCACGCGCATACGGGAACAGAATGTTCGGGCAGTACGCACCCAGGCAATGCGCCATCTGGTTGCCTTCGATACCGCCGATAGAGAAGATGCCGCCCTGCTGAACTTCACACAGGAATGCAGTTTCTTCGCCCAGAGACGCGGTAACGGTCACACGCAGCACGACTTCATACACGTCATCTGCCAGTTGGGTAGATGCGGTATCCAGATCAAGTTTAACCTCTGGCTGCCAATCTTTCTGGAAAACATGTGGCGCATTTGGCGCTTCGAAAGAGACGTCCTTGGTGTAGATACGCTGGATCTGGAAAGTCATTTCGGTGTTGTTTTGTTCTGACATGGAAATACCCTTTTTAATTGTCCTAAAGTCTCTTAGCTCAGCAGCGGATCGAGTCCACCACGGGCGTCGAGCGCATACAAGTCATCACAGCCGCCAATGTGCTGCGCATCAATAAAAATCTGCGGAACCGTCGTGCGACCACTACGTTTGATCATCTCTTCGCGTTTAATCGCGTCACCGTCGATTGGCAGTTCCTGGAACGTGACGCCTTTGCTGTTCAGCAGCGCTTTCGCACGATGACAGAACGGGCACGTCGCTTTGGTATAGATCTCAATATTGGCCATGACTGAACTCCTTATTTACCGCGTACCAAAGGAAGATTTTCCCCGCTCCAGCCGGAAATACCTTCTTTCAGCACCGTTACGTTTTCGAAGCCTGCTTTATGAAGCGCGCTGGCAGATTCCTGTGCCTGCATGCCGGTCGCATCGACAACGATAATCGGCTGGGCTTTGTGTTTCTCAAGCTCACCGACGTTGTTCGCTTTGATTTCAGCTGGCAACAGGTTGATTGCGCCCGCAATGTGACCTTTACGGAAATCGTCACGCTGGCGCAGATCGACCACGACGGCATCTTCTTTGTTGATCAGACGCGTCGCTTCACCACGGGTGATAACCTTAATTTTAGACGTCAGGCTCTTAAATGTAGTGAACAGCACAGCAGCCAGCAGGCCAATCCACGCGATGCTCAGAACCGGATGGCGGCTAACGAATTGCATAATTTCTTGCATGGAGGGTAACTACTCCCGACTAAGTGATAAAAAAAACCAGGACAGGAGTATACCTGTGCGTTCTGGCAAATACAGCCAGCGACCATAACCTAATCCATTTTCTGCGGCATGCCACCTAAAAAAATGCCTCAAAATGGTCTGGTGAACATCTTGCCCCTGCGCTTTCTTTGATCTTCTGCGGCTATTTGATCGATTCAGCTGTAGTAAAATTACGCAAATTTTGACTCTTGAGCATGAGGTTGTCGCAATGTCGGTTTCTAAAAAACCTATGGTACTGGTGATTCTGGATGGCTATGGCTACCGTGAAGATAGCCAGGATAACGCTATTTTCAACGCCAAAACCCCGGTCATGGATGCCCTGTGGGCGAAACGTCCGCATACGCTGATTGACGCGTCTGGCCTGGAAGTGGGCCTGCCGGACCGCCAGATGGGCAACTCCGAAGTCGGTCACGTAAACCTGGGCGCCGGGCGTATTGTGTATCAGGATCTGACGCGTCTGGACGTTGAAATCAAAGAACGCACCTTCTTCTCCAACCCAACGCTGTCTGGCGCGGTCGATAAAGCCGTTGCCGCTGGCAAGGCCGTACACATCATGGGCCTGCTCTCTGCTGGCGGCGTTCACAGCCACGAAGATCACATCATGGCGATGGTTGAACTGGCCGCCGAGCGCGGTGCGGAAAAAATCTATCTGCACGCCTTCCTGGACGGACGCGATACGCCACCACGCAGTGCAAAAGGCTCTCTGCAAGCCTTCGAAGAGAAATTCGCCGCGCTGGGTAAAGGCCGCGTAGCGTCCATCATTGGCCGTTACTACGCCATGGACCGCGACAACCGCTGGGATCGCGTTGAACAGGCCTATGACCTGATGACCCTGGCAAAAGGTGAATTCCAGTTCGCGACCGCCGTTGAAGCGCTGGAAGCGGCCTATGCTCGTGATGAAAACGACGAATTCGTTAAAGCGTCCGTGATCCGCGCTGAAGGCCAGGCCGACGCCGCCATGGAAGATGGTGACGCGCTGATCTTCATGAACTTCCGCGCTGACCGCGCGCGTGAAATCACCCGTGCCTTCGTCAACAGCGACTTCGACGGTTTTGCCCGTAAGAAAGTGGTAAAACTGGACTTCATCCAGCTGACCGAATACGCCGCAGACATCAAAGCGCCCTGCGCGTATCCGCCAGCATCTCTGGCAAACACCTTTGGCGAGTGGATGGCGAAGAACGACAAAACGCAGCTGCGTATTTCCGAAACTGAAAAATACGCGCACGTGACCTTCTTCTTTAACGGTGGCGTTGAAGAGCCGTTCAAAGGCGAAGACCGCACTCTGATCAACTCTCCGAAAGTTGCTACCTACGATCTGCAGCCAGAAATGAGCTCTGCAGAATTGACGGAAAAACTGGTTGCGGCCATCGAGAGCGGTAAGTACGACACCATCATCTGTAACTACCCGAACGGCGACATGGTTGGGCATACCGGGGTGATGGAAGCGGCAGTGAAAGCGGTTGAAGCGCTGGACCACTGCGTTGAGCAGGTAGCGAAAGCGGTTGAATCCGTTGGCGGCCAGCTGCTGATCACCGCTGACCACGGTAACGCTGAACAGATGCGCGACCCGGCGACCGGCCAGGCGCACACGGCCCATACCAACCTGCCTGTTCCGCTGATTTATGTGGGTGATAAATCACTGAAAGCAGTGGAAGGCGGCAAGCTTTCTGACATCGCGCCAACCATGCTGTCGCTGATGGGTATGCCGATCCCTGAAGAGATGACTGGTAAGCCGCTGTTCATCGTGGAATAATCGCTCCCCATGAGGGGAAAGGCGATTTTTTCAATCACATGGGTCGTGAAGCCGCTTAGGTTATCAGTCAGACCTCTGTTTTACGCCAGCGCACTCAGCGCTGGCGTATTGCTGTGCGCCGCATCCGCCCACGCGGATGACCGCGACCAGCTGAAATCTATTCAGGCCGATATCGCCGCCAAAGAGCGTGCGGTACGCCAGCAGCAGCAGCAGCGCTCCGCTCTGCTCGCCCAGCTTAAGCAGCAGGAAGAGGCGATCTCCGCCGCCACGCGTAAACTCCGTGAAACGCAAAACACCCTCGCCCAGTTGAATAAACAGATCGACGAGATGAACGCGTCGATTGCCAAACTCGAGCGCCAGCGTGATGCGCAGGAGCGCAATCTTGCCGCACAGCTTGATGCCGCATTCCGCCAGGGTGAACATACCGGACTCCAGTTGATCCTCAGCGGCGAAGAGAGCCAGCGCGGCCAGCGCCTGCAGGCCTACTTTGGCTATCTCAACCAGGCGCGTCAGGAGACGATCGCGCAGCTGAAGCAGACGCGCGAAGAGGTCTCCACGCAAAAAGCCGAGCTGGAAGAGAAGCAGAGCCAGCAGCAGACGCTGCTCTACGATCAGCAGGCCCAGCAGGCGAAGCTTGAGCAGGCTCGCAACGAGCGTAAGAAAACCCTTTCCGGCCTTGAATCCTCCATTCAGGAAGGTCAGAGCCAGCTAAGCGAAATGCGCGCCAACGAATCAAAACTGCGTAACAGCATCGCCCGTGCGGAAGCGGCGGCGAAAGCGCGCGCCGAAAAAGAGGCTCGCGAGGCGCAGGCCGTTCGCGACAAGCAGCAGGAAGCGTCCCGCAAAGGGACCACCTACAAGCCAAGCGAGAGCGAACGATCTCTGATGTCGCGTACCGGCGGTTTGGGTTCTCCTCGCGGTCAGGCTTTCTGGCCCGTTCGTGGTTCAATTCTGCATCGCTATGGCGAACAGCTGCAGGGTGAGCTACGTTGGAAAGGGATCGTTATCGGTGCGTCTGAAGGTAGCGAAGTGAAAGCCATCGCCGATGGCCGCGTGATTCTGGCCGACTGGCTGCAGGGTTACGGACTGGTGGTGGTGGTTGAACACGGTAAAGGTGATATGAGTCTTTACGGCTACAACCAGAGCGCGCTGGTCAGCGTCGGCACGCAGGTGCGCGCAGGCCAACCCATCGCCCTTGTGGGCAGCAGTGGCGGTCAGGGCCGCCCGTCACTCTATTTCGAAATTCGTCGCCAGGGTCAGGCGGTCAATCCACAGCCGTGGTTGGGAAGATAAGTTTTGCTTCAATTTCGTCGAATGGTTTTCTCCGTCGTCAGCGCGCTGGCGCTGGCTGCACCGGTATACGCAGGTAAACTCGCTATCGTGATTGATGACTTCGGTTATCGTCCACACTATGAAAATCAGGTGCTGGCGATGCCGTCGGCCATCTCTGTCGCCGTCCTTCCAAATGCGCCCCACGCGCGTGAGATGGCGACCAAAGCCCACAGCAGCGGTCATCAGGTGCTGATCCACCTGCCGATGGCCCCGCTCAGCAAGCAGCCGCTGGAAAAAGATACCCTTCGCCCGGACATGAGCAGCGAGGATATCGAGCGCATCATCCGCGATGCCTACAACAAAGTGCCGTATGCCGTAGGGCTGAACAACCATATGGGCAGCGCGATGACATCAAGCCTGTTCGGGATGCTCAAAGTGATGCAGGCTCTGGAGCGTTACAACCTCTACTTCCTCGACAGCATGACCATCGGCAACAGCCAGGCAATGCGTGCCGCTCAGGGAACGGGCGTAAAGGTGATTAAGCGCAAGGTGTTCCTGGATGATACCCAGAACGAAGCCGATATCCGCATGCAGTTTAATCGCGCGGTACAGCTGGCCCGCCGCAATGGCTCAGCCATCGCCATCGGTCACCCGCACCCGTCTACCGTTCGCGTTCTGCAGCAGATGCTGCCGACCTTGCCTGCCGATATCACGCTGGTGCGTCCGAGCGATCTGCTGAACGAGCCGCAGGTGGATACCTCTAAACCAAATTCTGCGCAGCCTGTCCCGACAGCGCCGCGTAATCCGTTCCGCGGCGTCAAGCGCTGTGTACCTAAGCAACCGCTTGAACCGGTCTATGCAACCCGCTTCTTCTCCGTCATCGGAGACAGCATCAGTAACAGTACGCTGGTGAAATACGTCCAGCAGCAGTGGCAGGGATGGGGTAAGAAAGCCTGACGCTTATTTCGCAATCTGAGAGTCCGTCTGCTCGTTAGCAACGGGCTCTTTTTTTTCCTGATGCTGATACCAGGATTTGAAATACTTCAAAAAACTATAGGCTGTGGCATACAGTCCCGTTGCCACCCCCACTTTGCCCTTACGCCAGGCGCCGCTAAACAGATACCATTTGAAAAAAGCCCCGATGGCGCTGATTACGCCGCGCCCAATTGAGGGCCGTATTTTTTGATATTGAACCAGGCGGGTTGTATAACAATTTAATTTGTTAAAAAGCTCATGCATCGTGGGAAACGTATCATGTTTTACATAACCCGGAATACGTTCACAACGGAGAAAGCCTTCGACCTGATCGTCTACCGGTCGGTTATTAAACCGAGACTGGTTACGGTTAAAAAGACGCACAGGATAATCAGGGGATGAAACAGGATAAATCGTCCGGACTTCCTCACCCAGAACAAACCAGTGGCGGCATATTTGCCATGCCATTCCCGGGTCTGGCTCATCGCCTGCTTTTAACGTTAAAACGGCATTAACCGTTTCCTGGTCAAGAATTTCGTCGCTGTCGATGCACAGGACCCAGTCATGGCTGGCTAAGGATATGGCATAGTTCATCTGCTCGCCATGCCAGCCAAATTTTTTATAGACGGGTTGCAGGCCAAAGTTTTCACAAATATATCGTGTTTTGTCCGTACTGCCAGAATCGACTACGACAATTTCATCCGCTATTTTCAATAGAGGCGGGATAACATCGTGTAATAATCTTTCAGAATTAAACGTTAATAAGCAGACCGTTATTTTAAACATTTCCCCACTCTCAATAGCAGCCTAAATTAATATTATTAATACTATATAAATGAGTAGAGACGATTAAAGTCCTGAATCACACTTTTCAAATAAGCACGCTTGAAATGTTGTCTAATCCTGAAGCGCAATAAAATAGAAAAATCTATTTTATTTCAACAGATTCTTTATAATGCAGTCAGTTGAAGGGTAGCACACGGATTCAGACATGCCGCACAAAAGTAAAATTCTCCTCCTGGATACGGGTAAAGAATGGGGGGGAGGCACCAACAGTATGCTTGAGCTCCTGAAGCGAATTAATCGCGATAAATTCGATATTACCTGTTGTTTTTACAGTGATTATAGTCGTGCTGAAGGTGAGACGATTGGCCAGGTGCTCAACGGCATCGGCATCCCACTCATCGTGATCCCTCAACGCCAGCAGCCGGTCTGGGCCAAATTGCTGAAGGAAGCGGGACGTAGCCTGCTGTTTTTCTCACGCGGCGCCCGTAAGGCATTTACACGTTATGTGGATATCATGTGGCGCATCAGGCCTAATGTCAGCAAAATCGAAACCCTTTTAACGCAGGGCAGTTTCGATACGCTCTATATGAATAACCAGCCGGGCTCAAACGAGGAAGGCTATCTGGCGGCAGCGAACCTGCAGACGCGGTTGATCCAGCACTGCCGCATTGAACCTGTTTTGACCCCACCGCTGGTGAAACTGGTGAATGCCCATGCCACAAAAATCATCGCGGTCTCGCACGGCGTTGAACGCGTGTTGCTTGAGCATGGCGTCCGGCCCGAACTGTGTACGACGGTCAATAATGCCATCGACATCCACCAGCCTTTACCTGACCGACGCGCGATGCGCCAGCGCCTGAACATTGATGACGACACGTTTGTGTTCGGCAGTATCGGGTCGTTAATCCCTCGCAAAGCCAACCACCACACGCTGGAGGCGCTGGCACAGTTCAGCCAGAAGCATCCCCAGGCGAAATGGAAAATGGTGCTGGTCGGCGAAGGTGCCGAACGCCGCGCTTTAGCGGAACAGGCCCGAGCGCTGGGAATTGAATCCCGCGTCATCTTCACCGGTTTTCAGAATACCCCCTTTGATTACCTCGCTACGTTTGACGCCTTTATTCTCGCCTCAAAAAGCGAAGGGCTGCCGCGCGTAGTGCTGGAAGCGATGCTTCTCAATATCCCCGTGATTGGCTCTCAGGTGACCGGCACGGCGGAATTGATTGATCATGATTCGACAGGGCTGCTATTCCCCTGGAGCGATGTTTCACTGCTTGCACAGCATCTGGACAATATCTGGGCAGATGCGGAGCTGCGGGCTCGACTGGCTGCGGCTGCATACCAAAACGTCTGTCATACCTATGCCATCGAAAACTATGTCAGCGGTGTCGAAGCCGTGCTTGGCGCGCACTAACCAAACGAGATAACTATGTTTAAATTTCTTAATGCTCGCTATCGTCATATCACCGGGCGACACAACATTCCTTACAGCTCTCTGCCCGTGACGGGCGCGCTTGCTGCGGTGGATTCTATTGTGATTCCGTGTACCGGCGCAGATTTCGTCGAAGAAGCATTACTCTCTGCCACCTTCGCGGAACGCTATGCCACCGGGGTGAGCGAAATCGTCATCGTCAGCGATCAGCCTGAATCCGCCTTTGGGGTACTGCCGCCGAAAACACGCGTAGTGACGCTTAACCTTCCGGTTCGTGAGGAAGGTTACCGCTATAAGCAGATCTACCTCAGCCGTCTGGTGAAGCTTAACGCCCCGCTGCAGGCGCGCGGTGAAGGCGTATTGATGATCGATTCCGATCTCAACCTGCTGAAAATGCCTGAGATCAACATGGCAGATATGCATATCTACTCCAGCTTCCGTCAGGGCAAAATGATTGCCAAGCTGGACGGTGCGCCAGCGGAGAAAGTACCGGCATATTACAAGGAGACGGTGCGCCCGTATCTGGTCGATCACGTTAACGGCGCGTTTCTTGCGGCAACAAAAAAAACCTGGCGCCGTATCTGCCCGCTGTGGCTGACGCTGTTCCAGGATACCTGGGAGCTGATGGACGACACGCAGCCGCCGACCGATCAATTACCCCTCGCCGCGCTGCTGGACATGCTGGATCTAAAAACGGTTAACCTGGGCGACTGGATGAACTGGCCGGTCTCCAAGAAGATCGGTGGTCAAGAAGCCGTTGTACCGAAAGAGGTGATTGGCGCGCACGGCGGCTTCCCTCTCTCCGAATGGCAGAAGTATCTTGAATCGCCGGATAACAAACTGCTGTTCAAAGGTCAGGACTACACCCGCAAGGTGCGTTACCTGACGGACGAAGAGAAAAAGAAGCAATAAAATAAGGGGCCTCAGGCCCCTTTTTGATTACTTATCCCAGCTCAGGATCACTTTCCCTGACTGGCCGGAACGCATCGCGTCAAAGCCCTGCTGGAACTCATCGATGGAGAAACGGTGAGTAATAATCGGGGACAGATCCAGACCGGACTGGATCAGCGCCGCCATCTTGTACCAGGTCTCGAACATCTCGCGGCCATAGATGCCCTTGATGAACAGCCCCTTGAAGATGACTTTGTTCCAGTCGATAGACATGTCTGACGGCGGAATACCCAGCATCGCGATACGGCCACCGTGGTTCATAGTGTCGAGCATGGTGCGGAACGCCGGCGGCGCGCCGGACATCTCAAGACCCACGTCAAAGCCTTCGGTCATGCCCAGCTCTTCCATCACGTCGGTCAGGCTCTCTTTCGAAACATCCACCGCGCGGGTGACGCCCATTTTGCGTGCCAGCGACAGACGGTATTCGTTCACGTCGGTGATCACAACGTTGCGCGCGCCCACGTGCTTCGCCACCGCAGCGGCCATAATGCCGATTGGGCCCGCGCCGGAGACCAGCACGTCTTCACCGACCAGGTCGAAGGAGAGCGCCGTGTGCACCGCGTTGCCGAACGGGTCGAAGATGGAGGCCAGATCGTCAGAGATATTGTCCGGAATTTTGAACGCGTTAAACGCCGGGATCACCAGGTATTCCGCGAAGCAGCCCGGGCGGTTTACGCCCACGCCAATGGTATTACGGCACAGGTGCGTACGCCCGCCGCGACAGTTACGGCAGTGGCCGCAGGTAATATGGCCTTCACCGGAGACGCGATCGCCAATTTGGAAGCCTTTCACTTCCTGGCCGATACCCACCACTTCACCGACATATTCGTGACCGACAACCATCGGTACCGGAATGGTTTTCTGCGACCACTGGTCCCAGTTGTAGATGTGAACGTCAGTACCGCAGATGGCGGTTTTACGAATTTTGATCAGCAGATCGTTATGACCGACTTCCGGCTCCGGCACGTCGGTCATCCAAATCCCTTCTTCCGCTTTCAGTTTGGATAACGCTTTCATCACACGTCCTCAGGCAATTACGCCCAGCTGTTTGCCGATGCGGGTAAAGGCTTCCACCGCACGTTCAATTTGTTCAGGCGTATGCGCCGCAGACATCTGGGTGCGGATACGCGCCTGACCTTTTGGCACCACCGGGAAGAAGAACCCGGTGACGTAAATCCCTTCTTTCTGCAGCTCGCGAGCAAATTGCTGCGCGACAACCGCATCGCCAAGCATCACCGGAATGATCGCGTGGTCAGCACCGGCCAGGGTAAACCCTGCGGCGCTCATTTTTTCACGGAACAGACGGGCGTTGGACCACAGGCGGTCGCGCAGCTCAGCGCCGGACTCCACCATCTCCAGCACTTTGATGGAGGCAGCAACAATGGCCGGCGCCAGGGAGTTGGAGAACAGATACGGGCGGGAGCGCTGGCGCAGCCACTCGACCACCTCTTTACGCGCGGCGGTATAGCCGCCGGACGCGCCGCCGAGCGCTTTGCCCAGCGTACCGGTGATGATGTCCACGCGGCCCATCACGTCACAGTATTCGTGGGAACCGCGGCCGTTTTCGCCGACAAAACCGACCGCGTGAGAGTCATCGACCATCACCAGCGCGTCGTATTTATCCGCCAGGTCGCAAACGCCCTTCAGGTTGGCGATCACGCCGTCCATGGAGAACACGCCGTCGGTGGCGATCAGCACGTGGCGAGCCCCCGCTTCACGCGCCTCTTTCAGGCGTGCTTCCAGCTCGACCATGTCGTTGTTGGCATAGCGGAAACGCTTCGCTTTACACAGGCGTACGCCGTCGATGATGGAGGCGTGGTTCAGGGCGTCGGAGATAATCGCATCTTCTGCACCAAGCAGGGTCTCAAACAGACCGCCGTTGGCGTCAAAACAGGAGGAGTACAGAATCGCGTCTTCCATTCCGAGGAAGCTCGCCAGCTTTTGCTCAAGCTGCTTGTGGCTGTCCTGCGTACCGCAGATAAAGCGTACGGAGGCCATGCCGAAACCGTGGGTGTCCATGCCGTTTTTTGCAGCGGCAATCAGCTCAGGGTGATTCGCAAGACCTAAATAGTTGTTCGCGCAAAAGTTAATCACATGGCTGCCGTCGGCAACGGTGATGTCCGCCTGCTGGGCAGACGTGATAATACGCTCTTCCTTGAACAATCCTTCCGCACGTGCGGTGTCGAGGTCGCTGTTTAACTGTTTGTAAAAATCACCACGCATTGCAATTCTCCAGACTCGGCAAATTTCGGGACATATTACCCAAACCTATAGTTCATGACGAGATGACACGTCATCTCTTGTCGTTTTTGCAGCATAAATCACGCGTACCCCTGCGCTGTGAAGGTGAATGGCTGAAGGGCAGCCATACTAATGATATGATAGAGACATTAGCGTCCGGGATTGTCCCCGGGCTCCACACTTCAAAGGTTACAGTTATGATCATCGTTACCGGCGGCGCGGGCTTTATCGGCAGCAATATTGTTAAGGCTCTCAATGACAAGGGCATCACCGACATCCTGGTGGTTGACAACCTGAAAGACGGCACCAAGTTCGTCAACCTGGTGGATCTGAACATCGCTGACTACATGGATAAAGAAGACTTCCTTATCCAGATTATGGCAGGCGAAGAGTTCGGCGAGATCGAAGCCATCTTCCACGAAGGTGCGTGCTCTTCCACCACCGAGTGGGACGGTAAGTACATGATGGACAACAACTATCAGTACTCCAAAGAGATCCTGCACTACTGCCTGGAGCGTGAAATTCCGTTCCTGTATGCCTCTTCCGCGGCAACCTACGGCGGCCGCACCTCGGACTTTATCGAATCCCGCGAGTACGAGCAGCCGCTGAACGTCTACGGTTACTCCAAATTCCTGTTCGACGAGTACGTGCGTCAGGTGCTGCCAGAAGCGAACTCGCAGATCGTCGGCTTCCGTTATTTCAACGTCTACGGACCGCGCGAAGGCCACAAAGGCAGCATGGCGAGCGTGGCGTTCCACCTGAACACCCAGCTGAATAACGGCGAAAGCCCGAAACTGTTCGAAGGCAGCGACGGCTTTAAGCGCGACTTCGTTTACGTAGGCGACGTTGCCGCAGTGAACCTGTGGTTCTGGGAAAACGGCGTATCCGGCATCTTCAACCTGGGTACCGGCCGCGCGGAGTCCTTCCAGGCCGTGGCTGACGCAACGCTGGCTTATCACAAAAAAGGCAGCATCGAGTACATTCCGTTCCCTGACAAGCTGAAAGGCCGTTATCAGGCGTTCACCCAGGCCGATCTGACCAACCTGCGCGCCGCAGGCTACGACAAGCCGTTCAAGACCGTTGCCGAAGGCGTAACGGAATATATGGCCTGGCTGAACCGCGACGCATAAGTATGAAGATTCTGGTGATCGGCCCGTCATGGGTGGGCGACATGATGATGTCGCAAAGTCTCTATCGCACGCTCAAGGCGCGTTATCCCCAGGCGATAATCGACGTGATGGCACCCGCATGGTGCCGTCCGCTGTTGTCGCGTATGCCGGAAGTGAACGAGGCGATCCCGATGCCGCTTGGCCACGGGGCGCTGGAAATTGGCGAACGCCGTAAACTCGGCCATAGCCTGCGCGAGAAGCGCTACGATCGGGCGTATGTCCTGCCAAACTCCTTTAAATCCGCCCTGGTGCCCTTTTTTGCGGGTATTCCACATCGCACCGGCTGGCGCGGTGAAATGCGCTACGGCCTGCTGAACGATGCGCGGGTGCTGGATAAAGAGGCCTGGCCGCTGATGGTGGAGCGCTATGTGGCGCTGGCCTACGACAAAGGCGTGATGCGCAGCGCGAAAGACCTGCCGCAGCCGCTGCTCTGGCCACAGCTTCAGGTTAACGACGGTGAAAAATCCCAGACCTGTAACGCGTTTGGCCTTTCGTCTGAACGCCCGATGATTGGCTTCTGCCCTGGCGCCGAGTTCGGCCCGGCAAAACGCTGGCCGCACTACCACTATGCGGAGCTGGCGAAACAGCTGATTGACGAAGGCTACCAGATTGTCCTGTTCGGTTCGGCAAAGGACCACGAGGCAGGCAACGAAATTCTCGCGACGCTCAGTAATGAACAGCAGGCCTGGTGCCGCAACCTGGCGGGAGAAACGCAGCTTGAACAGGCGGTTATTCTGATTGCCGCCTGTAAGGCTGTGGTCAGCAACGATTCGGGCCTGATGCACGTCGCTGCCGCGCTCAACCGCCCGCTGGTGGCGCTGTATGGACCAAGTAGCCCGGATTTCACGCCCCCGCTTTCTCATAAAGCGCGCGTCATCCGCCTGATCACGGGCTACCATAAAGTTCGCAAGGGCGATGCCGCAGAAGGCTACCATCAGAGCCTGATCGACATTACGCCAGAGCGCGTTCTCGAAGAGCTTAACGAACTGCTGTTGAGTGAAGAAGGATAACGAATGCGGGTACTGATCGTTAAAACTTCTTCGATGGGCGATGTTCTGCATACGCTCCCGTCACTGACGGACGCCATGCGGGCCATTCCCGGCATTCGTTTTGACTGGGTGGTGGAAGAAGGCTTCGCGCAGATCCCCACCTGGCATGAAGCGGTTGACCGCGTGATACCGGTGGCGATTCGCCGCTGGCGCAAAGCGTGGTTCTCCGCGCCGATTAAAGCCGAACGTAGAGCCTTCCATGAGGCGGTGCAGGCGCAGCGTTACGACGCCATCATCGACGCCCAGGGGCTGGTGAAAAGCGCCGCGCTGGTGACGCGTCTGGCACACGGCGTAAAGCACGGCATGGACTGGCACACTGCCCGCGAACCGCTGGCGAGCCTGTTCTATAATCGTCGCCACCACATCGCAAAGCAACAGCACGCCGTCGAACGTACCCGCGAGCTGTTTGCCAAAAGCCTGGGCTACGCGAAACCGGAAACCCAGGGCGACTACGCCATTGCGCAGCACTTTTTGCACAATACAGATCCCTGTGCTCAGCCTTATCTTGTCTTCCTGCATGCCACAACGCGCGACGATAAACACTGGCCGGAATCGCACTGGCGAAGCCTGATTGAACTAATGCAACCCACCGGCATCCATATTAAACTCCCGTGGGGTGCCGAACATGAGCGGCAGCGTGCAGAGCGTCTGGCAGCAGGTTTTCCACACGTCGAGGTATTGCCGAAACTCACGCTGGCGCAGGTTGCCGCGCAGCTGGCGGGAGCGAATGCTGTTGTTTCCGTTGATACAGGTTTAAGCCATTTAACCGCGGCGCTGGATCGTCCGAATATTACGATTTTTGGTCCGACCGATCCTGGATTGATCGGGGGTTACGGCAAAAACCAGCATCAGATGGTCAGCCCGACCCAGCAAACGAAGGATATCAGCGCAGATGCTATTTTTTCATTTTTACAGGGCAGCCGTTGGCTTTCCAACAGGGATATCTAACGCATGAGTTACGTATTTCTGCTGATTTTACTCTTTCCGGTGAAGCTTATCCGGAAGCTGTTCCGCAAAGAGACAGGTAAAAACCTGGTCATTCAGACAGCAAAAATCGGCGATTTTGTTAATGCAACGCCCCTTCTGGCATACCTGCAAAAAAGCGACGTGCTCATCAGTCGTAGCGTGGGTGCGCTGGCAAAACATGATGAGACGATCGATAAGATTTTTTTTATCGAGCAGCATAAGCGTAACCTGTGGCGAAAGCTGGTCTTTGCCTGCCGGATCATGAACCGCTATGACAATGTCTATCTCCTGCAACCCAACAGCGTGAACCTCTTTTTCGCCTCCGTATGTAACGCTAAAAACAAACAGTTTTTAAGCACTTACACGCGCAGATGGTATCACGGTATTTTCTATGCAACGGCAGACGGCACTGTTGAACACGGCAGAAAGACGCTGTCGGTCACGAACTATCTTAAACTGGCCGATCGCACCTTAACCTGGAAAGACTCGCCAAAGCACGCCACAAAGCCGCTTTTCAAACCGGCGACCTATCCGGCAATCCTCGATAAACCCGGCGTGATCCGCATTGGCATCAGCGTAGCCGCGGGAAATAAAGCGAAAACCGTTCCGCCGGTCATCTGGAAGCAAATTGCCGATCGTCTCGTCGACCTGCCCTGCGAGTTTTATGTGTTTGGCGCCCCGAATGAACAATCGTGGATGGATGACATCACCCGCGCTTACGGTGAACTGCCCAACTTTATTAACCTGATTGGCAAAATCTCGCTTGAAGAGCTGCCGTGGGCCATTTCTAAAATGGATTGCTATATCGCGTCTGACTCGGGGAATGTCTACATTGCCGATGCGGTTGACGTGCCGGTAATTTTACTGTTCGGGCCTTGTTGCCACTATGAACAGCGTCCTCTGGGCAACGTATTGCTGATTGGTAATGATGACAACATTTGCTCATATGTTTTTGAAACACGATATTACTTCTCACAGAGCCGGGAAGAACTCTTCGCTGTAACAGACGAAGCGCTACGTGACCTCAAAAATTTTATTTGCGAGTTACCAACAATTAACGCAACTGCATACTCCTTTGATGCTCAGGAAAACTGATTATTATGGCTTTTCTTAGCATCATTATTGCCGCGCATAACGCCAAAGATACGCTTCACACTACGTTAGAAAGCCTGCAAAACGCGATTGAAGGTGCGGGCGATGATGTAGAGATCATTATCTTTAACGACAGTTCCAATGACTCAACGCAGGATATTATTGAAGCGTGGCTGCCAATGCTTCCGAATGCGCAATCCCGATACGTCGAGTACCGTAACGTAGGTCATGTTCGAAACAGTGCCCTCTCACTGGCCACAGGTGAATACATTACCATGCTGGATAGCGATGACCGGTTGAAACCGGGCAGCATCAGGGACGCTGTGGCGTTTCTCAAATCAGAGCGCCCTGATATGCTACTGACGCGCCTGCTGGAAATTCGCGACACCAAAAAAATTACAGCTGACTGGCAGGGGTTCTCTCCGGTTGCTTTGTCGCAATATGAGGCAATAAAGCGATTCCTGCAGCACAAAGATTTTCAGGCACATCTCATCGGGCAATTTATTCATCGGAAATTGTATGTAAATAACCCGATTCCTTCGATGGTTTGCTATGAAGATTTCGCCGTATTTCCCGGCATGCTGATGCAAGCGAGTAAAATAGTCTATCAGCGTCAGGGACACTATTATTACATCAAACGTAACGATAGTTTGTCGAGTCGTCTCGACGCCAGTAAAATCGCTACGCTGGTTGATTGCACATTGCAAATGGAAAAAACATTCCCTCGTTCTTTTAAGCATCTTGTTAATTGTCACTGGTTTGATATCTACAGTAACCATCGGCAGCATCTGACTGACATGCAACTCAAACTGGTTAAACAGCGGGTCAATGCACTTTATTCTCTCTCTTTCTTTTTCTCCAGAGATGTACGTTTCAGCTACAAAAAAAGGGTCATTGAGGCATTATGGAAAAAGTAAAACTGCGGCTTTATCAGCTGACGCTGATTTTGAGCCTTATTTCGCTTGCGCTGGCGCTGCTGAGTTCAGGTAAGCAGCGAGAGTTTTTCTATATTGCTATTTATGCCAGCATTATCGGCTTAGCATGCGAATATAAAAAAATCACAGTGCGTCCTTTTTCTATCGCATTGCCGATCTTGTTAATTGGACTGCTCAATCTTGGCTGGTATCTGGTGTATGAATATCATAGCGAAGGTCTGAACGTTTATAGCGATTATCTCGGTGCAAGTAAAAAATTAATTCTGGCAAGTATTCTCATTTTTTACCTTGACCGGTTTAAGTCTTATATTGATAAAGCTTCCTTCCAGAAATATTTTTTATACGCCTCTGGTGCAGGGTTTATACTTGCCACTGGCTATGGCTTATGGCAGGCATCACAGGGTATGGGACGTATTGAGATGGCCATAAACCGTGCGACCGTGTCGGCCTATGTTTACTCTGTACTGTCGCTGGCGTTTGTATACAGCCTTTATCTACAGAAAAATATAAAACTGTATGTAGCCGCAGGACTCATCATCTTAATATCTTATTTTGTTATTCTTCTAACGGGCACGCGTGCCGCAATGGGATTATATTTAATCCTGGCGATTGTACTCACGCTTTATCAATTCAAAAGAATACACCTTAAATCAACGCTGATTTTCTTATGTATTGTGGCGGGTATTGTTATCGTCAGCTACAAGCCATTAATTTTACCAAAGATACAACAAACACAAGCTGAAGTTGAAAGTTATCAAAAAGGTAATGATGCAACCTCGCTCGGTGCACGTTTTTCTATGTGGAATGTGGGTATTCAAAACGGACTTGCTCATCCTTTCGGGCAGTCAGTTGAAGACCGTGAAGTATGGACACAACAATATGTAAAAAATGGGCACCCACACCTCGCGGCTGCGCTCGAGTTTATCAGGGTGCATCTGCATAATGAGTTTATTGAAAAATATTCGCTGCAGGGGATCCCCGGGCTTGCGATATTATGCTTTTTCTATATATCAATGATCGTTTACGCACTTAAAAACAGAAATGGCCTGCTGCTGACGACCATGCTTCTTTTGTTACTCTATGGCCTGACGGACGTCATACTATTGAGTTCAGAGGCTGTAATCTTCTTTGTCAGCGTATTTGCGCTGAGTACTCCTTTTTCGCAAACCAGGCAACGTTAATGGTAATGCCCGCCTGGCGGGCATTATTTTTTCTTGTATTGATAAAACTCCGCCAGCGTCATCCCGACCGTCTTGTCGGATAACCAGCTAAAGAGCGCTTCTAAATCCTGATACAACCCTTCGATCGCCGCCTCATCTTTAAACGTGGGGCTTCCGCCCGGCATAAATTCCGACGAATGAAGCATAAACTCCACGTACTCACTTCCCTGAGACAGGCATTGCTGTGCAACCTGAATCATCTGCGCCACATTCCCACCGGAAGGTCTTAGCCAGTTGACCGAGGGTGAGCGGTATTTACCGCGAAGCCTGTCGTAACCCTGTTTGATCGTGTTCAACCACGCCGGGTGTTTATACTGAATGCTCATCGGCACTTCGAGTAATGGGCTATTGCCCGCCCGGGAAATATTATCTAAATCCATGAAATAGGCGTGGTCGGGGAAATGCTGATAATCTGTTCCTCCATTACCCTGCGGAGCGCCCTTCGCGTTGCGCCAGTTCACGCGTGGCGTCACGGAGCAATCAACCTGGTACCCTAGTTCAACGAGCAATTTTGCATAGCGACTGTCAAATGCCCAACGTCCGGCACGGTGGCTTAACATTTTGGTCTGAAATGTCTCTTCCAGCAGGCGGGTCATAAAGAGCACTTTCTCGCGCATCACCTCATCCGAAAATTCAATCAGATAAGGCTGCCAGCGCCAGTCATCTCCCGTGAGATCGTGTTCCGGCGGGCTATTCCATGCGTGAAGGTGCATCCCCACCTCGCCCTGACCGCGGGCGATCGCGTCCCTGGCGAATTCGATGAAAACGGGCTCGATCGCCATCTCGTAATTGGTCAGCCACACGGGCTTAAAGCCGAAACGCTCACAAAGCGCCTGGAACCGCGCCAGATAGCGCGCGTTTTCCGTTTTAATGACGCGGTGATTTTGCCAGAGATTATCGCCCTCAGTATCAATCGTGATGATAAACGCTGGTTTGTTCATAATGAGTCCGCAAGACAGGAAAGTTAGCGCTATGTTACGCACTCTCCAAAGCGTGAGTAAACCCTTCCTGGGAAATTACTGAGATTATGGAGAAAGAGTGCAAGTCGCTATCAGGTCTATTAGAATTGCCATCAGTACAACGCCGATAAGATGATGATGAATAACTTACCTGACACACCTGATTTGCGCATTTTACTTATCAAACTCCGCCATCATGGCGACATGTTGCTGACCACTCCCGTCATTGATTCATTACGTCAAAAATGGCCGCAGGCGCAGATTGATGTCCTGCTGTATGAAGAAACGCGCGATATGCTCGCCGCGCATCCGGCGATCGGTACAATTTATGGAATCGATCGTAAATGGAAGCAGCTGGGCACGCTGAAGCATCTTCAAAAAGAGTGGCAGCTACTGTGTGCGTTAAGAAATCAGCATTATCATCTGGTCATTAACCTGGCCGATCAATGGCGTAGCGCGATCGTCACCCGCTTCACCGGCGCACCCGTTCGCCTCGGATTTGCGTTTAACAAACGCAATAGTGCCTTTTGGCGTTTTTGTCACACCGATCTGGTCTCTGTCGACGGCCACAAATCCCTGCATACGGTCGAGCAGAATCTCTCCATTCTGGGGCCATTACCTGTCGCGCCGCAGCCTGCCGTCACCATGGCCTACGCCGCAGAGGACTGGGATTATGCCCGTCAAAGACTGACGCAGACGGGTGTTGGCGACAGCTACATCGTGATCCAGCCGACGTCCCGCTGGTTCTTTAAATGCTGGAGCGAAGACAAAATGGCGCAAACCATTTCTACACTGCAGCAGGAGGGCCATACGGTTGTGCTCACCGCGGGGCCGGATAAAAAAGAGCTGGCGATGATCGATCGCATTCTCGCCGCCTCGCCGAAGACAGGAGTCGTCTCTCTGGCGGGCCAGCTAACGTTGCGCCAGCTGGCCTCACTCATCCATCATGCGCGTCTTTTTATTGGCGTTGACTCCGTTCCAATGCATATGGCCGCCGCGCTTCAAACGCCCTGCGTGGCATTGTTTGGTCCATCAAAACTGACGTTCTGGTCACCGTGGCAGGTTAAAGGGGAAGTGATCTGGGCCGGCGATTACGGCCCGCTACCCGATCCGGATGCCATTGATACCAAAACGAAAGAACGTTATCTCGACGCCATTCCCGTTGATGCTGTCGTCTCCGCCGCAAGGAGATATCTGTCATGAAACACCATCGTCTGGCCATTGTTCGCCAAAAGTATCGCCCTGATGGCGGAGCGGAGCGCTTCGTTTCGCGCGCTCTCACCGCGCTGAGCAATCAGAACCTTGAGCTCAACGTCATTACGCGTGAGTGGCAGGGAGAGAAGCAAGACGACTGGCATATCCACATTTGCAACCCTCAAAAATGGGGCCGTATCAGTCGAGAACGCGGATTTGCACAGGCCGCGCGCGCGCTGTGGCAGCAACAGCAGTTTGATATTGTTCAAAGCCATGAGCGCATCCCGGGGTGTGATATCTATCGCGCGGGTGATGGGGTGCATCGTCGCTGGCTGCTGCAGCGCGCGCGCATTTTACCTGCCTGGCGTGCGCAAATGCTGATGTATGACCGTTATCACCGCTATGTGATGCGTGCGGAACGGGAAATGTATCAGGCGCCTGAGTTAAAAGCCGTAATCTGTAATGCGGAGATGATCAAACGCGAAATCGTTGAAGACTTTGATATTGACGCAAAGAAAATTCATGTGATTTATAATTCTATTGATTCCAGCCGCTTCGTTCCGGCCCTGGAGGCACAGCGTGCGATTTTGCGCCAACAATTTGGTTTACCAGCCGATGCCGTTGTGTTCTGTTTTGTAGGCTCAGGGTTTGAACGAAAAGGATTAGCCAGCGCCATACGCGCTATTGCTGGAACATCTGCCTGGCTGATTGTGGTTGGGCAAGATAAAGCAGAACGTCGTTACCGCGACCTCGCCCGTTCTTTAGGCTGCGAGGGGCAAATCCGTTTCCTGGGGATGCAAAAAGAAACTCTGCCTTTTTATCAGCTATCCGATGGTTTACTGTTGCCAACGCTGTATGATCCCTTTCCTAACGTCATTCTTGAAGCGATGGCCTGCGGCTTGCCCGTCATTACTTCAGAGAGTTGCGGTGGTGCAGAATTTATTCAACAAGGCCAGAACGGATTTTATTGTGACGCACTTGATATCAGTACATTGAAGGAAGCGGTAGCCGCTATCCCTTCACTGGAAAAAAATAACAATATGGGACGAGCGGCACGTGAACGTGTAAAAGACGCCACTCCCGAAAAACTATCAAGTCAGCTTATTACGCTTTATCAAAAATTACTGGATTAAAAATGCGCATCCTAATGATTATTGATGGTTTACCCGGTGGAGGAGCCGAAAAAACGGTTCTTACACTCTCCCGCGGGTTAATAGAAATGGGGCATCAGGTCTCTCTATTCTCTCTGCGGAAAGTGTGCGACTACGCCATCCCGGAAGGCATCGATTATCAGGTTGTTCAGGACACATGTAAAAAACCGTGGCGAAAGCTGACGGAGATCCCACGCCGCGCCCAACTGCTTGATCAGGCGATTGAGCGAGCTGAGCGCAGCGGCAAATTTGATGTGGTGTTCTCTCACCTGCACAAGACAGACCGCATTGTGGCGCACTGCCGCGCGCTGGAACGTGACAAAGTCTGGTTCTGCGTGCATGGCATGTTCTCGTTTTCCTATCTTCGCCATCGCAGCGGACTTTCGCGCTGGTTTAAACATCTTAAAATTCGTCATACCTACGAAAACCGCAACGTTGTCGCCGTCTCAGGCGCCGTGTTGAAAGATCTTTCCGAGACGCTGGCGCTCAATCTTCGACGCAAAGCGGTTATCCATAATCCTTTTGATATTCCTGAAATTCAGCGTCTGGCGGATGCGCCCTTCGAAATGCAGGGAAAGGATTACATTATTCATGTTGGCCGCTTCCATGAGCACAAACGCCACGACCGACTCTTACGTGCGTTCGCCCTGAGTAAAATTGACACTACGCTGGTCATGATGGGCAATGGATCTGACGCTCAAATTCGCAAACTCAAGCAGCTTGCAGCCGAGCTGGGTATTGAAAACAAAACGGTTTTCCGCCCGTTCGATTCCAATCCCTATCCCTGGATTAAAGGGGCACGCCTTTTAGTGTTAAGTTCTGACTGCGAAGGTTTTGGTAATGTGCTGGTCGAAGCCATTATCTGTCAGACGCCACCGGTCAGTACAAATTGCCCCGGAGGCCCTGCTGAAATCCTCACCGGAGCCTTAGCGCGCGGGCTGGCAGAGTTAAATGACGCGTCACTGGCAAAAACGCTGGCGGATATTTATACCGCCCCGCCGGTCGTTGGCGATGCAACCATCGCGTCGTTCGGTATCAGTGCCATTTGCCAGCAATATATTGCTCTGGTCGACAATCAAAAATAATCAGGTTTCTTATGCAAAATTCTGCCCCATTGCTAAGCGTGGTGGTTGCCGTTTATAACGGTGAAGCTTTCCTGGATCAGTTCTTTACCTGCCTTGTCAATCAACGCATCGACAGCATGGAAGTCATCATTGTCAATGACGGCTCTACTGACCGCTCGATGGAGATCGTCGAAAACTGGCGAGAAAAACTGCCGCAGATGCAGGTTATAGAACAGCAAAACCAGGGCGTATCCATAGCGCGTAACACCGGTCTGGCCGTTGCGACGGGTCAATATCTCTCTTTCCCGGATATTGATGATGTCTTTAAACCCGGCATGTACCAGCGCCTGCTGGATATGGCCGTCACGCAGGATCTGGATGTCGCCACCTGTAACGGGAACTACGTCTGGGAGAACAACAAGAAACCCTCACGCCCGATCTTCCCTGAAGACAAACTAGCTTCCACAGGGGTCATGGCTGGCCCTGCGTGGTTAAAAATGGCGCTGGATTCACGTAAATTCCTTCACGTCACCTGGTTGAACATCTATCGCCACGACTTTATCCGTCAACACAGTTTCCATTTCGAACCCGGCCTGCGCCATCAGGATATTCCGTGGACCACCGAAGTGCTGCTTGCGGCAGAGCGGGTTCAGTACACCAGTGAACGTTATTACGACTACTACATTCACTCTGCATCGGTGTCCCATATGCCGGACAATGACGACACGCTAATTCGCTCCGCGCGTCACTACATGAAAATCCTGCAGATGCTCGATGCCATCAATCAGCGTTACCCGGACAAAGTAAAAGGGATCCCTGCCTGCCACTGGCAAATTGCCAAAGAGGGGCTGGGCATTATTCACACCTTCGACAACATGAAGGATGAGAAGAAGAAATCAATGATTATTAAAGAGTTCTTCGAAACAGGCATCTGGAAACTCATCTGGAAAAGTGCAAAAAGTCCTCGTCTGCGCTGGCGGCTGGGTCGACGTTATTTCCGTTTGAAACGGTATCTGGCATAAGAGATAGCTTTACCTGGCCTAAATGCTTAGAATTTGCCCGCCGAAACTAAAAAAACGGATAATCGCTTGGAATTGTTGTATACCGCTCTGCTCTACATCATTCAGCCACTGGTGTGGCTGAGACTGTTGCTTCGTAGCCGGAAAGCGCCTGCGTATCGTAAACGCTGGGCTGAACGCTATGGCTTCTGCCGCAATAAAGTCGTACCGGACGGTATTTTGCTGCATTCCGTTTCTGTCGGTGAAACGCTGGCGGCGATCCCGCTGGTTCGCGCCCTGCGTCACCGCTACCCGTCGCTGCCAATCACCGTCACGACGATGACGCCAACCGGCTCGGAGCGCGCGTTATCCGCTTTCGGCAAAGACGTGCAGCACGTCTATCTGCCTTACGATCTGCCCTGCGCCATGAATCGTTTCCTCAACACCGTTCGCCCGAAGCTGGTGATCGTGATGGAAACCGAACTGTGGCCGAACATGATTTCCGCCCTGCATGCCCGTAAAATTCCGCTGGTCATTGCCAACGCGCGCCTGTCAGAGCGCTCGGCGAAAGGTTACGGCAAGCTGGGTAAATTTATGCGTCGCCTGCTGAGCAAAATCACGCTGATTGCCGCGCAGAATGAAGAAGATGCAGCACGCTTTATCTCTCTGGGCCTGAAACGCAACCAGCTTGCGGTAACGGGCAGCCTGAAATTCGATATTTCCGTTACCCCTGAGCTCGCAGCCCGTGCCATCACACTGCGTCGCCAGTGGGCCCCGCGTCGTCAGGTCTGGATTGCGACCAGTACCCATGATGGCGAAGAAGAGATCATCCTGCAGGCTCACCGCAAGCTGCTGGAAAAATTCCCTGATTTACTGCTGATCCTCGTGCCTCGCCATCCGGAGCGTTTTAAGGATGCCCGTGAAATGGTCCAGAAAGGCGGCTTTAGCTTCACGCTGCGCAGCAGCGGTGAAATCCCTTCCGGCAGCACCCAGGTGGTGATTGGCGATACAATGGGCGAACTGATGTTGCTGTATGGAATCGCTGACCTCGCGTTTGTCGGTGGCAGCCTGGTCGAGCGCGGCGGTCATAACCCGCTGGAGCCGGCAGCCCACGCCATTCCGGTACTGATGGGGCCGCACACGTTTAACTTCAAAGATATCTGCGCGAAATTACAGCAGGCCGATGGTTTAATTACCGTGACCGATGCGGATTCGGTGGTTAAAGAGGTATCGACCCTTCTGACTGACGAAGATTATCGCCTGTGGTACGGGCGTCATGCCGTCGAAGTGCTGCACCAGAACCAGGGCGCACTGACCCGACTGCTGCAGCTTCTGCAACCTTATCTGCCCCAGCGGAGCCACTGATGTCAACGCGTCTGTCGGTCGTGATGATCGCCAAAAACGCCGCCGACCTGCTTCCGGACTGCCTGGCGTCGGTTGCCTGGGCTGACGAGATAGTCATTCTTGACTCCGGAAGTACGGACAACACGGTGGACGTTGCCCGGGCAGCGGGCGCAAACGTCTTTGTCGACGCTGACTGGCAAGGCTACGGTATCCAGCGCCAGCGTGCGCAGGGGTATGCCACAGGTGATTATATCCTGATGCTCGACACCGACGAACGCATCACGCCGGAGCTGCAGCAGGCCATTCAGGCTGTGCTTTCCTCGCCCCAGGCTGGCGCCGTATACAGCATTGCCCGCCGCAACTACTTTCTTGGCCGTTTTATGCGCCACAGCGGCTGGTACCCTGACCGCGTGATGCGCCTCTACGAACGCGAGCGGTATCAGTACAACGACAATCTGGTACATGAATCCCTGAGCTGCGATAGCGCTCAGGTGATCCCCCTGAAGGGCGATTTGCTGCACTTGACCTGCCGTGATTTCGCGAGCTTCCAGCGTAAACAGCTCAACTATGCCACCGCATGGGCGCAGGAGCGTCACCAGCGCGGCAAGAAGGCCTCGCTGACGGGTATTTTCACCCACACGCTGGGCGCGTTTCTGAAAACGCTGCTGCTGCGTGGTGGCGTGCTGGACGGTAAGCAGGGCTGGTTACTCGCGGTAGTGAATGCCCAGTATACTTTCAACAAATACACCGAGCTGTGGGCGCTCTGCCGCGGCTACTCAGAGAAAACGTGAGCCATGAGCACAAAAGCGATTTATCCGGGTACCTTCGATCCGATCACCAACGGTCATCTTGATATCATCACCCGTGCGGCGTGCATGTTCGACAAGGTGATCCTGGCCATTGCCGCCAGCCCCAGCAAAAAGCCGATGTTTGACCTCAACGAGCGCGTACAGCTCGCCACCGATGCCATTTCGCACCTGCCGAATGTTGAGGTGGTCGGGTTTAGCGACCTGATGGCTAACTTTGCCCGCGCTCAGCAGGCAAACATTCTTATCCGTGGTTTACGCGCGGTGGCAGACTTCGAGTATGAGATGCAGCTGGCGCACATGAACCGCCACCTGATGCCGGAGCTGGAGAGCGTGTTCCTGATGCCCTCCAAAGAGTGGTCGTTTATCTCTTCTACACTGGTAAAAGAGGTGGCGCGTCATCACGGCGATGTCTCCCATTTCCTGCCGACGAACGTCCACCAGGCATTGATGGAAAAGCTAAAGTAACCCTATTTCTGGCACTGACGGCAGTAGAACGTGGCGCGCTGGGCGTGCTTCGTAGCAATAACGGGCGTGCCGCAGACTCTGCACGGTTCACCTTTACGGCCATACACCTGAAGTTCCTGGGCAAAATAGCCCGGCTTGCCGTCACTCTGCAGGAAGTCCTTCAACGTTGTCCCGCCCTGTTCAATCGAGCGCAGTAGTACCGCCTTAATCACCCGGACCAGCAGCTCACACTCCTGCGCGGACAGCGAAGAGGCCAGCCGATCGGGATGGATCCCGGCCGCAAACAGCGATTCGCTGGCGTAGATATTCCCCACGCCGACCACCAGCTTGTTATCCATCAGCCAGGGCTTAATCGGGCTTTTCTTCTTCGCACACTTCGCCTTGAGGTATTCCGCGTTAAACGCGTCTGAAAGCGGTTCCGGGCCCAGGTGCGCGAGCACGTTATGTCCTTCCAGCTCCTTCGTCCACAGCCACGCGCCAAAGCGCCGTGGGTCGGTGTAACGGAGCACTTTGCCATTGCTCATCACCAGATCGACGTGGTCGTGCTTTTCCGCTGGCAGTTCTTCGGTAAGAATGCGCAGGCTCCCGGACATCCCCAGGTGGATAATAATCCAGCCGTCGGGCAGCTCCAGCAGCAGGTACTTAGCGCGACGCTGTACGCTAAGGACGGGTTTATCGCTCAGGGCATGGATCTCATCGGACACCGGCCAGCGCAGACGTCCATTGCGGACCACCGCGTGAAGAATCGTTGCCCCGACCAAATGGGGCTCAATGCCGCGACGGCTGGTTTCTACCTCAGGTAATTCAGGCATGGTTCCTCCGTTGAGATACAGAATGCAAAAAACCCCGCAGTTGCGGGGTTTTTCGATACAAGGAGACTAAAATTATTTGATTTTAGCTTCTTTGTACAGTACGTGCTGGCGTACAACTGGATCGAATTTTTTCAGTTCCAGTTTTTCCGGCTTAGTACGTTTGTTCTTCGTGGTGGTGTAGAAGTGACCTGTACCAGCAGAAGAAACCAGCTTGATTTTCTCGCGAATACCTTTAGCCATGATTTATTTCCTCTTTAAGTACTTAGTACTTTTCGCCACGGGCACGCAGTTCGGACAGAACTGTATCGATGCCTTTCTTATCGATTACACGCATACCTTTAGCAGATACGCGCAGGGTGACAAAACGCTTCTCGCTCTCAACCCAGAAACGGTGAGAGTGCAGGTTCGGCAGGAAACGGCGTTTAGTCGCGTTCAGTGCGTGGGAACGGTTGTTACCGGTCACCGGACGCTTGCCAGTAACTTGGCAGACTCGGGACATGTCTATTCTCCAAAAATCAAATTAGCTCGAGCTTCGTATGGGGTATCGGCGCCTCGTCAGGCTTTACAGCCCGGTCATCGCATAGTTCTAAGTGAACTCTCGATTGCCAGGCCCAAATGCCAAACCCGAGATTCTCAAAGGTGGCGTAGTATACGCTGACTCGGCGGTGTGCTCAAGTCCCGAACAGACAAAGATCCCGATGGATCGCGAGAAATAGCCTAAATCCATCCATGTTCTGCGAAAGAAATGTACTCACCGCGGCCAATTATCAGATGGTCCAGCACACGAATGTCCATGAATTGACAGCATTTGATAATGCGTTCGGTGATTTCTTTGTCCGCTCTGCTCGGTTCTGCACAGCCAGAGGGGTGATTATGCGCGAGGATCACGCCCGCTGCATTCACTTTTATCGCTTCCCGCACAATTTCACGCGGATGCACCTCAACGTGGCTCAACGTGCCCGCAAAGAGACAGCTATGTTTCAGCACCCGATTTCTGTTATCGACAAAGATCACCATAAAGATCTCGCGTTCAATATCGGTTAACTGGCTCTGCAGGAATTCGCGCGTCATTTCTGGCGTCAGGATCGGATCTTCCTTCTCCATGCGGACATTGTAAAAACGGCGGGCAAGTTCAGCAATGCCCCTCAGCTGGGCATATTTCGCCACGCCAATTCCCTCAACGTGCTTAAACTGCGCCAGGTCGGCGGTCAATAAACCGTACAGCGAACCGAAATGTGCTATCAGCTCTTTTGCCAGCGTAAATACCGTTTTCCCGGGCGTTCCGGTACGTAAAAAGAGCGCCAATAGTTCATCGTCTTTTAACAGGGTGACGCCATAGCGCAGCAGTTTTTCGCGCGGCAGCAGCTCCTCATCCTCTTCTTCCATGCTCTTCTCCTTTTTAACCTCATGCTGCCACAGGCCAATCCGTCGCTCGACGGCCACGATGCGTTCTTGCGTAGCGCCTCGCAAAGTGGACGAAGTACAAAATCACTCCGCTTTGGGGATTGTGATAAAATGCCCGCTCTCTGGTGAAACCCAACAGGAAAGAATCATGATGAGCCTGGCCGGTAAAAAAATCGTTCTTGGCGTGAGCGGCGGCATTGCTGCTTATAAAGCGCCGGAGCTGGTGCGTCGTCTGCGCGAGCGCGGAGCTGACGTGCGGGTCGCGATAACCGAAGGCGGTAAAGCCTTTATCACTCCCCTGAGCCTGCAGGCCGTTTCAGGATACCCGGTATCTGACAGCCTGCTCGATCCGGCCGCCGAAGCCGCGATGGGCCATATTGAGCTGGGTAAATGGGCAGACCTGGTTATCCTCGCCCCCGCCACGGCTGATTTAATCGCTCGGGTGGCGGCCGGTATGGCAAACGATCTGGTCTCCACCATTTGTCTGGCCACGCCAGCTCCAGTTGCCGTCGTTCCTGCAATGAACCAGCAGATGTACCGTAACGCGGCCACCCAGCATAATCTGGAGACGCTGGCCTCACGCGGCCTGCTTATCTGGGGTCCGGATAGCGGCAGCCAGGCCTGCGGCGACGTTGGCCCGGGTCGCATGCTTGATCCGCTGACGATTGTTGATATGGCCGCAGCCCATTTTTCGCCTGTCAACGATCTGCAACATCTCAACATCATGATTACCGCGGGTCCCACGCGCGAGCCGTTGGATCCGGTGCGCTACATCACCAACCACAGCTCCGGCAAAATGGGCTTCGCGATTGCCGCCGCCGCCGCAAGGCGTGGCGCGAACGTCACGCTGGTGAGCGGCCCGGTATCGCTACCTACCCCTGCGTTTGTGAAGCGAATTGACGTGACTACCGCGCTGGAGATGGAAGCCGCCGTGCAGGCACATGCGCAAAGCCAGCATATTTTTATCGGCTGTGCGGCCGTCGCAGACTATCGTGCCGAGACGATCGCCGAGGCTAAAATTAAAAAGCAAGGCGATGAATTAACACTAAAAATGGTGAAAAACCCGGACATTGTTGCCGGCGTCGCCGCACTAAAAAGCCATCGTCCATACGTTGTTGGGTTTGCCGCAGAAACGAATAATGTGGAAGAATATGCCCGGCAAAAACGTACCCGCAAAAACCTCGATTTGATTTGCGCGAACGACGTATCGCTGGCCACACAAGGATTTAACAGCGACAGCAACGCACTGCACCTTTTCTGGCAGGATGGAGATAAAGTCTTACCGCTTGAGCGCAAGGAACTCCTGGGCCAACAATTACTGGACGAGATCGTTACCCGTTATGATGAAAAAAATCGACGTTAAGATTCTGGACCCGCGTGTTGGCGAGCAATTCCCGCTGCCAACCTATGCCACCTCCGGTTCTGCCGGTCTTGACCTGCGCGCCTGTCTCGATGACGCCGTAGAACTGGCTCCGGGTGCCACTACCCTGGTTCCAACTGGCCTGGCAATTCACATTGCTGACCCGTCTCTGGCAGCGGTGATCCTGCCGCGTTCTGGTCTGGGCCATAAGCACGGCGTTGTGCTGGGTAACCTGGTGGGCCTGATCGACTCCGACTACCAGGGTCAGCTTATGGTCTCCGTCTGGAACCGCGGTCAGGACAGCTTCACCATTGAACCGGGCGAGCGTATCGCCCAGATGGTCTTTGTACCGGTGGTACAGGCAGAATTTAACCTGGTGGCAGACTTTGACGCCACCGACCGTGGCGAAGGCGGCTTCGGCCATTCCGGGCGCAAATAACGGCCCGAAAGACACGTATCTCACAGCGTTATAATGCAATAACAAACCGCAAACGCCCGTTTGCGGTCGCTGTGTGGATGCCAGCCTGGCAAGTGCTTATTTTCAGGGGTATTTTGTAACATGGCAGAAAAACAAACTGCGAAAAGGAATCGTCGCGAAGAAATACTTCAATCTCTGGCTCTGATGCTTGAATCCAGCGATGGCAGTCAACGCATCACCACCGCTAAACTGGCCGCCTCTGTAGGCGTGTCTGAGGCGGCGCTGTACCGTCATTTCCCGAGCAAGACCCGGATGTTCGACAGCCTGATCGAGTTTATTGAAGACAGCCTGATTACGCGCATCAACCTGATTCTGAAAGACGAAAAAGACACCACCGCGCGTTTGCGTCTGATTGTGCTGTTAATCCTGGGCTTCGGTGAGCGCAATCCGGGCTTAACCCGCATTCTCACCGGCCACGCGCTGATGTTTGAACAGGACAGACTGCAGGGCCGCATTAACCAGCTTTTCGAGCGTATTGAAGCGCAGCTGCGCCAGGTACTGCGCGAAAAGAAAATGCGTGAAGGCGAAGGTTACACCATCGATGAGACGCTGCTGGCAAGCCAGATTCTGGCGTTTTGTGAAGGGATGCTTTCCCGCTTTGTGCGTAGCGAATTCAAATACCGTCCAACGGACGATTTTGACGCCCGCTGGCCGTTAGTGGCTGCTCAGCTGCAGTAATCCGTAAGCCCGGTAAGCGTAGCGCCACCGGGCAATTTAATTACACCCCGAACTCTTCCCGGTACGCACGTACCGCCGCCAGATGGTCCGCCATCTCAGGCTTCTCTTCCAGATACGCAATCAGGTCTTTCAGGGTAATAATCGACGTCACTTTGCAGCTGTAATCGCGCTCGACTTCCTGAATAGCGGAAATTTCACCGCGACCACGCTCCTGACGATCCAGAGAAATCAGCACGCCAGCAAGCGTCGCACCGTTGGCCTGAATAATCTCCATCGATTCACGGATCGCCGTACCCGCAGTAATCACGTCATCGACCAGCATGATGCGGCCCTGCAGCGCGCTGCCAACCAGATTCCCGCCTTCACCATGGGTTTTGGCTTCTTTGCGGTTAAAGCAGTACGGCACGTCGCGGTCATGGTGTTCCGCCAGCGCCACCGCGGTGGTTGTCGCAATTGGAATGCCTTTATAGGCCGGGCCAAACAGCAGGTCAAAATCAATCCCGGAATCCACCAGCGCTTCGGCATAGAAACGGCCTAACAGTGCCAGATCGCGCCCGGTATTAAACAGCCCGGCGTTGAAGAAATAGGGACTCTTACGCCCGGATTTCAGCGTAAATTCGCCAAACTTAAGTACCTGCTTGTTAAGCGCAAACTCAATAAACTGGCGCTGATACGATTTCATGGATTTGCTCCTTTGGTTTTTCTGTCTTACAGGCAAAAAAAAGGCGACTCATTGGTCGCCTTTAAAATCAATTTTCTAACGCCGCTTTCTGCGTCGTTACAATGGATTCGATTCCTCCTCGGGCCAACGCCAGCAGGGAGAGAAGCTCTTCGTGGGTGAACGGCTCGCCTTCCGCCGTGCCCTGCACCTCAATGATGCGACCGTCTTCGGTCATCACCACGTTCATGTCGGTTTCGGCTGCGGAATCTTCAACGTATTCCAGATCGCAAAGCGCTTCGCCGTTAACAATACCAACTGAAACCGCCGCAACCATGCCTTTCATTGGGTTGGTTTTCAGCTTACCGGCCGCAACCAGCTTGTTCAGGGCATCGGCCAGCGCCACGCAGGCACCGGTAATCGACGCCGTACGCGTACCGCCGTCTGCCTGAATGACGTCGCAATCGAGAGTGATGGTGAATTCGCCGAGGATTTTCAGGTCAACGGCGGCGCGCAGCGCACGCGCGATCAGACGTTGAATCTCCATGGTACGACCGCCCTGCTTACCCTTTGCCGCTTCACGGGCATTACGGGTATGGGTCGCACGCGGCAGCATGCCGTATTCTGCGGTTATCCAGCCCTGGCCCTGACCTTTCAGGAAGCGCGGAACGCCTTCTTCGATGGAGGCGGTGCACAGCACTTTAGTGTCACCAAACTCAACCAGCACGGAGCCTTCAGCGTGTTTTGTATAGTTACGGGTCAGGGTGACGGGACGCACCTGGTTGGCGCTACGACCTGATGGACGCATGATGGATTCTCCGGCTTGAAACGAATGTGGCTGCGCATTATACGGATAAAGGACGCTTATTCCTATCCTGAGAAGCCCCCGAAAGCTATAATCCCCCAATCTGTCCTTTAAAAACGGGAATGTCTATGATCCGCAGTATGACCGCCTACGCCCGGCGTGAAATCAAGGGTAGCTGGGGCAGCGCCACATGGGAAATGCGCTCGGTAAACCAGCGTTACCTGGAAACGTATTTCCGTATGCCGGAGCAGTTCCGCAGCCTTGAGCCTGTCGTACGTGAACGTATCCGTACGCGTCTGACGCGCGGGAAAGTGGAATGTAACCTGCGCTTTGAGCCCGATGCCAGCGCACAGGGCGAGCTCATCCTCAACGAAAAACTGGCAAAACAGCTCGTGAATGCGGCGAACTGGGTCAAAATGCAGAGCGATGAAGGCGAAATCAACCCGGTTGATATTCTGCGCTGGCCTGGCGTCATGGCCGCCGGTGAGCAGGATCTGGACGCCATTGCCGCTGAAATCCTGGCAGCTCTCGACGGCACGCTGGACGACTTTATCGTTGCCCGTGAAACCGAAGGCCAGGCGCTGAAAGCGATGATTGAGCAGCGTCTTGAAGGCGTGAGCACCGAAGTAGCGAAAGTCCGCACCCATATGCCAGAAGTGCTGCAATGGCAGCGCGAGCGCCTTGTCGCCAAACTGGAAGAAGCGGAAGTTCAGCTGGAAAACACCCGTCTGGAACAAGAGCTGGTGCTGATGGCGCAGCGTATCGATGTCGCTGAAGAGCTGGACCGTCTGGAAGCGCACGTTAAAGAAACCTACAACATTCTGAAGAAAAAAGAAGCTGTGGGCCGCCGTCTGGACTTTATGATGCAGGAGTTCAACCGCGAGTCGAACACTCTGGCGTCTAAGTCGATCAATGCAGAAGTGACGAATTCAGCGATTGAGCTGAAAGTGCTGATTGAACAGATGCGCGAGCAGATCCAGAATATCGAGTAATGCCTTTCGGGTGGTGTCGACCGCACCACCCATTACTATTTCTAATCCATCTTAACGCCAATTTTGTCGCTTTGCCGCCTTCCATCAAGCTTTCTCTATAGAACTTGATAAAAATTTATAGGGCAAACTGACTTGCCTTAGAAAATCTCAATCGTGATCTTGCACACAAATCGCTAACCTCCCCCGCGTTCACACCGGAGGGTATATGCTGCTTCACATCCTTTATCTCATTGGCATCACCGCAGAAGCCATGACCGGCGCACTTGCCGCCGGGCGTCGCCGTATGGACACCTTCGGCGTGATCATTATTGCTACGGCAACCGCACTGGGCGGCGGTTCCGTGCGCGATATTCTGCTTGGCCATTACCCGCTCGGCTGGGTTAAACACCCTGAGTACGTGATTATTGTGGCGACGGCCGCCGTGTTAACCACCATAGTGGCACCCGTTATGCCCCATCTTCGCCGCCTGTTCCTTGTGCTTGATGCGCTGGGGCTGATTGTCTTTTCGATCATCGGCGCGCAAATCGCGCTCGATATGGGGGAAGGACCGGTTATCGCCACCATCGCCGCCGTGGTCACGGGCGTATTCGGCGGTGTGCTGCGAGATATGTTCTGCAAACGCATCCCCCTGGTCTTTCAAAAAGAGCTGTATGCCGGCATCTCCTTTGCGGCAGCAGTGCTTTATATCGCTCTGCAGCATTATGTTTCTAACCATGACGTGGTGGTCATCTCGACGCTGCTGTTTGGCTTTACGGCCCGCATGCTGGCGCTGCGTCTGAAGCTCGGGCTGCCCGTTTTTCATTACAAACACAGCGCCCACTAGCTTCAGAACCCGTTGATGTGCTGTTCAGCGAGCCATTTCGCCAGCACATCAATCTGAGGGGCGTGAATCCAGTTAACGATTTGTCGCGCTTTTTCCTCTCCTGTTCCCGGCAGGGTCTGCCAGTCCTTTGCGTTGCGCCCGCTCATCTTCTGCCACGATATGTCTCCCATCGCCTTCAGCGAAGCCTGGGTCAATGGCACACCCATTGCCATGAGCCAGCGGATAAACGGCTTCTCGCGCACCAGATTAAATCGATGCCAGAGCGCCAGCCCGCGTGCTGAGGAAAATCCCGGTGTAGCCTGCAGCTGCGCCTGCGTTAATAACAGCCATGAAAAGAGATGTTCAAAATGATGCGCCTGCCAGAGGGTTCGCCAGCCTGACTCGCCTACTCCTTCAATATCAAGTACCTGCTTTGAACTGAGCCAGGTCAGCCGGGCAAAGAACTGCTCCATACACTCCGGTGAAGCATAGAAACAGCTAAGAGCATGATAGCGTGAGGCCGGTGGCTCTGGTTTATGTCTGTCCGTTCCGCGCCAGAGCACCTTATCAAACCGGGGGATACCCTGCCCGGCCAGGCTGATCTGTATCTGATCCCCCGTAGCAATATCCAGACTCTGCCAGCGCCCAACCGAGCCCAGACTCACCCGCTGCACCTGTTTATCATCCAGTTGTACGGGCTCCAACGCTGCTACAACGGAAATTTTGCCCGTGCGCCCCACGGAAAAATGAATATCACTCACCTCTGCAACCTGGGCTGCGGGAGGATATTTCCACGCGACAACCCAGCTGCCTTCTCCCGGTAACCACTCTTCACCCGCGGGTTCATCCTCCGAACGCACCACAATCCCATCCGTGGCAAAGGGTAATGCGGTCACGTGCCAGGCCGCGCGCTGCTTCTCGACGGCATCGACAGATTCGGCGGGTAGCGTATACCGTGCCGACAGCGTAAAACCGGCCTGAGACAGTTCAGCTAAAGAGGTACGCATATCTTTCGGTCCGTCCGGCCAGGCCCAGATGAATACGCCGATCTTGCTCAATAGCGAGTTATCCTTTTGCCGCATCATCGCCCCTGCCACCTTTGCGCGAGCGTTCATTCCGCCCATCTGCTGCTGAATGTGATTGTCACGCAACCAGAAAAGCTCGCCCTGCAAGACGCTATTCGCCAGCGCGCCGGTGAGCTTTTGCGGAACAGACGGGATTAAATGCACCTTCCCGGTCCAGTCTTCCCCTTTCAGGCCATCACCGCGACTGATAGCCTGAGTTAACTTTCCGTTGCGATAGACCAGCGTTACCGCCACACCGTCAACTTTAGGCTGCATCCAGAGGTTACGTCGGACACGCATCCACTGTCTCAACTCCTCTTTGCTGGCCACTTTATGTACGCCCGTATGGGCAACAGGATGTTTTACGCTTCCCGCCAGCGTAGGGAGTTTCTCTTCTGAAGGCTCGCTGCCAAAACAGCGCTGCCACTGCATTAACCGCCCGTGAAGCTGGTCGTAAACCTCGTCGTTGATCTCACTCACGCCCTGCTTCCAGTAGGCCTCATCCCAGCCTTTGATTTGCGCGCTTAACGACGCCATCTCTTTTTCTGCTTTTGCCTGCGACCACACCGGACACACCGCCGCGCCATAGCCACACCACAACAGCATTAACCCGCTTATCCATCGCCACATCGCTACCCCTCCTTTGCATTGCAGGAGGTATACCCGGATGCTTGAAACAACGCTAACAGCAACGTTTCACAATGCGAGAGGCTATCCGGTGTTTCTTTTGGTTGCTGAAAACCACAGATAAAACCTGAAAACGGCACGCAAAATTCAATAATCCAGGGGAAAAAGTGTGACAAAGGCTACGTCACACGGCGGTGACGTGTATAATAAGCCCGTATGTAGGACTTCTTCGTTAACACATACAAAAGACTCTCATGGCTCAAGGCACGCTTTATATTGTTTCTGCCCCTAGTGGCGCGGGTAAATCCAGCCTTATTCAGGCACTGTTAAAAACCCAACCGTTGTACGACACACAGGTTTCTGTTTCTCACACCACGCGAGCGCCGCGTCCGGGTGAAGTGCACGGTGAACACTATTTCTTTGTGGATCACGACGAATTCAGAGCGATGATCGGCAGAGACGCGTTTCTTGAACACGCTGAAGTATTCGGTAATTACTACGGTACCTCGCGTGAAACCATTGAGCAGGTTCTGGCCACGGGCGTGAATGTGTTCCTGGATATCGACTGGCAGGGCGCACAGCAAATTCGCAAGAAAATGCCTGACTCGCGCAGTATCTTTATTTTACCGCCATCGAAAGATGAGCTGGATCGCCGCCTGCGTGGCCGCGGTCAGGACAGCGAAGAAGTGATCGCAAAGCGTATGGAACAGGCTGTTGCAGAAATGAGCCATTACGCGGAATATGATTACCTTATTGTGAATGATGATTTTGATGCCGCACTGAGCGATCTCAAAACCATTCTTCGTGCAGAACGTCTGCGTATGAGCCGCCAGAAGCAGCGACATGACGCATTAATCACCAAACTGTTGGCAGACTGAACCCACTTTCAGTATCATGCCCAGTCATTTCTTCACCTGTGGAGCATTTTAAGTATGGCACGCGTAACTGTTCAGGACGCTGTAGAGAAAATTGGTAACCGTTTTGACCTGGTGCTGGTCGCCGCGCGTCGCGCTCGTCAGATGCAGGTAGGCGGTAAAGATCCGCTGGTACCGGAAGAAAACGATAAAACCACCGTTATTGCACTTCGCGAAATCGAAGAAGGTCTGATCAACAACCAGATCCTCGACGTGCGTGAGCGCCAGGAGCAGCAAGAGCAGGAAGCCGCAGAACTGCAGGCCGTAACCGCTATTGCTGAAGGTCGTCGTTAATTAAACCTGCGGGTCGCCCTTGTATCTGTTTGAAAGCCTGAATCAACTGATTCAAACCTACCTGCCTGAAGACCAGATTAAGCGTCTTCAGCAGGCGTATCTCGTTGCACGTGACGCTCACGAGGGCCAGACACGTTCAAGCGGTGAACCCTATATCACGCACCCGGTAGCGGTGGCCTGTATTCTGGCCGAGATGAAACTCGACCACGAAACGCTGATGGCCGCTCTGCTGCATGACGTGATCGAAGATACCCCTGCCACTTACCAGGACATGGAACAGCTGTTTGGCAAAAGCGTTGCCGAACTGGTGGAAGGGGTCTCTAAGCTTGATAAGCTGAATTTCCGCGACAAGAAAGAGGCGCAAGCCGAAAACTTCCGCAAGATGATTATGGCGATGGTGCAGGATATCCGCGTCATTCTCATCAAACTCGCTGACCGTACCCACAACATGCGCACGCTGGGCTCACTTCGCCCGGATAAACGTCGCCGCATTGCCCGTGAAACCCTCGAAATCTACAGTCCGCTGGCGCACCGTTTAGGTATTCACCACATAAAAACCGAGCTGGAAGAGCTGGGTTTTGAAGCGTTGTACCCGAACCGCTATCGCGTGATTAAAGAGGTGGTGAAAGCCGCACGCGGTAACCGTAAAGAGATGATTCAAAAAATCCTCTCGGAAATTGAAGGGCGCTTACAGGAAGCGGGAATTCCGTGCCGCGTCAGCGGTCGCGAAAAACATTTGTACTCCATCTACTGCAAAATGGTGCTCAAAGAGCAGCGTTTTCACTCGATCATGGATATCTACGCTTTCCGCGTGATCGTCCACGACTCGGACACCTGCTATCGCGTGCTGGGGCAGATGCACAGCCTCTACAAACCGCGTCCGGGGCGCATGAAAGATTACATCGCTATCCCAAAAGCGAACGGCTATCAATCTTTGCACACCTCGATGATCGGGCCACACGGCGTGCCTGTTGAGGTGCAAATTCGCACCGAAGACATGGACCAGATGGCAGAGATGGGGGTTGCCGCACACTGGGCGTATAAAGAGCACGGTGGCGAAAGCAGCACGACCGCACAAATCCGCGCCCAGCGCTGGATGCAGAGCCTGCTGGAGCTTCAGCAGAGTGCGGGTAGCTCGTTTGAATTTATCGAGAGCGTTAAATCCGATCTCTTCCCGGATGAGATTTACGTTTTCACCCCAGAAGGCCGCATTGTCGAACTGCCTGCAGGCGCAACGCCGGTCGACTTCGCTTACGCCGTGCACACCGATATCGGGCATGCCTGCGTCGGCGCGCGCGTTGACAGACAGCCTTATCCGCTCTCTCAGCCGCTCTCCAGCGGCCAGACGGTAGAAATTATTACCGCCCCGGGCGCACGTCCGAACGCGGCCTGGCTGAACTTTGTCGTGAGCTCCAAAGCACGCGCCAAAATTCGCCAGCTGCTGAAAAACCTCAAGCGTGATGATTCCGTCAGCCTGGGGCGTCGTCTGCTCAACCACGCGTTGGGCGGCAGCCGTAAGCTGGCTGAAATTCCGCAGGAGAACGTCCAGCGCGAGCTGGAGCGCATGAAGCTCGCGTCGCTTGATGACCTGCTGGCAGAGATTGGCCTCGGCAACGCCATGAGCGTGGTGGTGGCGAAGAACCTGCAGCAAGGCGACACGACAGCGGTGCCTGCAACCACGCAAAGCCACGGACACCTGCCGATTAAAGGCGCGGATGGGGTGCTGATCACCTTCGCAAAATGTTGCCGTCCAATACCTGGCGACCCGATTATTGCGCACGTCAGCCCGGGCAAAGGGCTGGTTATCCACCACGAATCCTGTCGTAACATTCGCGGCTACCAGAAAGAGGCCGAGAAGTTTATGGCGGTCGAGTGGGATAAAGAGACGGCGCAGGAATTTATCACCGAAATTAAGGTGGATATGTTCAACCATCAGGGTGCCCTGGCGAACCTGACGGCAGCGATCAACACGGCTTCTTCCAACATTCAAAGCCTGAATACGGAAGAAAAAGATGGCCGCGTGTACAGCGCCTTTATTCGTCTGACCGCCCGCGACCGCGTGCATCTGGCGAATATTATGCGCAAGATCCGCGTCATGCCGGACGTGATTAAAGTCACCCGAAACCGAAACTAGGTTTATGAATTCACAACGTTATGCACGTATCTGCGAAATGCTCGCCAGGCGTCAGCCTGACCTGACGGTCTGCATGGAGCAGGTGCATAAACCTCATAACGTCTCTGCTATCGTCCGTACCGCAGATGCCGTCGGTGTGCATGAAGTGCATGCCGTCTGGCCGGACGGCCGTATGCGCAATACGGTCTCGGCGGCGGCAGGCAGCAACAGCTGGGTGTCTGTCAAAAATCATCACACCATTGGCGAAGCCGTATCGCACCTGAAAGGGCGCGGGATGCAGATCCTTGCCACTAACCTGTCCGCTAAAGCCGTAGATTTCCGCGAGATCGACTACACCCGCCCGACCTGCATTTTGATGGGTCAGGAGAAAACCGGGATCACCCAGGAAGCGCTGGATCTGGCGGATCGTGACATCATCATTCCGATGATCGGCATGGTGCAGTCTTTGAACGTCTCCGTGGCGTCCGCACTCATTCTGTATGAAGCGCAGCGTCAGCGTCAGAACGCCGGGATGTACGAGCGCAGCAACAGCATGCTGCCGGAAGATGAACAGCAGCGCCTGCTGTTTGAAGGTGGTTATCCGGTGCTGGCTCGCGTTGCGAAGCAGAAAAAATTGCCTTACCCCCACGTCAACGCGCAGGGCGAAATTGAAGCCGATGCCGAGTGGTGGGCCACCATGCAGTACGCCGGGTAAGCGATGAAAGGCCGCCTGCTGGATGCCATCCCGCTTAACAGCCTGACGGGCGTGGGCGCGGCGCAAAGCAATAAGCTGGCAAAAATTGGCCTGCACACCGTGCAGGATCTCCTGCTTCACCTCCCCCTGCGTTACGAAGACCGCACTCAGCTCTACAAGATTGGCGATCTCCTTCCCGCCATTTACGCCACCGTTGAAGGCGAAGTCCTGAACTGCAACATCACCTTCGGCGGACGCCGGATGATGACCTGCCAGATCAGCGACGGCACCGGCATTCTCACCATGCGTTTTTTCAACTTCAGCGCGGCGATGAAAAACAGCCTGGCGACGGGCCGCAGGGTGCTGGCCTATGGCGAAGCCAAACGCGGGAAATACGGCGCAGAGATGATCCACCCGGAGTACCGCGTGCAGGGCGATCTCAGCACGCCGGAAATGCAGGAGACGCTTACCCCGGTTTACCCGACGACCGAAGGCATCAAGCAGGCGACGCTGCGTAAGCTCACCGATCAGGCGCTGGAGCTGCTGGATACCTGCGCAATTACCGAGCTGCTGCCGCCCGAGCTGGCGCAGGGCATGATGAGCCTGCCCGAGGCGCTGCGAACCCTGCATCGACCGCTGCCAACGCTGCAGCTCAGCGATTTAGAAAGCGGCAAACACCCCGCCCAACAGCGTCTTATCCTTGAGGAATTACTGGCGCATAACCTGAGCATGCTGGCGCTTCGCGCGGGCGCGCAGCGTTTCCACGCTCAGCCGTTAAGCCAGAATGATGCGCTCAAAGATAAGCTGCTGGCCTCGCTGCCGTTTAAACCCACCGGCGCGCAGGCGCGCGTCACCGCCGAGATTGAACGCGATATGGCGCTCGACGTGCCGATGATGCGCCTGGTGCAGGGCGACGTGGGCTCCGGTAAAACGCTGGTTGCCGCGCTGGCGGCCCTGCGCGCGATTGCCCACGGTAAACAGGTGGCGCTAATGGCGCCGACCGAGCTGCTGGCTGAACAGCACGCCAACAATTTCCGCGCCTGGTTTGCGCCACTCGGGATTGAAGTGGGCTGGCTTGCAGGGAAGCAAAAAGGCAAAGCGCGCCTTGCGCAACAGGAGGCTATTGCCAGTGGGCAGGTGCAGATGATTGTCGGCACGCACGCTATCTTCCAGGAGCAGGTGCAGTTCAGCGGCCTTGCGCTGGTGATTATCGATGAACAACACCGCTTTGGCGTCCATCAGCGTCTTGCGCTGTGGGAAAAAGGCCTTCAACAGGGCTTCCACCCGCATCAGCTGATCATGACCGCCACGCCGATCCCGCGCACCCTGGCGATGACCGCTTACGCCGATCTGGATACCTCCACCATCGACGAACTGCCGCCGGGCCGTACGCCGGTCACCACGGTCGCCATTCCCGACACGCGCCGCAGCGATATCATTGACCGCGTGCGCAACGCCTGCACCCAGGAAGGGCGTCAGGCCTACTGGGTCTGTACGCTGATTGAAGAATCTGAACTGCTGGAAGCGCAGGCTGCCGAAGCCACGTGGGAAGAGCTTAAGCTGGCGCTGCCGGAGCTGAACGTGGGTCTGGTTCACGGACGCATGAAGCCCGCCGAAAAACAGGCGGTGATGCAGTCGTTCAAACAGGGTGATTTACATCTGCTGATCGCCACCACGGTGATCGAAGTCGGCGTGGACGTCCCGAATTCCAGCCTGATGATCATCGAAAACCCGGAGCGCCTGGGTCTTGCCCAGCTCCACCAGCTGCGCGGACGCGTTGGGCGTGGTGCGGTAGCGTCCCACTGCGTCCTGCTTTACAAAGCCCCGCTCTCGAAAACCGCCCAGATGCGGTTGCAGGTGCTGCGCGACAGTAACGACGGGTTTGTCATTGCGCAAAAAGACCTGGAGATCCGCGGCCCGGGCGAACTGCTGGGCACGCGTCAGACGGGCAACGCTGAATTCAAAGTGGTGGATTTGCTGCGCGATCAGGCCATGATCCCCGAAGTTCAGCGCCTCGCCCGCCATATTCACGATCGCTATCCCCAACAGGCGGCAGCATTGATTGAACGTTGGATGCCGGAGACAGAAAAGTATTCCAACGCTTAATTTTTTGTCGGTGTTAAAACGGGGGTCGATAGTATTAATTAATGCCTGTCACCTTCACTATTCCATTAATGTCCAGCTTTTTAATTTTCTAATTACAACATCGACCTTATCATGTTAGTATTGTGCCATTACTTTTAATTCATACATAATTATTATACTTTTTATTTGATCATATTTAATTTTTATATTTTAACAATGTTAGGTCTTTATTAAAAATAATAGCATTTAGGCTACAGGTACGCTTTCTAAACTCCACAGGTTTTATCTGGGATAAAAACAGA